>NZ_JBFTLQ010000001.1:0-294848 GCF_056396525.1 Cupriavidus sp. 05T41
GTTTTTGCATAGTGCTCAAACCACTCAAAGCCAAAGCGAGTCAGCCTGTCGCTGTGCGCAACTACCAGGACTCTTATCTCACGCTGGCCGATTTCGTTCATCAACGCCTGGAATCGTTTGCGCTGAAAATTGAGTCCTCCTCCGATTTCCTCAATGAATTCGACGTTTGCAAGCCCGCGCGCGACAACAAACTCCTCCATGACCCGCCGCTGATTGGCTAAATCCGGCTTCTGAGCGGCACTGGACACTCGGCAATAGACCACCACGCGAGTGGGTGCCTTGCCGCCCGAGCGCTGAAGGCCGCGGAAGTCGGCCAGTTGCTGTTCGGTATAGACGCGCCGATTGCTATCACTTCGAGAGGCCGGAATGAGCCGACCCTCGCGTTCCCATCGCTGCAAAGTCTTCACAGACACGCCGAGCATTTCGGCAGCCTTTCCAGTGCTATATGTGCGCTCCATGGCAATAATTATACACTTTTGCACACTATTTCAAATACTAGAGTCGGTCTCCTTCGGATCCATGGCCCCCAGGTCCTTGAAGATTTCGAATTTCGTGCCCTTCACCTGGGCGATATACATGTTCATCCGGACGTGATGCTGGCCGGGCACCATTTCAGCCGGGCCGCCCGGCCCCTGAGCGATCTTCGCGTGGTCCAGTGCTTTGATCACACCATCCTGGTCCAGTGAGCCGGCTTCTTTTACCGCCGCCTCCCAGAGTTTCAGGCCACGGTACATGCCGGTGGCTGCGCTGCCAGCGGTGAATTTGGCGTCGCCTGGATAGAGCTTGTCATACTGCGCCAGCAGTTCCTTGCTAAAAGGATCGCTGACGTTCTGGTAGTAGTCGAGGCAACTGTACAGGCCCTCCACTTGTTCCGGCGGAAAGAAGCCCAGGAAGTTCTCCTCGAAGTACGTGCACACGAGCTGGCCGCCGCGCTTCATGAAGCCGGACTGATGGAGTTGTTCGAGGAACGACCCCAGGCCGGGCGGAACTATCGTGTTGAATACCACCTCGGCTGCGCTGGAGATGATCTTTTCGATTGTCGCTCCATAGTCGGTGTGGTCGAGCGGAAAGTACTCCTCGCCGACGATCGAGCCGCCATGGGCGGTTGCCACCTCACGCAGCTTCCTGTTCATCGTGCGCGGCCAGATGTAATCAGCCGATGGGCAGTAGAACTTCTTTGCTCCGGTTTTCTGCATCAGCCATGGAATCGTGGATTCAAGCTGCTGAGCCGGCACCGGGCCGGTGCAGAAGATCAGCGGGTGGCATTCCTCTCCTTCGTATTGCTCCGGATAGATGTAGAGCTTCTTGCCCTGCAAGACAGCAGAGCCCTTGATGGCTTGCCGCATGGAGCTGTAAATGCCGCCCAAGACAACGTCGACCTGATCTTGCTGGACGAGCTTCCTCGCCTTGGCTTCCCCGACGCTATCGGTCGTTGCGCTGTCCTCGAGGTACAGATCGATCTTCCGTCCCAACAAACCACCCCTTGCGTTGATCTCATCGATCACCATTCTGGCCACATTTGCATTGGCGATACCCAGGAACGAGAGGGGACCTGTCATGTCGGTGATGACGCCCACCTTGACGGATCCACTTGTTGATTCACTCATCGGTTCTTCTCCGCTCAAACGATCGGGTATCGGCGAACACCCGACGGCCACGATCAGTAGCGCAAGGCAAGGGCGCCGGCTTGCACCGCTAGCCGGGCGATATGGTCAAGACTAGTCCATTGGGGCAGTTTTTCCTGTCCGCTACCTCATGCGACTGGTGCTCCCGTTCAAGTCAAGAGTCAAGACGACCAATGACAGCTACAAGTTGTTAGGCAAGCGCCACATGATCGAGGGTGCAAGTGGCTGCTCAGGTCGATCATGCAAACCTCCCGATGAAAAGTAGCGGGAGCGACTTGCTGCGAAAGGTATGCGGCAAGCGGTATGGCGGCGACTGCCGTTAGCGCGGGCTCGACATGTGGTTCCCTGAGATGTTCGTCGTCCTTCAGGACACCGTTATGAGCCCCGCCGCTTTGCTCCAGGCCTCGCCACAGCGTCAACTCCCTTATGTGCGGTGGGCAACGTTCAACACGCAGTAGCGGCAGCAAATCGGCTTGTCGCTCAAGAGCGATATTGATAGGCTGCGGTAGTCTTACCTGCCCGATAGCATGCCGCGATCCGGAAGTCCGCCATGCGGCGAGCGCCATGGATGAGGAGGCGTGATGGCAAATGACAAGGAACCGGGGTCCACGCTGACGCGCCGGGAGTTCCTGCGCACGGCCGGGCAGGGCGCCGTGGCGTTGAGCCTTGGCTCGGGCGAAAGCACGCAGGCCGCAACGCCCGATGCCGACAAGCCAGCACCCGCCATGGGTGGCCGCCCGGCGGGCCCGTTTAACATTCTCTTCATCCTGGTCGATCAGGAGCGCCATTTCCAGCCTGGAGACCTGCCGGCGGACTATCGCCTGCCCGCACACGAGCGCCTGGCGAAGAGCGGCACCACGTTTGTGAACCATCTGATCAACTCGTGCGTCTGTACGCCATCGCGCTCCGTGCTTTACGCGGGGCAGCACATCCAGCAGACGCGGATGTTCGACAACACCAACTTCCCGTGGATCAGCAGTATGTCGACCGAGACACGCACGCTCGGCGACATGCTTCGCGACGCAGGCTACTACACCGCGTACAAGGGCAAGTGGCATCTCACCAAGGAATTCGAGACGGTCAACAAGCTCGGCACACCCACCAAGATCTTTACCGCCGAAATGGAAGCCTACGGCTTCTCTGATTACGTCGGCATTGGCGACATCATTGCCCACACAAGCGGCGGCTACCTGCACGACGGGGTGATCGCCGCAATGGGCGTGAGCTGGCTGCGCGGAAAAGGCCGCGAGCTGGCGGCACAAGGCAAGCCATGGTTCCTCGCGGTCAACCTGGTCAACCCGCATGACGTGATGTTCTACGACACCGACGCTCCCGGAACCGAGGTCCAGGCAAAGCGCGGACTCGCCCATGTCGCCCGCGACCCGGTTGACCCGCTGTATGCCAGGCAGTGGGACTTCACGCTGCCGGCAAGCCGGGCGCAGGCCCTCGATGCGCCGGGGCGGCCGCCGGCGCACCGCGATTTCCTTCGCTCGCACGATGCGCTGGTCGGCGCCATTCCAAACGAGGACGCGCGCTGGCGCCGGCGGCACAACTACTACCTGAACTGCATGCGCGATGTGGACCGCAATATCGCGGCCGTCCTGGCCGAACTCGACGCCAGCGGCCTCACCGACAAGACCATCGTGATCCTCACGTCCGACCACGGCGACATGGATGGTGCCCACCAGCTCCACGCCAAGGGCGCCGTCTCGTATCGGGAGCAGAACAACGTCCCGCTGATCATCGCTCACCCCGCCTATCAGGGTGGCAGGCAATGCCGCGCAGTCACATCGCACCTGGACATCGCGCCGACCTTGATTGCGATGACTGGCATCGGCGCCGACAAGCGCGTTGCCATCGTCAAGGGGCTGGCAGGGAAGGACTTCTCGGGGCTACTCGACGCGCCCGACCAGGCAGGCCTGGAAGTCGTCCGCAATGGCGCGCTGTTCTGCTACAACATGCTCGCCTATCTCGATGGCGACTTTCTTTTCAAGGCAGTGGACTACCTGCAAAAGGGCGGCAAGCCGGACCAGCTCAAGAGCGCCGGCATCCGGCCCAACCTGATGAAGCGGGGCGCGGTACGTTCGGTCTACGATGGACGCTACACCTTCGCACGGTACTTCTCGCCCAAGCAGCATAACCGGCCCACCACGCTGGAACAGCTCAACCGGTTCAATGACGTGGAGCTATACGATCTGCAGGCCGACCCGTTCGAGATGCACAATCTGGCGGCAGACAGCAGCCACCGCGATCTGCTTCTCGCCATGAACGACAAGCTGAACCGGCTGATAGACGCTGAAGTGGGTGAAGACCGTGGACAAATGCTCCCCGGTGGCATCGATGCAGGGTGGGACGTCACGGCGGAAACCATGGCCGGCGCATGATGCATCCGGGCCGATGCCCGGGGATCAATTCCCTGGCCCCCAATGCGCCCTCCAACTCGACCGGTTGAATCCATTAGCCAGGACCGGCCGTTGGCCGGCGCTTGCAGGTGGGCATTCAAACGTCAGCTCTTTTCAGGAGCGACCTCTCCTCCTTCGCCGGGTGCGCCCGCTAAGAGCGCGTTATTGGAATCCCATATCGGCAACACCTGGAGCGGATTACCTTGGTCGGAGTGCTGGACCCAGCCTGGGCCCGGCCGGAACCGGCGCGCAAGCGCAATGTTGAAAACGCTTAAATCGAGTGGCGGAACAATTGAATTCCAGTTTGCACACTGACTGTTCAAAATCGGGAGTTCAAGGCACGGGTGGCTGATATTCCGCCTGCGCCACCCATCTCCGAAGACCAGAGCTGCGAGGCCGGCATGCGCGACCAGGACGATGTCAATACGACCCGAAGGCTTCTTGCTGCACTCGGTGGTGCCTTTCCCCTGGCCTATGCGTCGCTGGCGGCCATGCCGCAGCCGGCCGCTGCCGCCGCAAAGAATGACGCGAAGGATGCTGCGCCGAAGGCGTCGGCCGCCACAGGCCACGCCCCAGCCCGGGAAGTGCAACCCCCTGCGGGGCTGCCCATGCACGCGGGATACGCACAGGTCATCGCCCGCATGGCCTATGTGTGGGGTTGGCCGATGGTGAACATGCTCAACCGCAATGCGCGCATCACCCAGGCGCCACACCCCGGCTTGCTGAACGGCGTACTGCCTGCCGCGCCGCGCGGCCAGGTGGGCATGCTTCATGACTACATCGATCCGTCCGAAACCTTCGTGACCTGCCCCAACCAGGACGTGGTGTACGGGCTTGGCTTCTTTTCGCTCGACCAGGAGCCGGTTGTCGCCCAGGTTCCCGACTTCGGCGAGCGGTTCTGGGTCTATGCGCTATACGATGCCCGCACCAACCAGTTCGGCCAGATGGGCAAGCCGTACAAGACCCGGCCCGGCTTCTACCTGCTGGCCGGGCCCAACTGGAAGGGCAACAAGCCGGCCGGCATCACGGCGATCATCCGTTGCCCGACTGCGCTGGCCAACGCCATCCCGCGCGTGTTCATGAACGACACCGCGGATGACCGAAAGGCAATCCAGCCCGTGCTCAACCAGGTTGTCTTCTATCCGCTCAAACAGTTCGACGGGAAGATGAAGACGATCGACTGGGCCAGGGCGCCCGAGATCCCGGGCCCTAAGTCCGATGGCGGCGGCGGTGGCGAAACCAAGTGGGTCATACCTGAGAAGTTCTTCGACCAGTTCGGCGAGGTGCTGGAAACCGTGCCGCCGCTGCCGGGGGAGGAAGCGATGTATGCGCAGTTCCGCTCGCTGATGGAGGCGGCGAACCGCGACCCGGAAATCAAGAAGATGCTCGTCTCCACGGCGGTCGAGACCGAGCGGGATGCCATCGATCCGTTCTTCGAATGGCGTCGCAACGGACTGCCGGCGGGCAATGGCTGGAACCGGTCTACCAACAATGCCCAGACGGGCTTCGACTACTTTGACCGCACCGGTACGGCCAAGTCGAACATGTTCGACAACCGGCCCACCGAGACACAGTACTTCTACACCGACTACGACGCATCCGGTGCCGCGCTCAATGGAGCAAACAGCTACGAGATCGTCTTTCCCGCAGGGCAGGAGCCGCCC
Source organism: Cupriavidus sp. 05T41 (assembly GCF_056396525.1). Classification (NCBI taxonomy): domain Bacteria; kingdom Pseudomonadati; phylum Pseudomonadota; class Betaproteobacteria; order Burkholderiales; family Burkholderiaceae; genus Cupriavidus; species Cupriavidus sp. 05T41. The sequence goes on from NZ_JBFTLQ010000001.1 coordinate 5,692, forward strand.
GTCAACGGCTTCTGGTCGCTGACGCTCTACAACGACAAGCACCTCTTCCACGCGAACAACCTGAAGCGCTACTCGCTCGGCACCAAGAACACCTCGCTGAAGCGAAATCCCGATGGCTCTCTGACACTCCATGCCGGCGCAAAGTCGCCTGGCGGCGAACGTGAACCGAACTGGCTGCCCGCGCCGGGCGGCGCCTTTTCACTCTACATCCGTGCCTATTGGGGCAAGCAGCCGATCCTGGATGGTTCGTGGAAGCCGCCCGCCATCCGCAAGGTGGCCTGACATTCCCTTTGAAGTCGTCGGCCGGCTGCAACCACAAGCACGCACAAATTGCGGCCCGAGATGAAAGCACTGCGTTGGACTTCGATGGCATTGGCTGCCCTGGCGCTGGGCCTCTCAGGCGCCGCAATGGGGCAGGGTTCCCGCTACGACGCACTCGCCAATGCCGCATTCGAGAAGGACTACCCCACGCCGGAAACCTCGCGTGTGCTGCAGGACGAACTGATCTTCCAGCGCGCGACACAAGCCTACTTGTGGGCGTTGCCCGCCCTCAATATCTGGGCGATGAAGGAAGGATCGAAGAAGGTCTTCGGCGCAGGCTACAACGTCCTGCCGGTCTGGAAAGAGCGGATCAAGGCTTCCACGCAGGTGACGACACCAAACTCCGACGTCGTCTATGCGATGGGCTATATGGATCTCAGGAAAGACGGCCCGCTCGTCGTCGAGGCGCCGGCCGGGAACGCCGACGGCTCGACCGAATAGGACCAGCGCAAGAACCTCGAAGAGTAGGAAGCCAACGCGATTGGCACCGAATACCTGCGCGCGGAGCTGATCGAGGGAGGGGAAGCCGACAAGGTGCCATTGCTTGGCCAGCTTGACAATGGCTGCTTGCCGGCTAGAAAGCTGCCGCTAACGATCAAGTTAACCGGCGCGCCACCACCGACGCTTGCCAGGTTAATGGCAGAATTGGCGCGTCCAGTTGAACGAGTGGTTAGGGCGCACTTGACACGCCTCGCGCCGCTACTACTTCGTTCCTTCCGCCGGCAATGCCTGTTTCAGCTGTGCGATCGTCCGTTCGATCGCGTCCCGGCCTGCGGCTTGATCCTTACGTGCGGCCGTGGCCAAGTTGAACCCGTGACCGACGCCGTCGTACTCATGCAGCGTCAGCATGGGTGGGGAGGAGGCCTTGGCAGCGTCGGCGAGTTGGCGCGCCGTTTCGATTCGGCAGCAATCCTTGTAGGTGTCTGCCGTACCGGCAAACATTTGCACTGGAACCTTGATCTTGGCGACAAAGTCGGCCGGGTCCTTGATGAAAGCGGTGTACGGATAGCCTACAACGACCGCTGCAACGAGCTCTGGCATCCGCGCCGCGTAGGTCAGCGCGGTCGCTCCGCCGAGCGAATAGCCAACGACGCCCACCTTGCCTGGCAGCGCGCGCGCGCCCGCCTGAGCCCGCGTAATCACCTCTTTGAGCATGCTCCAGGCACGGCTCGTGTCTTTGATCCAGAATTCATTGCCGTCGACCAGAACGACATCGAAGCCGGCGTCGGCGATCTGCTGCGCGGTCATCACGTAGCCAGGCATGCCCGTTTGGCCAGAAACAAGGACGACGACGCGTCCATTACCTGACTTCGGTAGGAACTCTTTCTGTTTTGGACCAGAGTCCTGAGCGCCCGCGCACAATGAAACGGCCGCAAGCAAGGATACGAGGAACCGGAAAAAAACACTCAGCATGGGCGCCTCCTTGAATTCGCGCACCGCCCCTTCAGCGCATTGTGATGCTACCCCACAGCGTCGTTCGTCCCGCGTGCGCAACCTGCTGTGGGGGACCTGGCCGTATTTATACGGACAGTGGTGTCCGCATAACAATAGATATTGATGGATTTATAGTCTCCAACTGCTTGACATGCAAATTTGTGCCCTGTTCAAGCTCAGACCAATGACAGCTGCAAGTTCGGTCAGGGACGGTCGCAGCTTCGCGGCGGGGCATCCGGCCGAGATCGGGCCAGGAGCGGCCGATCAGAGCGTGAGCCGCCAAGCGGACGTTGACCGGCGACCGAACCACCATGCAGCAGATGGCGGGGTGGTCGTCTTGCCGGGCAACGCCCACACATTGTCAGTTCGCAGCGTTAAGTGATTTCAAGTGAGCGAAGCCAGCCGCCTCCGCAAAGTCCGGGAGACGCCAGATCGCGCCGTTTGCTCCCCATGAGCCCTCCGTGACATCGTGAACGATTACCGAGGTGGCGAGGCGGCGTTGGTCTGCAGTGGGCAACGCCTGCCTGAAGGCATCGTGGACAAGACTGACGTATCGGGCGCGGGTGGCCGCGTCCAGCACGCCGGCGGGTAAGTAAATCATTGCAACGCACGGCAGAATCTGTGCTGTCATATCAATTCCTCCGCACGTCCAGAATCCCGGCGCGACTTCGTCAATCACAACCCAGCACAGGAAGCGCTTCTTTGCATCGTCGGGAATCTGTTCTGCACTTGCAGCAGCCTGATTGAGCAGGCGTACCAGCGCCTCGCGATGCTGGGTGGGAAAAGAATTCTTGGGAAGCTTGACGAGAATGTTTGGCAAGACAGCTCCTTCGTTTGTGTACGGGAGCTTGTATTAGAGCGTCGGCACGCGCAGAATCCGAGTGTCTGATTGGACATCTTTCATGCGTATCCAGCCATTCTATGATTTCACGATCCTCGTCCTTGACGGCGCCTATTCCTCGAGCGTCGCGCTAACACTCGACATTCTTTCGGCCGCAGCTTCCGTGTCAGCGCGCGTTGGCGTCGCGGCGCCCCGATGGCGCATCTACTCGACTGCCGGCAACAGGGTGCAGCTCGGGCACGGTATCTCAATCGATGCGAAACCGTTGCCAAAGACCCCGCGCGCCGATGGTTCGATCTGGATCGTGCCCGGACTGGGACTTGAAAGCGCAATCGATATATCGCGCCGTATGGAACAAGATGACGCGCTCATGGCAATCAAGGTCTTGCGCAATCATGCGCAGCGTGGCGGCACCGTAGCGGCGTCCTGTTCCGCGGTTTTCCTGCTTCAGGCGGCCGGTCTGCTCGCCGAGCGCCGGGCGACAACGTCGTGGTGGCTGGCGCCGTTACTTCAACGGCTGGAGAAACGCTGCACAGTCGATGCCGACCGCATAGTGATTGAGGACTCCAGGGTCGTGACCGCAGGCGCGGCACTCGCGCAAACCGATTTGCTGTTGTATTTGCTGCGTAGCAAGTCCGGGCCGGCGCTGGCGGATACCTTATCCCGTGTGCTTCTTGTCGACGCGCGACAGGCACAGGCACCGTTCATCGCGCCGTCGCTGCTCGCGAATGGAAGCGAGCTCATAGGCAAGATCGTCGCGCATGCAGAGGCCTCGCTGCCTGAGTTGCCCGGTTTGGCCCAGCTGGCGGAGCAGTTTTGCATGTCGGAACGCACACTAACGCGTCATGTGCGGGCCGCCACGGGGCGTAGCACGCAGGATTTGTTGCAAAGCGTCCGGCTTGGCAGGGCGCGTATGCTGCTTGCCACAAGCCGGATGACCGTGGAACAGATCGCCGAGCAAGTAGGCTACAGAGACGCAACGGCTCTCAGAAGGATGATGCGCAAACTTGTCGGTGCAACCCCCAGACAGTTCAGACCGAACGCGTACTGAGCGCCCGGTTGATCTGGTATCAACACAGGGTTGACTGTCCGCTCCGGTCTTTCGCGATCGGCAGCAGTGGGGCGGCCTCGGTCGACCGCCCGTCGGTCTCGGCCGTCGCTTGCCGGCCAGGAACGGGTCGTTAGACACCGCCTCGAAGAGCGTAGACAATTCGCAAAGTCACCCCCTTGCTAGCAACTGCCCATCACGATGAAGTTGAGGCCTCCACTGCCCGCGGTAAGAGCACTCATTGAGCACATGCTTCGTGGAGTCTCGAAGTCGGCAAGACGGGCGGCCCGGGGTTTATTCCTCGACACGTGCATTAGATGAAGCTAAACGGTATCCGGAGGCACTCCATGCAGGAAGAGAAAATACGTGAAACCCTGAATGCGCACTGGCAAGCGTCGGCGGCCGGCGATCTCGACGCAGAACACGATATTTACGATGACGATGCCATCTGTGACTATCCCCAGTCAGGTGAGCGAATCCTTGGGCGAATGAATTTGCAGGCACTGCGGAGTCATCATCCAGGCAAGCCAGCAGGTTTCGATGTCAGGCGAGTTCAAGGAGAGGGTAATCTGTGGGTCACGGAATACTCGATCACCTATGACGGGCGACCGGCTTACACGGTAAGCATCATGGAGTTCTGCAACGGCAAGGTCGTTCACGAGACCCAGTATTTTTCGGATCCCTTTGAGGCGCCGGGTTGGCGGAGTCAATGGGTTCAGCAGATCGCGTGACAACGCATTGCGGCGAGATAAGCACAGTCGCTTAATGGTACGCCAATGCCAGCGCATCGTCTCCTGCGCTACGAACCAATCTGATGCCCGGCGGTCCTCGCGCCCAGCAGCTTGCGATGCGCAAGGAGGAGAAGCGGAGTCGTTGCCATCGATAGTGCAACGACGACGGTGACAACAGACAGTTGCTCGGCATGGATCAGGTTGGCCGACTGTGCTGCCCCCATCACGACAAAGGCAAATTCGCCGCCCTGTGAAAGCAGGATCGCGAAGTAAGTCCGATGCTCAGGCGGCAGGTTGACCCGGTTGGCCAGATACTTGAGTGCGAGAAACTTGCCTCCAGTCAGGGCAATCACCAGCAGGGCCACAAGCCATGTCCTATCGGCCAGGACACCAAAATCAATCGTCATGCCGACAGCGATAAAAAACAGTCCGAGCAGGATGCCTTTGAAGGGCGCCATATCAGATTCAATCTCCTCGCGGCATGTGGATCCGGCCAGCAGCAGTCCGGCCATGAAGGCGCCAAGGGACATCGACAGGTGAACGACGTGCATCAGCAAGGCGATGGCGATGACCCAGAGCAGCGCAAAGATGGTGAAGATCTCGCGCGTCTTGCTCCACTGGATCACGTGCAGGATGTATTTCAGCAGGAAGCGCCCGCCGACGAGCACCACGGCGATCATGGCCAGTGCCTTCCCGGCGGCGAGCCACCCGCCCGACGCGCTGGCTTCCGCAGGGATCGGCGCCAGCAGCGGCAACAAGGCAATCATCGGAATGGCGGCGATATCCTGGAACAGGAGGATGCCAAAGCTCGCTTGCCCAAGCGGCGTATCCATCAGGTGATTCTGCTCGAGGATAGCGATCACCATCGCAGTGGAAGACAGCGACAAGGCAAAGCCGGCTGCCACACCCACCCGCCAAGGGAGGCCGAAGGCGATGAACGCCACTGCCAGCAGCGCCGCACACAGAACCACTTGGGCCGCGCCATAGCCAAAGATGGAGTGGCGCATCGCCCACAGCTTGTCGATTTCCATCTCGATGCCGATGATGAACATCATCAGCACAATGCCCAGTTCGGATATGTCCAGGATCGAGTGGACATCCGTGACGAGCCTCAGCCCCCAGGGCCCGATCACGGCCCCAGCTACCAAGTAGCCAAGCACCGAGCCGAAGCCCAAACGAACCGACAGCGGCACCGCGATCAATGCCGCCGCTAGAAATATCACCGAGTCAGCCAGCAATTGTTCCATCAGTACGCTCCTCGTTGGGCCGAGACCGATGGCGTTCCATCCCCCGATATTGCCGGCCTTGTGCGGTCGTCCTAAGTGATCCTAGACCATCCATTAAGGAGGCGCGTGTACTGTACAAGTGATGCCGCCCTCACGACTGCACCAAACTCATATATTGCAACGCTCAACTGGACGTATGAATCGGCGCACTATGGGCATCTACGCAGCGCCCCATCGGTTTGATCTCGAGTTACCCAATCTCATCCCCGGCGAGTTTTTTCACGGCGTTTGGCACCCTCGCCATCCATCGCGATCTGGCCAAATACTTTACGAGTCTAAAAACGTTATTAGTACATCGCAACGCATGGCGGCGAAAAGGTCGATTTGCACGTGCCGTATGAGACATGTGAAATGGCGCCTGGTCTCGCGTGGCATGGGAGCGCTCGCGCGCTGGCTTACAATGAGCGCCTTGCCATGGCCACGCCAAACCAAATGCCCGCGGAGAAAAAGCGAATAACAGTGCTCGATGTAGCCCGCCATGCGGGCGTTTCACAGGGCACGGTATCGAGGGTAATCACCGGCAAGAACTGGGTATCCGAGGAGGCGCGGCAACTCGTCGAAGCATCCGTTCGCGAACTCGGATACGTGCCCAATCCGATGGCACAAGGACTCAAGAGTCAGCGCTCGAAAGCCGTCGCTGCACTGGTTTCCGACATATCCAACCCGTTGCACGGCGTATTCCTGGCCGCTGCGGAAGAAGTTCTCGACGAAGCTGGTTACCTGCTATTCGTCTCCAGCACGCATAGTCAGCCGCAGCGCGAGGTCGCGCTTCTCAACGCCTACGGCTCGGGTCGCGTTGATGGGCTCATCGTCGCCCATGCCGACGAAGCCGACAAAAAAGTCGCACAGGTACTGGAGGCGAGCAAGCTGCCGATCGTCTTTCATGACCGGGAAAGCCATGGCATGGGCGACGCTGTCATCGCCGATCACATGAGCGGCGCCCTGGAAGCCACGCGGTATCTGCTCGGACTGGGTCACAAGCGTATCGCGGTACTGACGCCAGCCTCGAGAATTCGTCCCGGACGTGAACGTTTGCGCGGATACGAAATGGCGCTGGCGGAGTCCGGGATTGCATTGGATCCCTCGCTGATCTGCGAACTAGACGCCTCCGGTCACGAAGCTTACAGTCAAACTCGAGGACTACTGGAGCAGGGCACTTGCCCTACTGCCGTGATCTGCCTGGGAACCGGCATGCTCGCGGGTGTCCTCTCCGCGATCGCATCATCCGGGCTGAAAATCCCCGAGGAGATTTCGCTCATCGGGGTAGGCGATACCGACCTGGTCCGCCTGCATACGCCCCCGATCACTTCGCTCAAATGGGACATCGGCGAATGTGGAAGGATTGCCGCGCGCATGCTGCTCGCCCGGCTTCGGGGCGGAACGCCTCCTGATGTCAAGGCGGAGACGGCGCGGGTCCCGGTGGAGCTTGTTATCCGGCACTCGTGTGCGCCGCCCCGCGCCCGCAACTAGCTTTCGATCGCGATTTCGAAGGTGCGCAGGTAGTTGCACACTAGCTGGTAGAAGCCGACAGTCATGACAAGGTCCATGAGCCCCTTGTAGCCGAACATGTCGACGGCGTCATGACGCTCCTGTCCGACCAGCTCGTGATTGTTCACGATGCTGTCGGTCCAGGTGATCACAGAGCGCTCAGCATCGCTAAGTCCCTCAGCCCTGGCTCCCAGCCTGGCGCCTGCGATTCCGGCTTCCGACAGGCCAGCGGCGCGCGCCAGCCTTTCATGGTGGTACAGCTCGTACGGAGCGTCATACAGATTGCCGACGCGCAAGATCACCAGTTCGCGCAACGGTCCGGACAGTGTGTTGCCACGAAGTATCCCTTCCGCCAGTGAGAAGTAGCCAGGCGCCATGTTTGGCGAGTGGAAGAGCATCTTGAAGACGTTCAGTGGTTTCTTTTCGACCACTTCGCGCCACTCACTGGCCACATTTTCCATATTAGGGTACGGAATCGTCATTTTTTCTCCTCGGTATCGATGTTGATGGGGTGCCAGGCGTCCAGTCGCGGCGCCTGCAGATGCAAGCTCCCTCTTGAAAACGACTAATAACGATATTAGTATAGATGCCATGCCGCTGGCTAGTCGTGGTTCGCTGCTGGCGTGCAGCTCAAGAACATCTGGAGACAGCTTTATGATTGATCGCCGCAGGTTCCTGGCAACGCTTGCCGTTGCTGGCACCATTCCGTGGTGCACATCGGCTCGGGCAGCCGATGGTGCCTTCCCCAACAAGCCAGTCAAGATCGTCGTGCCGAATCCTCCGGGTGGCGCTTCGGACGTCATGGCGCGCCTGATTGCAACCGACCTCGGCCAGATGTGGCGACAGCCCGTCATCGTTGAGAATCGGGCAGGGGCAGGCGGCAGCATTGGCGCCGAGTATGTCGCCCGCTCGCCCGGAGACGGATACACGCTGCTGATGGGCGGTATCGCGTCTCATGCGATCAACCCCGCTCTCTACAAAAACATCAACTACGACCCGATTCGAGATTTCACAGCACTGACGCTGGTTGGAACACTGGCAAACGTCCTGCTCGCGCACCCATCCTTCCCGGCCGAGAATCTGAAGCAGATGATCGACCTGGTGCGCGCGAACCCGAACAAGTATTCATACGCGTCGGTCGGCAACGGAACGTCTCCGCATCTGTCGGGTGAGCTCTTCTGTGAGATGACAGGGCTGAAGATGGTCCACGTCCCGTACAAGGGGAGCGCCGCCGCGTTGAATGACCTTCTCGCTGGTCAGATCCAGCTGGGGTTCGACAATCTGTCTGCAGGGCTGCCGTTCATCAGGGAAAAGAAGCTCAAGGCCCTCGCCGTCACGACAAAGACGCGGTCGCCCTTGCTCCCGAGTGTGCCAACTGTTGCAGAGTCCGGTGTGCCGGAGTACGACCTTACCTCCTGGGCAGCCCTGTTTGCACCCGCCCGCCTGCCAAGCGCCATCGCACAGAAAATCAGCAGTGACGTCGGTTCCATTCTGCGCAAGCCCGCGGTCGCCGAGAAGCTGCTCACGCTCGGGGTAACCGCGACACCCAGCACACCGGCTGAATTCTCCTCCTTCCTGGCCAGCGAGGTCAGCAAATACCGATCGCTGTCCCAGAAGGCAAACCTTCACATCGGGTAAAACCATGCATCGAAAACTGGAAGGACGCATTGCAGTGGTGATCGGCGGTGGCAATCCGCCGCAGGGTCAAAGCAACGGCGGGGCGGCAGCGCAATGCTACGCAAGGGATGGCGCTACGGTTGTATGCGTCGACATTGATCTCGCCGCGGCTCAGCGAACGGTAGACAAAATCGTTGAAGCCGGCGGGAAGGCCGTTGCCGCACAAGCAGACGCAGCAAAGCTGGCGGACATTGTCGCCATCAAAGATCTGACGATCGATCGCTACGGCCGGGTCGACATCCTCCATAACAACGTGGGCGCCGAACATGTTTGCGAACTGGAGGAGATCACCGAAGAGCAATGGGATCGCATTCATGACATCAACCTGAAAAGCGTCATGTTCGCGTGTCAGCAGTTCATTCCGTTGATGGTCAGGCAGGGCGGAGGCTCGGTGATGAATATTTCGTCGACAGCCAGCATTCGGCCAAGCCCGACTACGTTCTACCTGTCGTACAACACGTCGAAGGCGGCGGTGAACCATCTGACCAGAGTGCTCGCGCGCCGGTATGCCCGCGATCAGGTTCGCGTCAACGTCATTCTCCCAGGGATGATCCGCACCGAGCACGCGACAAGGCTCTATGCCGATCCGATCCAGGCGAATATCGACCGCGATGCGCGTTGCCCCATGGGAAGACAAGGTACGCCAGAAGACATCGGGAACGCAGCAGCATTCCTCGCCAGCGACGACGCCAAATACATCACGGGTATCGAGCTGCGAGTCGACGGCGCACTTTCCCTCTAAGTCGCAACCGATAGCCCTTGCCCGCTCACGCTATCGCGGGCACAGCGTCGCTTTGCACATCCATGGTGGCCACGTCCACCAAATCAATCATCCGTTCGGAGTGCACACTCATGAGTCAAATTTACGCCGGCATTCGTCAAATCGGCTACGTCGTCAAGGATATCGAGAAGGCAATGGAACACTGGTCGCGCGTGCTCGGCGTTGGCCCGTGGTTCTATCGTGAAGACGCGACACCCTCGACCTTCACGTACTACGGCGAAAAATCCACACCGCCGAAGGTCTCGATTGCGGTGGCCAACTCTGGCTACATCCAGCTCGAGCTGATTCAACAGCACGATGATGCGCCATCGCTTTATCTGGATTCTCTCAAAGCCGCCGGCGGCGACTGCACGCAGCATGTCGCCTTCTGGACGGAAGACCAGTTCGACGCGCTTCGCGCTCAGTTGATTGAGTCCGGCTACGTTGAGGGTCACGCCGGTCAAATGGGAGAGCGTGGCCGGTTCACCTACCTTGTCCACAAGGATCTTCCGAGCTGCGTAATCGAGATCTCCGAGTTACGCGGTGGCAAGGGGGAGTACTTCAAAAGGGTGGCGGCAGCCGCGCAAGAGTGGAGTGGCAAAGAGGCCATCATCCGCGTTTGAGCAAATGCCTGCCCACATTAACCAAGCGACGCCAAAGGAGTACTTCGCATGCCGCTGCCCAAGACCATCACGCATCAGGACCGTCTGCTGACGCTGAATATTCACGACGTAGAAGAGTTCCCTGGCTCCGAGCCTGGCTCGACCATCATTCCACTGTTCCTCGACAAGGAGAACGGAGTTTGGGTTCTCTATGGGAAGTTCGAGCCCGGTACTAAACTTCCACCCCACTTTCACACGGGCACGGTGCATTTCTTCACAACGAAGGGGCAGTGGAACTACGAAGAGTACCCTCAGGATCCCCAAACAGCGGGGAGCTACCTCTACGAGCCTGGTGGCTCAGTGCATACGTTCATGGTGCCGCCGGACGCCAAGGAAGCGGCCGAAGGCTTCATGGTAGTGTACGGGGCCAACGTCATTTTCTCGGGCGGAGAGTACGAAAGCGTACGGGATGCCGGCGCTATCGAAGCCGGCATTCTGAGTGCAGCGAAGCGTGCAGGGAAGCCGGTGCCGAAGTACATTCGCCCGAAGGGTGGGGCGAGCTTTTCGAACGAATAGTTCCTGGCGTCGCCTCAGGCGAGACAAGGATGGGGGGCAGACCATCTACGTGCAGAAGGATTCGCCAGGCAAGAACAAGGAATCCAACTGGCTGCCTGCCCCGAACGGCCCCTTCATGGTCGCCATGCGCTATTACTGGCCAAAGCCGGAACCCTTGAATCACCAGTGGACGGCGCCAGGCGTCGAGCGCAGAGATTAACTCACCCATGCAACCGACATGCACAATCAATAAGGCGATCAACGGGTGGCGCTTTCGGGCGCGGCACTTGCCATCTTGGTAATCGGCCGCCTCTCGGGCCGAACCGGCCGTTCCGCGTCAGCCCTCGAATGACCGAGACGGATCGCAGTTTCGCGGCGGGGCATCCGACCGGTTGAATCCGCAGCCGAGGCGGACCTTCCGCGGCGGCTGCAAATCTTTGCCAATCTGCAGGCTGAAGACGTGAACGAATCGCGTTGACCGTGGCCGGCCTGCCTTAAGGCAACAGAGCCTTCTTCATTGATGGGGCGGGGTGTAGCACATAGTTCTCGCGCTCATAGAACGGAACGGCGTCCGGCCGCGCATCAAGAAATATCGCGGTCATGCCGCGGGCACGGGCGTCGGCTTCGGCATAGTCCATCAAGGATCGGCCAACACCGCTCCCTCGGCCCGCCGCATCGACCACCAGGTCATCAACATGAAGGTGCGCCCCGCGCGCCAAGGTGTGGACGGGTCTCATGCCCATCACGCCGATAATCTTCCCATCTTGGAATGCCGCCACAAGCTCGTAGCCCGAATGCGATTGCCGGCGGGCCCGCTCCAGGAATTCGGGTTCGTCAAGGGACCGAAGCTGAGCGATGACAGGGTATGCCTGCATCCATTCCGGCGGCGACAGCCTTCTGATTTCCAACCTGCTGCAGCGATGTTCAGTCATGGCTCAAGTCGATCGTCACTCGAAAAATGCAGATTATTGCACGGAGCCGAGTGGCGAGGTTTCTCGGTGGGTTGGGCATTTGAAGGTCCGCTTTGCCGTGAGGATTCAACCGGTCAACGCAACGGATTGAAGGGCATTGTCTATATACCCCGTACTGACGAGCGGATCCTCGCACATTTCTTCAAGCCGCAGTAGCCTACCTGGCACATCGCGCGCGTCTGCGCGCGTGGCGAAATGGGGGCGTATATGACCTGTCGGGATGCCCGGAACGGACGCCGCCCGACGCCTGTCATCCGACGCGGACGGCTGGCGGCGCTAGCAGGTGAGGTGCAGGATCGCGTTGGCGCCTTTGGGATTCGCCTCGAGCGTCTCGATGGCGTCGGCTGTCGGCTGGATGACCAGCTCGACATGGCGTCGTTTCGCCTCGCGCTTCACCTCGTCCATCACCGGCAACGCGCCAGTTCCGGTGCCGACCACGAGTTTGCTGCAGTTCCAGGGGATGTCTTCCTGGATCGACAGCGGCGTGTGGCCGAACGCTTCGCGAAATGGCTTGGAGGGACCTTTCCTGCGATTGCGGACCTTGCCGTGGTCGATGACTACGTCGTGGTCGTATGTGACGCCGTCGATACTGATGGTGCCGAAGGAGAATGATTCAAACCGCATTTGGGGCTCCTCTGCGATTTGGGTGCGCGTTGCTGTGCGCGGTGGCTGGCCTTTGCGTGCGCCCGCTCTGGTCGGCAGACATGCTGGCGAGGTGCTGCGGTCAGGCGGCGCGTTGCGCGGGGTGCTGCAGGGTGGCCTTCAGTTCCTCGCGGTCGGTGGAGGTCGGATTGGCCTGCCAGCCGACTAGTTCGTCGTGCCAACTCTCCCACGCGTTCCGGTCGAAGTCCTCATCCAGCCGCCCGCCGTCGCGCAAATAAGCACCGATCACCTGCGTGCCATCCCAGTAGGCAATGGCCACGTCGGAGAAATCGGCAGTGGTTCCGATCGGCATGTCGCGTAGCAACATCGCCAGGTTTGCCTTGAATGCTCGGAATTCTTGGGAGGTCATGGCGGGCTCCGATGCGGAGGGAAGATGATGAAAGGTTGCACCTGATTTTTCGGCGCGTCAATTTGGAGCGTTGACCGATCGCGCCACACTCAATCTCCTACCCGTCGCTCAAACAGATCGCGTATGCCCCTGAGATTACAGGCCCCATGAGAGGCTCCAGGCTATCGGCCCCCAACATGGAGAACATATTGCCAGTGAGCCTGGAGCGCGTGGTTGGCATTCGATGAGCACGATGAAGTGCTATCGATATTGCCTCCCATCGCACGGAGACTGCTGCTGTTGTAGTCGGGGCCAAGTTCCATCGTCAGTGACGGCTGACGACCCACAAACCGCCATTCACATGCGGCCCGGCCCTGCTGCGCCGCGGCCAACCGTGCTTTCGTGACCGTCGCGCATCAGGAACGAAGATGCGCGACGGCCCGGCGACGGAGGAATGCGCGGTCTAGCGGTGTGCGAAAAGACTACCGCGCCCGCGTCACGGCGACATGGCTCGCCTTATCACACCGTGACGATGTTGGTGCTGACCTCGATGTTGCCGCGCACAGACTTCGAGTACGGGCAGATCTGATGGGCCAGGTGCGCGATTTTCTCGACGACGTCCTTGGCCAGACCCGGCACGCGAACGGTGAACTCGGCGCCGAGGAACCACGCGGCACCGGTCTGCCCAACGTTGACCTTGATGTCCACGGAATAGTCGGGCGGCAGCGTGACCTTCTTCATCGAGGCCGCAATCCCGAACACGGTGGTGTAACAGGCTGACCACGCGCCCGCAAACAACTTCTCGGCTGTCGGGTGCGGCTCGGTGGCGATGAACTCGATGTTTTCAACGCCGGGTGCTGTCAGCTTGAGGTCGAAGACGCCAAACTCGCCGCGCTGGGCATTGGGGTCGCGATTGGCCGTGGCGTGGGTGTTGCCTGAGGCGAGGACTTTTTCGATCTTTTCCATGATGGATTCCTTGAATTAAGTGGATTTAAAGCTCGTGCGATGTGATCGCATGCGTTGCATGAATGGCGAAGATGTCTTTGGCATTAAGCGGATAAGATTTAATCGCACGCGAGTTTCAGCATGAATGAGTATCTTGCTTTGACCAGATTCCTCAACCATATTTTGGTGAGACCCGTATGCCTTATCCGATCACGCCGTGACGATGTCCAGGCCGACCTCGATGTTGCCGTGCACAGCCTTCGAGTACGGGCAGAGCTGATGAGCCAGGTGCGCGACTGCCTCGACGACTTCCTTTGCCAGACCCGGCGCGCGGATGGTGAACTTGGCGCCAAGGCAATGCCCGGCTCCGACCGATCCAATGCTGACCTGGATGTCCACGGAATAGTCGGACGGCAGCGTCACCTTCTTCATCGAGGCCGCAATCTCGAACGCGCTGATGTAACAGGCCGACCACGCGCCCGAAAACAACTGCTCGGCTCTCGGATGCAGTTCGGTGGCGATGAACTCGCGGCTGTCACCGCCGGGTGCCGACAGGTTGAGGTCGAGGACGCCGAGTTCACCGCGCTGGACGTTGGGGTCGAGATTGATCGTGGCGTGACTGTTGCCTGAGTGGAGGACTTGTTCGATCTTGCTCATTTGAGATTCCTTCGATGTGTAAGTAGGAGCCCAGACTGTAAGTCGATGCGTTACGCTCGCCGAGTCTTGAATGGGTCAAAGGCGTGCTCGAAAGGATCAAGCAGTGACAGGTGGCGTCTGTTCGTGACGCTGTACCAACGGGGCGACCGCTGCTGTGTGCTTGCCGGGGTCGGTCGACCCGCCTACCCGACACCGCTCCACAGTCTGGTGAGCGGCGGCGTCTTGAGCTGTCAACTTCCCGGAAATCGTCGATAAGGCCGCGCAGTGCTTGACACTATTAATATCATAGTTATACTCTTGGCTCACCATCTGCGATGTGCGAGGCGTCACAAATTGTCCTACGCGAGCAGGGCGCCGCCGACTGCGCGAAGCGAACCTGTGCGCACTTGTCTTCCGACTGGGAAAGGGGACGTGGGGCGGAGGATGGCATCCTGACCTTAAGCCGCAGGAAGGCGACATCATCATCCGCGAACACTGGGGCCAAAGCGGCTTTGAGGTCATCCGCGCGCGATCTCGAAGACGAGCGTCAGGTGCGGTTCAGACTTAGGCAAAGCGGTCGACGGCTGCGCGAAGAGTTCTCGACTATGGATCTCTCTGAGGCGACTGGCCTCGCGCCAGACACTTTCGCCAAAGTAGAGAAGGCGATCGTGGCGCTGCGAAGCAATCTTATCAAGTCAGTCCAAAACGGCGAACGAGCGCTTAGCGGTCGTATTGCCGCTATCGATGGAGATGTCCGATATGCAATACGAGACCGACTGGCTCACCCGTTTCATGGATCTCGTGACCGTCACCGGGAAAGTGGATGCCCGGTGCTCGCTGGGAGCGCCGTGGGAAAAAAATTTCTCCCAGGCCGGAGCTCAAGAAATTCCGTACCACATCATATTGACCGGCAGGGCGCTACTCGAGAATTCGGTTGATGGGGCAACCTATGAATTGCGGGCCGGCGACATCGCGTTACTGCCGCACGGTTCTGCGCACGTGTTGCACGACGGCAGCGGTGCGGTACCGGTTCCGGCCAGGGAACGCGCTTCGGGCAGTCTCCTGATTAGCGAAAATGGCGGCTCTGGCGAGGCGCTGGACATGTTGTGCGGGCGATTTGTCGTCGCGCCGCCTCATGACCGTTTAATCCGGAGCTATCTTCCGTCGGAACTCGTGGTACGCACCGAAGACATCGGCATCGCTGCACAGAACCTGCCGCAGGCCGAACGTCTGAGCCGGCTCGTCGCGCTGATGCGAGCCGAAACGATGGACAACGAAGTGGGCAGCGGCGCGATCCTGAACGCGCTTTCGTCAGCGTTGTTTGCGTTGACGCTGCGGGCGGCCGGTGAGGCCGGTCAGGCACGTACCGGGATACTGGCGCTCGCCGCGCACCCAAGGCTCGCGCCGGCCGCTGCTGCAATGCTCAACGACCCGGCTCGTGCGTGGACGCTTCCGGAACTGGCCGGACTATGCAGCATGTCGCGCGCCACGTTCATGCGGCATTTCCAGGCGAGTCTCGGCCGCTCTGCGATGGATCTGCTGACCGACATCCGGATGAGCGCCGCCGCAAACGCGCTACGAAAATCCACACTATCCGCCGAGGCGGTTGCCGATCTGGTCGGGTATCAGTCGGTGTCTGCGTTTCGGCGCGTGTTTGCTGAGCGGATGGGGATGACGCCGGGCGAGTGGCGGCAGCACGCGCTTAAGGGCGGTGCCTCGCATTTATCGGACGACGAGGCAGACGGAACTGCCGAACGCGGGAGCGAGCGCGCATAGGGCGCGGAGCGCCGCGCCGCTTCTGCGGGCGCAGCACGAATTGCGGGACGAGGCTTAGCCCTTTGGCGCGCCGGCAGGTGGTGGGTCTGTGTCATCGTCGCCCGCCTGCCCGAGCGAAGGCAGGTACCTGCCGAAGTTCATTTCGAAGTCGCTCGGAACGCCGTAAGCCAGGCTACGGAGCTTGGCGCGGCGTGCCTGCCCACTTGGCGAGGCTAGGGCCGGGAAGAACAGGTCGATGCTCGACTGGAGTTCGGCACCCGTCGGCGTTCCGAACCGATTCACCTGGGCTTTCGCCGCGCCGAGTGTTTCACGGTCGAATGAGGCCAGGCGTCTGGCAAGCGTATCGACAAAGGCGTCGAGTTCGTCGTCGTCCAGCGTGCGGTTCACCCAGCCATAGCGTTCGGCGACGTCGGCATCGAAATCGTCGGCGCTGAGGACAATCTCAAGTGCCCGCGAGCGGCCGACCACGCGCGGGAGCCATTCCAGCGCTCCGCCGCCCGGGATCAGGCCGACGCCGACCTCGGGATTGCCGAACAGGGCGCTTTGCCGGCTGGCGAAGCGCATGTCGCAGGCCAGTACGAACTCGTTACCGATGCCGCGCGTGCGGCCACGAATCTTGGCAATGCTCACGACTGGCGTGGACGAGACGCGCAGCACGAAGTCGCGCCAAAGGCCCAGCACCTCAGGTCGTTCAACTGCCTTGGCTACGTCGAGATGGGCGACGAAAAAATCGGGATTCGCCGACTGGAACACTACGACCTTCACGGACGGGTCCGCCTCGAGGTCGGTCATGAGCGCTCCCAATTCGACGATCGTCGTGGGAACAAACATATTGATCGGCGGGTTGCTGAAGGTAATCGTCCAGCGGCCCGGATAGGTGCGGTCAATGTCGAACTGAGAAGAGTCGGGCATGGTGCTTCTCCAAAGGCACTGGTAGACCAGCGTGGCGTTGAAGGTGACCTCGGGTCCCGGCAGCTTGCACATCGGGGACCTCTACTGCGCGGATAAGTCGACTTAAGAAACAGCCCTTATCTCTCCGAGCACGGTCGGGATGAGTTCAGATACGGTCGGGTGTATCGGGACTGCCTGCTGGAGGGCCGTATACGGGATGCCGGCGCTCATCACGTCGGGCACGTGGTCGAGCGCCGGCATCGCCCCCCCGAAGAGCTTGCGCTCGACCAGCGCAACGGCCATTCCGGGATCGGTCAGCCGGCCCGTGAGGGATGGACCGGCCTGCCCGGCGCCGATGATGACTGCGTCGAAATCACGAGTCATGGGCGTTCGACCGCCGCGATGGCGACAGCGATCGGCAGAGCCGCCAGCTCACAAGGGCAGGTCCTTGCCTGCCTGCTCGCAAGCCATGTACTCCGCATACCAGTCCGGCCAATTCTCATCGCGTTGGCCGCCGGTTCGCTTCTCGTGCTCGCCGTGCGCGGCCTCCGCCCGCCGGAACGCCGCCGCGAGATCCGCTGACGAGGCGAAGGTCGTGGCGTCTGTGTCCACGCGACCGGGCGCTCGGTGGGTGAGTTCCTGGAACAGCCAGCCATTGCCGTCCGGATCGCTGAACGAGGCAAACGAGCGGTAGCTGCGATGCTCGGGGTCCGGACCGCTAACCCGCATCCGCCCGAACAGATACGGCTCATCCGCGCCGGCGTGCGCGCCGGCGGCGTCGTGGAACACTCCGCTGATCTCCACCCCACGTCCCAGCAGTTCCTTGCGAGCCGCCTCGATGTCGGAGACGATCAGGTACAGTCCCTGGGCGGAGCCGGGTGTGGCCGCGGTGACGTTCTTGCCGAAGATGACCGAGCACCCGGAACCGGGCGGCGTGAACTGGATGACGCGGAAGTAGCCATCGTCGGAGGCGTAATCGGCGTCAAGCCTCCACCCCAAGCCGCCGTAAAAACGCTTGGCGCGATCGACGTCCGAAACAGGGATGACGACGATCTCGAGCTTCATGTCCACGCCCCGCACGTTCGGGGTCTCGACTGCAGCGCTGCTCATGTGAACCTCCGCATGCTTGGGCCGCAACGCGGCCTTTGAGATTGACGACAACAACACCTGGCGAAGGGAACGGGATGTGGTTTGTCGGGCCGGATCAGCTGGCGCGAAGCATCGCGCAGATCCAGTCCCGATGCAGGGAGAACGTCGTAGCGGTGTTCGGCACCGGCGCCGTTGCCGAGTCTCTCCGGCTCCGGCATCTGCACATAACCGTCGACGACCTGCCTCGGCATTGGGCAGACGCCAGCGACAACACTAACAGGCGATGTACCCCTACGCTGGCAACGCCCGCTCACTTGCTCACATTGACCTTGGTCATATTGTAGGTCGGCCAGTGACGCGACGTCGTCGGATTTGGACGGGTCCCTCGGCCGTGGTCCTGGCGCGCCTCCAAGGCGCCCGCCCGCCAGCACGTTCTGGAGGGGCACTCCTGTGGAAGTCTGACCGGCCGCGCATCGGGATGACCAGGAACGCCGCCCGCAGTGCATGTCGCCCAAGGCGCTGTCCAGTTACCGCTTCAGCAAAGGCGTGACGACCTGCTCCAGCCGCTCGGCTGTCCAGGCCGGGCTGGCATCATCCCAGCCGTTATCGGCGAGGATCCCCGCGCGGTCGATGGTGAAGTTCACCGGAAGACGCCAGACCCGGCCGTAGCCGCCCGCGTAGGCACTACCCAGCAGTCCTACCGGAAAGGCGAGGCTGGCAGCCATCTTGCGTACGTCGGCGAGCGAGTCTGGCGTGTCCAGGCTGAAGCCGAGCACGGTGAGTCCTTCCCGGGCGTGAGCCGTCGCATAGGTCGACAAGACAGGAAGCTCTGTGTGGCACGGGCCGCACCACGTTGCCCAGAACGTGAGTACTACTACCTGGCCATGCAGGTCCCGCGTATCGATGTTGCGCCCGTCGAGCGTGCGCAGCACCAGCGGTGGCGCCGGCCGCCCCACCGCCAGGCTCTCCGCGCGCGCCGATGTGTGCCAGCCAGCAAGAGAAGGTCCGCAGGCAAGCGCGGCGGCCTTGCGGATCCAGTCGCGACGAGACGAGAGATCAGAACGCATAGGACACCCCGAGGTTGCCAGTCCAGCGAGGAAAGAGTTGGTACCCCTGAAGATTGCTATAGATTGCCTTCTGCAGAAAGGCGTACATGTGCACGTGCTCGCTCACGGCGACGGTGACCCCGGGGCTCAGGTAGAGCACGCTACCGCCTGTACTGATGGTGTCGCCAAGTGCGCCCTGGTCTGAGCTCTTGTGCGTGAAATTGAACTGTAGCTGGGGCACCACCTTTGGCTTGACTACGTAGCGCACGCCGGTGCTCACGGTCAGGAGATTGCCGGGACGATAGTCCGCATTGACGTCGTGCAGCCGTTGCATCACCGCCGCCTGGAATTGGCCATTGATGAAGGCGTCGAAATTCTGGCTGACCGGCTGGTAATAGTACGCGCCAAGGATCAGGTCGGTGCTGCCGGTACCGGGTTGCAGGCTGGCGTCGAGCGCCTGGCCCGCAGCCGCATTCGGGCCTGAGGAGAAGAACACCGGGCGGCCCACGGTGGCGCCGGTGACGACATTCTGGCTGCCGTAGGCGCCCGTGGGCAGCTTCACGCCAAGTTGCACACCAAGGTTTCGGGTGGGCAGGAAGCCCTGGTAGGTGCCGATGAGCTTGATATCGCCCAGGCCGCTGGCCGTCACACCGCTCACGTTGTCCGGCGTGAGCTGGTCGGAAGTCGCGTTGCCGTACGTGGTGTGGCTGCGGTCGATGATGGGGACGATCGTGCTAAAGCTCCAGCTGCTATTCGGGCTGTAGCTCAGGCCCAGGTTGTAGTAACGGTTGATTGTCTGCTTCTCCACCTCCTGGCTGCCGCCAGCGTCGTTGATTGCGGCAGCCTGCGTGGCGGGGACGGATCCTGTCCCATGGCGCAGCTGGTTCTGGTTGATGAAGCTGTAATCGAAGCTGATGCGCCAGCCTGGCATTGTGGAGTAGCCCATGGCGGCATCGGCGCTGAGTGAGCAGCCGCAGGTGGCGCAGCCGAACGCAAACGAGGGAAGCAGCAATGCGGCACCTGCGGTGCCGGCGCGAAGGATCGGATTCATGGTGTTCAGGGCAATACGGGGGCGGACCGGTAGTCCGCCCGTGGCATGGGCGCGCGCCCGTGCAGCGCGCGGGCGATCAGGCGAAGCCGATCATGCCAAAGGCGGCGCTCGGGCCGTCGCGAGGAGAATGCTCGGAGGCCGATAGGCATTGCGCTGTAACACCGGCCGCACAAGGCCAGGCTGGCTGAGGCGAGGCTGAAAGACAAACGGCGCGTGCGGTATCGCATTAGTGTTGCCGAGATCCGCGCAGACCAGGCAGCAGAGGGAATCGCCGAGGCTTTGGTGGTTGCCGGGGGCGCCCTGACCGAGGGGCGTTTGATCGGCCACTGAGACCACGCTTATGCCGCTTGCGCTGCAGATCGAGTGATCTAGCATTGCCTCGGCCGATTGCCCGTGGGTCATCGGCAGCAATGGCGCGTGCAGCGCCATGCCCAGCAGCGCGAGCCAGAAGACGAGCCGATGGGTGAAGGACATGTTGCTTCGTGTAAATGGGGGGCTGATTATCGTGGCGAGCCGTCGCCTGAAAGGACGCTTTGGGCTTGATTCAGCTAGACCGGGGGGGACACCGAGTCGCACCCACTGCCGCCGGATCGGCATTTGCGCCGGAAGTCATCGCAAACGGCCCCTGTCCATTCATATTTCCAGCTTACGCCGCATCTCCCCGCATTCCGTACGCTACGCCACTCTCTTCCAGGAAGCCAGCACGACGTCGCCCGTCGCCGGTCGGCATTGACCGGGCGCGGTGTATTGCGCCACCCCTGTTTCGGCGGAGTTCACCGCATCGCTCGAACAACACAAAGCTGTGCATCCATTTGCGCAATCAACCGCTTGTTGGATCGGTTCCGCGGCATTCCGCCTTTGCGGCGTTGCGGATTGCTAATCGGGAGGGCTGTGCGACTTGCTTTCTGTCTCGTCCGTGATCGAAGTGCGCGCGAATCGCATTTGATATTCGCTCGGCGAAAGGCCGGTCTTGCGCTTGAACAGTTGCCGGAACGTGCTGAGGTCTCCATAGCCGACGCGTTGACTGACCATCTCAAGGCCAATGGGCCTTGATTCCAGCAACTGTTTGGCTACTTCGATGCGCAGGTTCTGCAGATACGCCAATGGTGCCAGGCCTACTGCCAGCTTGAAACGCCGGTTAAGCGTCCGTTCGCTGACAGCGAGCCACTCGGCGAGCTCGCTCAGCCGAAACCCCTGCTGAAGTGTCGCCTCCATACGCTGTTGCGCTCGTGCGACGAGCGGATCGGCATGACCGTGGTCGTCGAGAAGCTTCGCATAAGACGCTTGAGAAGTCCGGTTCATGTCGATCAATAGTGACTTGGCGGTCCTCGCGGCAAGCGTCTCGCCCGCGAACGTTTCGACCAGCCGCACGGCGAGGTTGAGATACGACGTCACGGAGCCGCCCGAGATGATGCGATCTTGCGCGATCAGGATCTCCGAGGCCCGAAGCTCGACGCGCGGATAGCGTCGGGCGAAGTCCGCCGCAGTGGCCCAGTGTGTCGTGGCGACCCGGCCGTCCAGCAAGCCCGCCTCGGCAAGCAGGTAGTTGCCGGTGCAGTATGTGGCCAGCACGGCGCCCGCCTCGCTTTGGCTCCGTAGCGCGGAGGTCAGCGCGTTCAACTGCTTGTGGCGGCCGATGAATTCTTCCATGTTGGAGAAGAAAGGGGCCGTTACCAGAATGGCGTCCGAACGCTTGCGGGGATCGATTTTCCCGTCCACGGCAATGCTCTGGCCCGATGCGGCCTTGACCGGTCCTCCGTCCAGCGACTCCACGCGCCAGGTGAACTTGGGGGAAGGATGGCGACTATGTGCGGCTTCCCGTGCACTCAGGTGGTTGGCGGCATTGAGGACGTCGATGGGTCCCGCAACGCCCGATGCCAGGATGCCGTCATAGACCCAGATCCGGATCGTGATCATTTGCGTATGTGTCTGATATTCCTCGGATGATGGCAATACTGCCACTTCCAGGTCTGCCCGTAAAGGCCGATGATCAGCGAACCGAAACACCTGAAGAAGGAGTGACACCATGCCAATGATCGACGCACTGTGGCCGGAAGATGCCTTGACGCCTGAAGCGGAAGCACGCCTGGTTAAAGAACTGACTGACATCCTGATCAAAGCCGAAGGGTACGACCCGGGCAATCCGGTTGCGCAAGCCGTATCGGTATTCCATCTGCATCGACCGGCCGCGGTATTCGTCGGAGGAGAGCGCTCGAAGGCAGTGCGCTACCGGATTATTCCTTCGGCGCCCGAGGGGCAGTACACCGATGAGTCGCGTAGCGCACTGGTTAAAGCGATCACGGAAGCGGTCGCCCGTGCCGAGGGCCGACCGTTCGACGAGGTCGTATCGCGGGTATGGGTCTTTCCGACAGAAATTCCGGACGGTACCTGGGGCAGTCGCGGCGTCATCCTCAGGCTGCCCGCCATTCATGCGCTACTGGCCGGTGAGTCCGAACGCAGCGCCGGCGAGGAGCGACTCGCGCGCAGACGGCGCGAAAAAGCACGCATCACGCTGGAAGCCGCCGTTGATGCCATTAGCGCTGGAAGTGCCAGGTCATAACAGCGTCACATGTCGTGCTGGCGGTGCGCGAGCGGATGCCCGCGCCCGCTGCCAACGTTCAAAGAACCGAAGGAGAACCTACAAAGCTCCATTCCTCGTCCGACACGTCCGTTGGGTAGGGTCTGCGTTTCGTCATCTCCCTATGACATGAGCCGTGACGAAAAATGCATAACACGCTCTAGTCGCGCTTGTATGCCAACACCGCACCGCCCGCCCCCTGCCGCAATTCGATTGTCAGTGTCGGCGCTGGCATCCAGCGCAGTGTGTCCCCCGCAGTGGCAGCCGGTGGCCCGAATCTGGACTTCATCCTCTCGCCGAGTTTGTCGATTCCAACGTCGGGCTTGAACAGGTACTCGGCCTGGCTAAACCGTCCATCCGGTGCGTAATGGACATCGAGCTGCCTGGCATCGGCCGTGGACGGGATGGGGGTGTAGCTGTCGACGCTATCAATGAGATCCAGCTTGATGGCTTTCATCAGGCCACTTCCCTGGATGGCTCGCCGTAGCGATGTACGCGTCGCCTGGCTGAGCGGGACGCCATACAGGCTGGTTGCCTGCACCGGACCAGGCTGCGGCAACGTGGGCGATTGATCCCCCAGTTGTGCCGATGCTGCGGAATGGCTCTTGGCCAGCGCCGCCATGATGTGCTCTGTTGCCGGCGATGTGGCTGCAACCTGGCGCGGCGTGATGGCCATGTAGCTGATGCCGGGACGAATCTTGCAGGGACTCGAGGCTGCCTGGTTGTCGCAAACAATGGCCCCCGTCATGATGTTGACCCAGCGGCGCTGCTCGTCCGTCGGAACCGGGATGCTGCTCGTGGCGGGGAATGTCCAGGTACGATGTAGCGCGTAATAGTTGACGGTGCCGGCAATGAACTTGCCAATCGACAGATACGCCTTCCCGTTACCATCATCGGGACAGAACACGACATCAGTGGCGGCAGGGTAACCGTTCGCCGCTTCGGTATCGCTGTACATCATCTGCGGCACCGCCTGGCAGCGGCTAGTCTTGTGCTGGCTCTTTGGTTTGCGCTCCAGCTCGAGCGCACTGGCCGGATCCAGCCGTTGGCCAAGAAAGATGGTCACTGCGAGCAGTTCTTCCCAGTCGGCTTGCCACGGGTTCTCCGGTACGAAACGCTCGGTCGTGACCTGTGACGGTGCCTCGGCGGCCATCCTGGCTGGCGAGGGGATTCCACGCCAGCCTGCCGGCAAGCCCGGCTGGAACAGCAATTTTTCGCCGGGCGGGAGAGACGGCGGATCGGCTCGCACGACGGTTGTTATCGTGAGGGCGGCCAGCCCCGCCATCAGCGCCGGGACGGTCGGCCATCTCCAGTCAAGGGCGAATGGCATCAGGCCTACCCGACTGACGCGAAGGCTTGCTTGTATCTGTTCCACCAATTTGCTCCCCAGTCCCGCAGGCGCCCGACATAGGCAACCCTGGCGGCGTCACGCGCGACATTCGGGCCATACCAGTCAGAATCGCGGAACGTACTCGCCGGCGATGTGTTGATGTGTTCCTGCTCCGGACTAAACAGGTACGCCACATGCAGCAGGTCTGCCTTCTCGGCGCGATGGAACTCGACCACTACGAAATCCTGCGGATAGGAGATCCCGCGCACGGACATCTCGCCTGCAGCGGCGCGTTCAGCCTGGCCAATGCGCACGCTTCGGTCGTCCCAATGGGTCCACGGCGGCGTGAAGATGTTGTGCATCAGCCAGCAAGACTGACTGCCATTGGGTTCGTTCGATTCGTTGACCACGTAGAGCGCATTACCGTCATCGCAGGAGCGCGCCACCGGGAACCCCGTCGCTGGTGAGGTCTTCGCCACGACTGACTGGACTATCAGCGCGCCGGCGAGTCGCTGATGTTCGATGCGACCAAGGAAATAGGTCGCGATCGTCTGATCTGGACGGTTGCCGCGGATATCAGATAGCACCGTCCACGTACCGGGAGGCAACGGTAGTCGGTGCCCGCCAACTTCGAACATATCGCGGAAAGTCTTGCCCATTGGAGCCTTGGCACCAGGGGACGCGCCTTGCACCGGATCGGAGTAAGCCGAGCCGGCCGGGCGTGACAGTGCAAGTGGTACCTCGCGCGGCGCGGCAGGCGCGGGCTGCTGGATGCGCGCGGCCTCCTGCTTTCTGGGATGTGCGACTGGCACCTCCGGTGGTGCTGGCATCGCTGCACGGGGGAGATCTCCCGCAGGAATGGCGGGCGGTGGGGCCGGCTCGGTCTGCGGTCGGGGTTGAGCCGTGTAGGAGGCCGTGGCCTGCAGGTCCTCTGAAGTGGAACCGCGCAGGTGCGGTGGATTCCGCCCGAGGCAAACGAACAGCACGGTGGCGACCGTCGCCAGCAACACGGCGCTACGCCATATTGGAGCGCGTGCCCACAGCCTGCGCCAGGCACCGGACCAGGAAACGTTTGCGGTCATCACGAGACGGGCTTGGCAACAATGCGCTTGTCTTCGGCAATCAGCGCAATACGGCTATGGCCCTTCTGTCGCGCTTCGATCAGGGTGTCGGCAATGGATTCCTCGGCTGCCCGCACCAGATCCCGCGACGACGCGCCACCGCCAAGCCGCGCCTGCCGTTGCATCAGTGCGATCAGCACTTCCGGGGCGATGCCGCCGTCCACGATCTCGAGGCCGTAGCTCTGAATCATCGCCTCGATTTCGAGTGCCGTTACCCGCGCCACATCCATTCCGGAGAGCGGCTTGAACACGAAGATGCGGTCGATGCGGTTGAGCACTTCGGGCGCAATGCCAGCCTCACGCAATGCGTTGGTGGCAGCCTGGCGCATGCCATCGGCATCATTCTCGAAGCGTTTGCTCAGTTCCTGGAGCGCATCGGTCGCCGCATTGGTAGTCAGGATGAAGATGGCTTGCGTGGTCGGGATCTGCTTGCCGTCAGACGCTTCCGTTACAAAGCCGTCGTTCCAGGCAGTCAGGAAGTTCTTGTGGACTTCCGCATGCGCTTTTTCGAACTCATCGAGCAGCACGACCGAGTTGGGTACATCACGCAAGGCGGCTGTGAGCTTGCCATAGGTGTCCGAACCGGCGTACCCCTTGGATGAACCGAACAGCGAGGTGGCAGCGAAGCCGCCCTTCGAGAACTGCGTCATGTCCAGGTGCATCAAGGCACGTTGCAACTCGCTGGCCAGGCGCTTGGCCAGATAGGTTTTACCCGTTCCGGGCGGTCCGGCGAGCAAGAAAACACCCACCGGCTTGCCGCGCTGCTTCAGCGCGAGGCGCCTGCGTATCTGCATTGCCATGTCGTCGCACACGGCATCCTGTCCGATGACCTTGCCTTTCAGTGCCTCGGCGAGCTGGTTCGCATCGATAAAGACCGATTCGGCATCGGCCGCGAGTTTTTCCTCAAGCACACGCTTGTTGGTCAAGCGATCCAGAACATCCATTACCCATCCCCCCCGATTGCCACTGGCGGACAAGGTCCGCGTGCGCTCATGAATTAGTCCGGCAAAGACGAAGAACCATAGCCCGAAGGCCACAGCAAAAAGATACCAGGCCACTTCGCGCAGCCGGTGCAAAGCATCCTGCAGGCCGTCGTGCATGACCGCTCCCGAAGGCCCATGTTCTATCCAGAATTGGGCGATGGCGATCAACGCGATCGCGACAAAAGCCAGGGG
This sequence comes from Cupriavidus sp. 05T41, assembly GCF_056396525.1. Taxonomy (NCBI): domain Bacteria; kingdom Pseudomonadati; phylum Pseudomonadota; class Betaproteobacteria; order Burkholderiales; family Burkholderiaceae; genus Cupriavidus; species Cupriavidus sp. 05T41. The sequence continues at coordinate 32,035 of NZ_JBFTLQ010000001.1, forward strand.
GAGCACGCGGCTGGCGGCGTTCAGCAGTCGGACCATCTTACGGAGCCTGGGTGCGCAGGCCGATAGTCTGCCCAACGCTCATGATTGGTAATGTCACGCGCGAGGCGCCGGAAGCCACGCCGACCGTGATGCCACCGCCTTCCCCGTCGCGCATTCCGGCGATATTGACGACCCCGGACGACGCAGCAGGAACCGCGAACGTCATTGGCTGGCGCGTCAGGGTGACCACCCGGGAGTATCCCTGGCTCTGGATGCGTACGACGTCGCCATCCTCATCGTCGGTGTCCCACAGCGTCAGCCAGATCAGCCGGGTTGGGTGCCTGGCCGGAGCGACTGGCCGCACGGTGCTGACCGGAGCAGGGTGAGGGACGGTCTCGGGCCCCTGCGCCTGTGGCGTGACGGACGAGCCTGTGCCGGTGGCGGGCTTCGGCGAAGCCGCAGCCGCTTCAATCGGGCGCTCATGCAGGTCGGCTGTCAGTGCTTCGCGCGCGATCGCGCTGAGCCGCATTCCTGCAAGGGCAGTCTCTTCATCCTTTGGTTCGACGGCAGCGACCGGCAAGGCGGTGACGGCGTTGAAGGCCTCGAGTCTTGCTTGCTGCTGCGCGGATGAGAGATGATCCACGTCGTGCAGAAGGAAGGCCGGGGACAAGCGCCCGAACTGCCCCGAGCCGGCCAGTGCAGCCATCATGACCAGCGCGGCAAGAAGTGTCGCGGAGGCTAGCGTGCGCGGCAACCTCGTCGGCAAAGGCTCGCTGCGCGCGCTCAGACGCGGCGGGTCGAGTGGAACGTCGTTGTCCATCAGGTGTTTGTTCTTCTTGGTGGTCTTGAGGAGCTACGCCGAACAAATCCCCATGATACTTGGAACTCAAGATATTGGCTTACGCTGCCCGCTCAAGGCAAGCAAAAATAGAGATTCATCGCCGATTTCCGGGGAAGGCCAATGATTCGACGCCCCAGTCCGGCCATAAAGCGACATTTGCCAGTTTCCACAAATCCAACAACATTCACGCCTCATTTGCCTGTCTTTCACAAGAGACATTACGAGGTCTTTTGGTAACCATTTCCGGAAATTAATGCCGTATTTCCCTGTAGGTCTAATGCGAAACCAATCGCCAAAAAAACGAAGCTTCAAGGAAAACATGCGAGCCGTCGCCATCGCTCTTGCCACGCTCTAGGGAGGCGGCGCCAATGGCTTACAGCAGGGATTTTTTCGAGTTGCAGCTTGATTTTGCCCGGGCAGTTGCGGGTCTTGTCGACATGCCCGTCGAACGAGCATTGCTCGACTACACGAACTTCTACATTCGGTTTGGGCTAGGCAGGGATTTTGACCAGCGTCATCCCATTTGGCGTCAGTACGTCGATGGACTGACCCGGACATCGGATATTGGCGAATGGACGTATCGTTTCTATCTCACGCAAGGTGAGGATTCCCGAACTGCAGCGGCCGCTGGCTGTTTTTCATACGCGATGCAGGACGCGGAATGTGTGCGAATTCATTTCCAGAATGCGGAATCCACCACGGCATCTCCTTTGAGCATGGAGCGCATGCCTGCACGGCTTGCTGAACTCCGGTCACTCTTCGGTGACGTCAAGCGCAACAGGCAACAAGTGACACGAGTCGTGGGCACCTCGTGGCTCTATAACCTCCCTGCATACCAGCGGTGCTTTCCCGCGGCGTACGTCGCGAGCGCCAGGGTTGCAGAACCGCGGTATCGCCACGTATCGCTATGGGGACAATTTCTCCACCGCGATGGCTCGCTCAGACTCGGCGTTGTGCAGGATTTCAAGAGACGGCTCTTGAATCTGACGAATGTTCGAGACTTGGCACTCACCTTCCCACTGCAGGCGCTCGCCGTCGAAGCCCCGATCGCGGAGTTTTATACCTTCTACGGAATACAGCCCGATTGCTAGTCAGCTGTTCCGTCCTACGAATGTTCGAATGACCGCGACGAGGCGCTGGCAGGCGGCGCGGACAGTGCGGTCGGCTCGGGTGCGGGACCGCTTCATCATCACATTCCGTCCCGACGACTAATAAGGCACCTCCAAGTGGTCAGTACGCTACGCAGCCTGCGATAGGTCTTTGACAACTCGCTGCCCTGGATATCGCCATGGCGTGAAGTTCCAGCCACGTCCTGCGCAATTGGCGCTCACTTGTCAAATTATCCGTATGCGACGGCGCCTGTAGAAAGCACCGATATATTACAATGCGCCAGCGCGGCGTCGGATAATAGCGGTCGCATCATTTTGAGCAGGATTTTTGGAATTCCCCCATGGAAATTAAGGTCAACTTTCTCGATAAGCTACGTCTTGAAGCCAAGTTCGATGACTTCACGGTGGTAGCCGACCAGCCGATCCGCTATAAGGGCGATGGCTCTGCACCTGGCCCGTTCGATTATTTCCTGGCCTCGTCGGCATTATGTGCGGCTTACTTTGTCAAGTTGTACTGCGCAAATCGCAACATTCCGACCGATAATATCCGCTTGTCGCAGAATAATATCGTCGATCCGGAAAATCGATATCAGCAGATTTTCAAGATTCAAGTCGAGTTGCCCGCGGATATTTCTGCCAAAGACCGCCAGGGTATTTTGCGCTCCATCGATCGCTGTACGGTAAAAAAAGTGGTGCAAGCCGGACCCGAGTTTGTGATCGAAGAGGTAGAGAGCCTGGATGCCGATGCTCAGTCGTTGCTGACCTTGAAGCCGGCGTCTGACGCCGGCACCTATATTGCGGGCAAGGATCTGCCATTGGAGCAAACCATCGCCAATATGTCTGGCATTTTGGCGGACTTGGGGATGAAGATTGAAGTCGCTTCATGGCGCAATATCGTTCCCAATGTCTGGTCGCTGCATATCCGTGACGCACACTCGTCAATGTGTTTTACAAATGGCAAGGGATCGACCAAGGAAAGCGCGCTGGCGTCGGCGTTGGGGGAATTTATCGAGCGCCTGAATTGCAACCATTTTTATGTCGGTACGTTTTGGGGCGAAGACCTCGCCAATGCGGCGTTTTTACATTACCCGAACGAGCGCTGGTTCAAGCCTGGACGCAAAGATGCGCTACCGGCTGGAATTCTCGATGAATACTGCCTGCCCATTTACAATCCGGATGGCGAATTACGTGGCTCGCACCTGTACGAAACCAACTCGGGGAATGTGCAGCGCGGTATCTGTTCGCTGCCGTTTGTACGGCAGTCGGACGGCGAAGTGGTGTATTTTCCCTCCAATCTGATCGAAAACCTCTACGCCAGCAATGGCATGAGTGCCGGTAATACACTGGCCGAAGCGCAAGTGCAATGCTTGTCCGAGATTTTCGAGCGGGCGGTAAAGCGCGAAATTCTGGAGGGCGAAATGGCACTGCCCGATGTGCCCCAGGAAGTGCTGGCGAAATACCCTGGCATTCGGGCAGGCATTCAGGGGCTGGAAGAGCAAGGTTTTCCGATATTGGTGAAGGATGCTTCGTTGGGTGGAATTTATCCGGTGATGTGCGTCACCTTGATGAACCCACGAACTGGCGGTGTCTTTGCTTCGTTCGGCGCGCACCCAAGTTTCGAGGTGGCGCTGGAACGGAGTCTGACAGAGTTGCTGCAGGGTCGCAGTTTTGAAGGCCTGAACGATTTACCGCAGCCCACCTTTGTCAGTAACGCCGTGACGGAGCCGAACAATTTTGTCGAACACTTCATTGATTCCAGCGGCGTGGTGTCGTGGCGCTTTTTCAGCGCCAAGGCGGATTTCGATTTTGTCGAGTGGGATTTTTCTGGCCAAGGCGAGAACTCCAATGTCGAGGAAGCAGCAACCTTGCTCGGCATTCTTGAGGACATGGGTAAAGAGGTGTACATGGCTGTGTATGACCAGCTAGGCGCCATTGCTTGCCGGATTTTGGTTCCGGGCTATTCGGAAGTTTATCCTGTAGAAGATCTGATCTGGGATAACACCAACAAGGCACTGTCGTTCCGCGCAGATATCTTGAACTTGCATCGCCTGGACGACGCAAGCCTGGAGGCCCTGCTTGAGCGTCTGGATAACAGTGAGCTCGATGAATACGCCGACATCGCCACGCTGATCGGCATCGAGTTTGACGAGAATACGGATTGGGGGCAGCTGACAGTGTTGGAGTTGAAGCTGCTCATCAATCTCGCCTTGCAGCAATTTGAGGCGGCGCACGAGCTGGTGGGCGCCTTCTTGCAGTACAACGACAACACGGTCGAGCGCGGACTGTTTTACCAGGCCTTGAATGTGGTGCTGGAAGTGCAGTTGGATGACGATCTGAACCTGGACGACTACGCGGTCAACTTCCGCCGGATGTATGGCAATGCGCGGATGGACGCGGCGCTGGGTTCAGTGGACGGCAGCGTGCGTTTCTTTGGTTTGACGCCAACCAGCATGAAGTTGGAGGGGCTCGACAGGCACCACCGCTTGATCGACAGCTACAAGAAATTGCACTCGGCGCGGGCAAATGTGGCGGCTATAGCCAGTTAAGGCTAAGGATCAAGAAGGCGGGGAAGGCCTCCATCGGGAAGCACTCGCCTTCAGTGTCCGCTTTCGAGAAAGCTCAGAGGCCGCTCAGGGCAGGCAGGGACAGTCGCAGTTCCTCGGCGGGTCATCCGCCCGAGATTGGCTACGGCCGTCGGCCCGCCGGTCCATTCGAACGCCCGGGCGTCGTTTCAACTTAAACAACGGACATTCGCGCATCGACGGCACTAGTCGGTTCGTCGGCCGATGCGGACACTCGAGATTCTGGTCACCACATCGAATTCGCTAGCCGAACGTGGTCGCCGTCGCGCCGCACCGGCACTCACTGAGCCCGGTTGTCCTGTTTCGCCCGCTGGGCCTGAATGAAACGGAGCTCGTTTGCGGCCCTGGTATCGGAAGCATCCAATTCGAGGCATTTGCGATACAGGGCCTCGGCCTCAGCGAGTTGGTGCTGTTCTACGTAGACATATCCCTGGCCGCGCCATGCCCGCGAAAGCTCAGCGTTTTTCAGCGCCGGTGGAGAAAATTCACGCGCTTGCGTTTCGGCAGCCTGGAAGGTCTTCATCGCCAGAGACCAGTCCTTTTCGCGTTGATACACACTCGCCAGTTCCGCAAGAAATTGGGAATTGTGCGGAGCCAGATCAATGGCCTGTTGCAGCGAGACCTTGGCATCCGCGAGCCGGCCAAGCTCGACCAGCACGTAGCCTTTCATGTAATACGCGTAGGCCCAATTGCCGGAGACAACCCTGGCCGGCGTCTTGGCATTGGATGCTTCCACGAGGTAAAACAATGCCTCGGGCTGGAATCTGGCACTAAACAGCTTAACCTTGCTGCCTTGGAGCGCGCTCTCATACATGGCGCTTACCTTGTCGAAGTCCTCGATCGCTTCTGCTCGCTTGCCCGCGATGGCCAGTCGCGAACCCTCCTGTAGCAGTCGTGCAGCTTCGGTATCGAGCGCTGAAGGCGTGCTTGCCTCCTGCGCCAGACATGAGACCGAGAGCAGCAGCGCTGCGGTCGTCAGTAGTACCCGTACCAGCTTCATGGCGTATCTCCCCTTATTACCGTTATTTATCCATTTGGATCGCATGCGGAATGAGAGAGTCGCTGGGTCAGGGCAGATGGCGGGTGCAAAAAGTGCTTCTCGATCGCCTCGTTGCCTGCAATGACCATACCGCCAGATCGGGACGGCTGGAATCTCGTTTCGCACGGATTGCGCTCCAGGCTCATGGTTGCGCATTGCAATCCTTCTGCGGACTGCAAGCTACCATCACCAGAACGGGGGGATGTTGCTTCTGAAGTGGGGTATGTTGCGGCGACCCAACGGACGCACACCGCTGTCGGGTCAAACTGAGTTACCAGGAACTTGATGACGCTTCCACTCGCTAGTCGCGGCGTTGTCAGCTTCCGTACTACGCACGGAATTCCCCGGGGTTCTTTCCCGTCCATCGCTTGAAAGCTCTTCGAAAATTCGCGGGATCGGTAAAGCCAGTGAGTACCGCGATGTCGTCGATGCTTAATTCGGTTGTTCGCAAATACTCCGTGGCCAATGAGCACTTTACGTCGTCGGCTATTTCAACGAACGATACCCCCTCGGCAAGGAGATGACGCCTCAATGTCCGCGTGGTCATGTGTAGCGCGGCAGCGGCTTCATCCATTGATGGAAACTGGCCGGGTGTGCGCATCATCAACTGATAGATCTCGCCGGCGGTTCCCGTGGAAGTCTTCGCCTGGCCTATCAGGCGGTCGCATGTATCCTGGAGCAGCGTCGAGGTCAGCCTGTGCGCAAGCTGCGGCCTTCCGTCAAGGATTGCGCGGGGATAGTCGAGTTCGCATTGCTCCTGGTTGAACAAGCAAGTGCATTTGAAATAGGTCGCATAGAGGCCCGCATGAGCCGGTGCGGGATAGGAAAATCGGGCCTCGACCGGAAGGCATCCGGCGCCGGCAATGTCCTTCAGATGGGTGACATGCTGGGCGAACTGCTGCTCGATCAGGAACCGCCGCAGTTCCGGCGAGGGGCTAGTGATGAAGGCATCCGGAAATACCCACACCGCCGTGTCTGGATCTTCCCGCCACTGAATGGTTAAGGTTGGCGTGGCGAGTTTGTGATACTTCACGCCCAGGTTGAAGAAGTCCTTTACGGTTTCGCTGCACATCAGTGCATATCCGTACATCCCATATGCGGACAGGTGCATGGCAAGACCGACTTCGAAGGGAGTTGCCGGGTCTGACGACAAACGCACGGCGTTCTGGCACACCTGCAGGTACTGACGGACAGAGGTTTGCGTTTCGGGGCTATGAATGTCCGCCACTGCCAATCCGCTGCCTTGCAGGCAGGCCTCTGCCGAGAGGCCCTGGCGTTCCAGCACCTCTACCAGCATTTCGATTTTGTACGGCGCGTAGATCCGGTCGTTCAGTAGTGGGGGGCGAGCCGCCATGATCTCTCCTGTGTCTCTTTCGGACATCAATATGTCCGAAAGGGACCTTACCAGGCAAGTCTTTGCTTTCTAGTATTACCGCACAGCCTGATCCCCGGCACCTGCCGCAGGACATGAGAACAGCTAGGAGACAGTAAGTGCAGAAACGCCTCAACGTGACCGTCGTGGGTGCCGGCCTGATGGGTCATGGCATCGCGCAAGTCTTTGCCGCCGCAAATCACCTCGTGACATTGACCGACTCCAACGAAGAAGTGCTCCATAAGGCGCCGGCTCACATCTCTCACAATCTGGTCCAGATGGGCGGCAAGGCGCTCTCGGTTCTTCGCAATCTACGGCTCGAACGCGACCTGAAAGCAGCGGTTGCCGAGGCAGACCTGGTGATTGAGGCGGCACCCGAGCGAATCGAATTGAAGCAGCACCTGTTCCGGGAAATCGCCGCGTCAGCGCCCGGCCATGCCATCTTGGCCAGCAATACCTCCGTCATTCCAATTAGCGAGATCGGCCGCGAGTTGAGCGATGCGGCCAAGGCAAGACTGCTAGGTACCCATTGGTGGAATCCGCCGCATCTGGTGCCGCTGGTCGAGGTGATCCGGATCGAAGAAACGTCCGACGATGTCTTCAATGAAACGTTCGCCCTCCTGGAACAAGTCGGCAAATGCCCCGTAAAAGTTCATAAAGACGTACCAGGATTTATTGGCAACCGACTTCAGCATGCGCTGTGGAGGGAAGCCATTTCGCTCGTCTACCGGGGTGTCTGTGATGCGAAGACGATCGACATCGTCGTGAAGCAGAGTTTCGGCATGCGGCTACCGGTTCTGGGCCCCATGGAGAATGCCGATCTGGTAGGCCTGGAACTCACCCGAAACGTCCATCAGCTCATCTTTCCCGACCTCGATAACTCGCGAGAGCCTTCTCCGCTTCTCGATGATCTGCTCGGGCAGGGAAATTCAGGCATGCGGACCGGGAAGGGTCTGCGTGACTGGACACAAGAGTCCGCCGATGAAGTGCGCAACGCCCTTGCCATGCATCTGATTACCGCCCTTGGGCGCTAACCATCCACCAGAGACTTTGGGTGTCACTATGAGCAAAGCCAACAACAAGGTAATCATCACCTGCGCGGTTACCGGCGCCATGCATACGCCGACGATGTCGGAGTACCTTCCGATTACGCCTGACCAGATCGCGGAGCAGGCGATCGACGCAGCCGCAGCGGGTGCCTCCATTCTGCACCTTCATGCCCGCGATCCCGTCGACGGAAGGCCTTCGCCAGATCCGGAGCTGTTTCAGCAGTTCGTTCCCCGAATTGCCGAGGCCACGGATGCCGTGATCAATATCACGACGGGTGGGAGTACGCGGATGACGCTGGAAGAGCGCCTCGCTTACCCGCTGCGCGCAAAGCCGGAAATGTGTTCTCTCAACATGGGTTCGATGAACTTCTCGATCCATCCGATCGCAAGAAAGATCACGAACTGGAAGCATGAGTGGGAACGCCCATACGTTGAGGGGATGGACGACCTGATCTTCCGGAACACCTTCAAGGACATCACCCACGTGCTGCGCGAGCTGGGCGAGCATGGAACCCGGTTCAAACTGGAGTGCTACGACGTCAGCCATCTTTATAACCTGGCCTATTTTGTCGATGAAGGACTGATCAAGCCACCGTTCTTCATTCAATCCATCTTCGGGATCTTGGGCGGGATTGGACCTGACCCTGAGAACCTGACGACGATGCGCACGGTAGCGGATCGACTGTTTGGCCGGCAGAACTATGCGTTCTCCATCCTCGGCGCGGGCCGTCACCAGATGTCGCTGCTCACGATGGGAGCGATCATGGGCGGCAATGTCCGGGTGGGACTGGAGGACAGCATCTATCTCGGCAAGGGTGTCATGGCGAAAACCAACGCTGAACAGGTCCGAAAGATCCGTCGCATCCTCGAGGAACTCTCCCTTGAGATCGCGACTCCCGCAGAAGCGCGAGAGTTCCTGCAACTCAAGGGTCGGGACAAGACCCGATTCTGAGCGGCTTCGGATTATCCAATTCCCATTTCAAGCATCACCGCGCCCCGCCACGAGGCGGGGGGGGGCGCTGCCATGCGCGCCAAGAATGCGCCATCTACTCTTAGAAAACATGGAGACAACATGCCTGCCACCACAAATGTCAGCGTAGGGCTGACTGCCGATGCCAACGGGCACGCGCTGTCCGAGGACCAGGTCTATCGAAAAATCACGCTGCGGATCCTGCCGCTGATTTTCTTCTCATACCTGCTGGCGTTCCTGGACCGGATCAACGTCGGCTACGCGCAATTGCAGATGAAGGGAGATCTGGGTTTTTCCGATGCCGTGTATGGCCTCGGAGCGGGCATCTTCTTTCTCAGCTACCTGCTGTTCGAGGTTCCGAGTAACCTCCTGCTCGAACGCATCGGCGCACGGCTTACAATTCTGCGGATCATGGTGCTGTGGGGCCTGACATCGGCCGCTACGATGTTTGTCACGACTTCCACACAGTTCTACGTGGTGCGTTTCCTGCTGGGCGTTTTCGAGGCCGGCTTCTTTCCTGGCATCATCCTGTACCTCACCTACTGGTACCCAAGCACGCGCCGTGCGGCCGTCACGGGTATGTTCATGTTCGCCATTCCAGTGTCGGGAATCATCGGTGGTCCGGTGTCTGGCTGGATCATGTCGTCGATGAACGGCGTCGGTGGCTACGCGGGATGGCAGTGGATGTTCTTGCTTGAAGGGTTGCCCACGGCATTTCTGGGTATCGCCTGCTTCCTTTTGCTGAAGAACAGGCCTGCGGATGCCGGTTGGCTGACGCCCGCGGAGAAGGATCTTATCCAGAACGCTCTCGGTGCTGATGCATCTGGAGCCGCCAGTGCGCACAGTGGAGTGGGATCGGAGCTTCGCCAGGCCTTCTTTGATGCTCGTGTGTGGCTGCTCGCGCTGATCTACTTTGCTACAGCCTGTGCGAACTACACCTTTACGTTCTGGCTGCCAACGATGATCAAGGGACTGGGCGTCACCGATGTCGCGCAGATCGGCTGGTACTCTGCCATCCCGTATGTGTGCGCTGGTGCGGGCGTCCTGTTGCTGACGCGCAGTTCGGACCGATTCAAGGAGCGACGTTGGCACGTCGGCGGTGCTCTCATCATTGCGGCGGCCGCGCTGGCATCCACCACATGGCTTCAGTCCTCGCTCGCCGCGAGCCTCGCAGTCCTTTGCTTCGGCGCTTTCTTCCAGTTCGGTGCCGGCATTGCATTCTGGGCCATCCCGCCGACGTACTTGCGCAAAGAGGCCGCTGCGGTGGGAATCGGACTAGTGAGTTCCATCGGCGTGGTTGGCGGCTTCGTCAGTCCGACACTACTGGGCTTTATCAAGGGGCAGACCGGAAGCTTGTCATACGGCATCTATGTCATCGCTGCCATCATGGTCATCGGTGGTCTCGCCATTCTGTTTGTACTGCCCAAGAGCGCCTTGCGTGTGGGCGCCGCGCAACCGGACTAGGCCTTTTCGCTTCCATCAGGACGGCAGCGTTTCACGCAGCCCGCAGCACCAATATTTCACTGCACCGTATGGCGGCCAGAAATGAATCCAGCAAAGGAGATCTGTAATGAAACCCACAACGATTACCCGCTTCTCGCACGTGCTTCCAACCGACACGGCGTTCCGGGGTGAAGGCCTTCGCGACTTCTTTGTGTATCGCGACCTTGGCATTGCTGCCGCCACGAACGGACGCGTGATCGCGCAATTGGTGCGGGCGAATAATGCACCGGAAAACGGCACTGGATGGCATGTACATAAGGCAGAGTTTCACATCGTCTACATGCTGAAAGGTTGGGCACGCTTCATGTACGAGGACCGCGAGACGCTGGTGGCCGCAGGTGATTGCGTGCATCAGGCGCCGGGAATCAGGCACTACCTTTTCGATTACTCTGAAGACATGGAGTATCTGGAGGTAGTGGGACCTGCCGATTTCGCAAGCATTGAGGTGGAAGGACCTTGTGCGGTACCGAAGCCAACGCCATGGAAGCAACGGGCGGCTTGACGCGTTGCGCGTAGGAGCGCCCCCGAAAGACATTGGACTTCGATACACCGGCTGAACGATTCCATCAATCCGTTGCGTTGACCGGTTGAATCCACAATGCCTAAGCCGCCAGAAGACATGATCTCGTCATTGTCCGAGAAGGGTCGGGATGCGGATGCCAGCCAATATCGTCGCCATGGGGGGTGTGTGCAACACCCCCATCCGCCTGCTCAGCGGCACCCAGTACACCACGCCATTCGCTACGCCAGATCTACAGGGCCGTGATCGTCGCAATGGTCACCGTGTGGATGGTGAAGATGGCCCTTGACCAGGTAGTCCATGTGGTCACCGTGTGGCACGGCTTCGTGCCCGCAGCCGGGGCCGTGGACATGCCCGGGCTCGTGCCCCCCGCAGTTGTGGTCCGGCGTGCATCGGTCGGGATTTTTCTCACCGACTTCTAGCCGGTGCTCATCGACATGGCTCGCATGCGGATGATGCAAATGGCCGTCATGCAGAAAATCGATGTGTCCGTTGTGCCGGATTGCCGTATGGCCGCAGTGCATGCCATGCCGGTGATGATGGTGGGCATGGTGCGGCAGATCGCAAGTGCTCATGCCAGACTCCTTTCGATAGGTTGCCGCACGGTTCAGCGGCAAACAGGCGCGCCTGCCAACCATGATAGACGAGCGAATGGCCCGCCATCGCGACGCCGTGGACCCACATTCAAAACCTGCGTCCCAGCTTCGGTCCTGTTGACGGACACGCGTGGCGAAGAGAAGGCGCGATCACCTGCGGGGCAGTCGTGGCAGTACAACTGACAAGCTGACGATCCCCGTCAGTCCTGCGCAGCGCCACCTCGCCACTGAGCGATTGCTTGCCCGGTTTGTTGGTGGCAGACTTGCAACAAAGTTGCAAAGAGTGCTGATCCTCTTTCCTTGCTTCCCATGCGGCAGCGCTGCTTATCGATCCTGCTGGTCCTGTTCCTGCTGTTCGCTCAGTCGGTGGTGGCGGTCCATGCGCTCGCGCATCTGCAGGCTCACCAGCAGACGAACCCCTGTGCGGCACCTGCCGATGTCGGGCAGTGCGGGCCCGCACGTTTGCCATGACCCGTTTTCCGCTACGCGCCATCGCGGCCGGCGGCGCGGCCGCTGTCGCCGCTGTCGCCCATGCCCAATCGGCAGAATCCAATCCGCCTCTCTCACCGTCTCCCTCTCCACCGCGGGGCAGCCTGACACAGCAGGAAGCGATAAAACCTGCACACGCTCGTGGTCGCAGCCAGGCGCCTGGACTAGGTACGCAACGCGCTGTCGCCCGAGAGCGGCAGTGCCGTCTGTCGGCTCAGTGGCTTCCAGAGTCGGAGCCGTGCAACGGTTAGCGCCATTAGCGGGGACTCTTCCCATGTTTGATCAACGATTCCTCAAGGTCGCCATCGTCGTCCTGCTCCTTCACGCAGGGCTGCTCTATCTGATCCAGACCGGCCTGGGCCGCAAGCTGACCGAGGCGGTTGTCGGGCCCGAGATCATCGCGCGCATCATCCCGATGGAACTGCCGCAACAACCGCCAGCGCCGGAGCCACCCACGCCGCAACCGACGCCGCCCAGACAGGCCAGGGTGGTGACGCCGCACCCGAACCCGAACCCACCCAAGCCGCAACCCACGCCGACCGCCGTAGCATCATTGCCGCCGCTGCCGAACGCGATCGAGGCGCCGCCGCCTCCGCCCGCTGCCCCAGCTCCGGCGCTGGAGCCGCCCGCACCAGCCGCACCTGCCGCAGCGGCAAACGCCGCGCCCCGCGCGGTGGGAATCGGTGAAATCGCTTGCTCGTCGCCGCAGGTCACCTATCCGGCGCAATCGCGCCGCACGGGTGAAACCGGCAAGACGATCGTGCGCCTGACCACTGACGAAAACGGCCGCGTGGTCAAAGCGGCCGTTGTCAGCTCAAGCGGATCCACCCGCCTCGATACGGCCGCGGTCAATGCGGTACAGGCGATGCGCTGCAAGCCCTATATGGAGAACGGCCGTGGCGTGGCGGTCACCGCACAGCAGCCGGTCACCTTCGAACTGGACTGAACTGCCGGAACTTTCCGCGCCCGCTAAACGCCGCCTATTCACCGCTTGTTCACCGCCTATCCAGGAGCCACCATGCAGGACCTCGGACTCTCACACCTCTGGTCGCAAGGCGATGTCGTCATGCGCGCCACCGCCATCATTCTGTTGATCATGTCGGTGCTTTCGTGGATCGTGATTCTCACCAAGGCGTGGGATCTGGTTCGCCTCAAGTCGATGGCACGTGGCGCCGAAATGCGTTTCTGGCGGTCGGACAATTTCGATCACGCACTCGACACGCTGGGCGCCAACGATGCCAACCCGTTCCGCGCGCTGGCCATGGCCGGCCGCGAAGCCGCGCAGCACCATCTCGCCAGCCAGCCGCAACTGCAGGATGCACTGGACATCTCGGACTGGCTGACTCGCTCGCTCAGGAGCGCCAACGACGAAGCCGTGGCGCACATGCAATCGGGCCTGGCTGTGCTGGCCTCGGTCGGCTCGACCGCGCCCTTCGTCGGGCTGTTCGGCACCGTGTGGGGCATCTATCATGCGCTGATCGGCATTGGTGGCGCTGGCGTGCCAACCATCGACAAAGTGGCCGGCCCGGTGGGCGAGGCGCTGATCATGACCGCCTTCGGCCTGGCAGTGGCAATCCCGGCCGTGCTCGGCTACAACACACTAAGCCGGGGCAACAAGGGCGTCATCAGCAAGCTCAACCGCTTTGCGCACGACCTGCACGCCTACTTCGTGACCGGCGCCCGCGTGCGCCCCACCACGAGCGCGCGCGCCGATGACGGTTCGATGCGGCTGGCTGTCGAGAACTGAGCGCCTGCATCCCTGGGCCCGAAACAGGAGGGATAAGCATCATGGCATTTGGCACGCTCGACGAAGACGATGACGAACTGATGAGCCAGATCAACATGACGCCGCTGGTCGACGTCATGCTGGTGCTGCTGATCATCTTCATCATCACCATTCCTGTCATCAATCAGGCGGTGAAGATCAGTCTTCCCCGTGCGAGCAACCAGCCCAACGACACCAGGCTGCAGGACATCAAGCTGTCGATCGATGCGCAGGGCAGGGTGTACTGGAACCAGCAGCTGGTAGACAACGCCGCGCTGGAGCAACGCATTGCGGAAGCCGTCAAGCTGCGGCCGCAAACTGAATTGCATCTGCGCGCGGATCGCGACGTGCGCTACGAGCGCGTGGCCGAGGTGATGGCGGCCGCGCAGCGCGGCGGCATCGACAAAATCGGGTTCATTACCGAACCGAGGCGTTGACACTGCTGCTAGGCAGAATCGGCGCCGATGCGAACGCCCGTGTTTTTGGAGATCTCAGAGGAGAATTGCTGTGTGGGTTCAGCGTATAGCTATTCGCACCGGTATCTGGATACTTGTGCGCCAGCGCGCTGTACAGCCTCCGACGCTTGCTGCGTCTGTACCGGATTATGGCTGAGCATGGCACGCTCAGCGTTGGTAACAGCAGCCTGGTAGGACTGGCGCAGCGACGGGCAGATGATGCTTGAAGTGAGCCTGGCCTGCCCCTTGGGATCGAAGACGGATGACGGTTCAGCGCGATACTCTGCGTTTTGTTGGCCGATGGATTTCTTTACCATCTCCGTCTTTGCGTCGCTCTGGCACGGGGCATCCTGCAACGTGACTTGCCCCGCGGCGCTCCGGCATTGATAGATGGTCTGGCCGGCGGCATTCGTGGCCATGACGAACATCGCGATTGTCAGATACCTCTGCATGGTGCAACTTCAGGATACGGGTGCCTGCACAGCGCGCAGCTTTCGCGCGCTCTCCGGTCCTGACGGGCCAGTTCCTTCAGTCGACTGTGGCGAGATAACAGTGATGTAGTCGCTGAGGATCGTCCCCAGTTCGACGTCCTTGGATGTGTAGCGCATGATCGGGATACCGGCCGATGCAAGAACATCATTCTTTTGCTTATCGCGCTTCTGTGCTTTAGCGCTACCGTGCGAGGCGCCGTCAAGCTCGATGACATAGAGCGGCCGCATCGTCTTGCGCTCACAAACCAGGTAGTCGACATACTTCTGAGCGAACAGGTTCCTGGCGGCCTGTGATTTTCCCTTGTGCTGTACAAACGCGGACATTGCGACCTGGGGAAAGACGTGCGTTTCTTTCAGCGCCGCGCTCAGCCGCTCGTAGAGCTGTATCTCATCCTGGCGCAAGAATGGCGCTCTGCGGGCAAAGCGAAAATGCTTAGAGGGACTCCCGCCTGCGCCTGCCGCCTTCAGTACCGACAGGACAACGACGACAATGCCGAAAAGGAACACCAGCCCGAGCATCGCTTTCACTTGACCCTCCTGCGCCTATTGTTGTATCGCGCGATACTAAGCACTAACACGACCTGGCAGCACCCCTCCATAGTGGGGCGAGCTTGGGTCGGGATGCGCAGCCCGGCGCTCGCCAGAGTGTGCGGAAGGCGTTAGGGAAGGGGGTTTTCCGCCGCCTTCGGGGGCAGCACGGCGCCTTTGCCGCAGACAAAGGCTTGCCGGGAGCTGTCTTAGCGCCCTACATGCGCGATGTCGACCGCAAGATATCAGTGGGTAGCCGCCGGGAATGAGCCCCGCCACCTTCCCGGCGGTCACCCATCAGAACTTGTGTCGGATGCCGACGGCGACCGCCGTCATGGTGCGGTCGTTCGCCCCGAGGAAATAGCCATTGGCGAAGCTGACCGCCGAAGTATCGAAATTGATGCCAGCATTTCGCACGTAGGCCATGGTCAGATAGATATCGGTGCGCTTTGACAGGTTGTAGTCGGCGATGAAGCTGATTTGCCAGGCGTTGGGTACATTGGTGCCGCTGAGCATCTTGACGTCGTCATAGAAGTAGCCGAGCGTCAGGCCCAGCGCAGTGGTAGGTTGGTAGTTGATGCCGGCCCAGTAATAGTCGTCCCTTACGATGGTGGCACCGTTGCTCGCCTTGTTCAGGCCCCACCGGTAGCCGGCCATCAGCTTGACCGGGCCCGCGCTGTAGCTGGCAGCCACCCCGGCCTTGCGAAAATTGCCGACGTCGCCACTGGTCGGGATGGTGGGGTTGTAGCGGTTGAAGGCAAACGCCAGGCCGAAGGGACCGGAAAAGTAATTCAGGCCGGCGCCATAGCCAGTGTCGCGGCGGAACTGGCCGGGAGCCTCACCGTTGCCGAACACGCCGTTGCCGAACGACCAGTCGGCGGTGGCCGTCAAGGCACCGAAGTTGCCAGTGTATTTCGCCATATTGTCCGAGCGGAAATCCAGGCCCAGCTGTGCGGCGATCGGTTCATATTGGGTCGAATAGCCGGATGGTGAGAAGTTGGAGAACGCGTCGAAGATCGCCGTGTATTGGCGCCCGAACGTTATCCGCCCGGCGCGCTCGCTCTGCAGGCCAACGAACGCCTGGCGGCCGAACAAGCGCCCCGACTGCGTAGCCTTGCCATCGTCGAGGCCAAAGCCGCTTTCCAGCACGAACACCGCCTTCAATCCGCCGTCCAGGTCCTCCGTGCCACGCAGGCCCCATCGCGAGCCGGACAGGCCGCCCGAGTTCAGCGCCACACGTGTTTCCCCCGGCCCGGGAAAGCCGGGCTGCGTGGGCAGCTTCGGCGAGAGATGGTTCACGTACTCGATATTGGCATCGGCCACGCCGTACAACGTGACACTCGCCTGGGCCGCGCCGGACAGCGCGCCGCAGGCGGCGGACAACATCCATAGGGGCGTCTTCATTCTGGTGGTCTCCTTTATTATTGATTTCTTCATGGACGGCGCGGCAGGTGGCACCGCAAGCGAGACCGGAAGTCGCCGGACGAACGCGAAGCGGGCGTCCGGCGCGGGCGCACACAGCCAGGCCGCCAGGCAGCCTGCCGTCAGGCGTCAGCGCGCGATGGCGCCGTAGATGGCCTGCGCGGCCCGGCCGAATGTCTCGGACGATTCAAGCGGCCCGCGCGATGCCGCGGTCTGCCGCTTGTCGCTGGCGCTGGTAGCGCGCGGCGCGGTGTCGGGACTCGAAGAGAATTTGACGATGGTTAGCGCCCGGCGCGGGTTGATGTAGATCTTCTGGCCAAAGCGGCCGCCGGCTTCCACCGAGCCGTCGCCATCGTTGCGTTGGTACCAGTAGTCCCGATAGGCGTAGCCCTGCCGACCGGCTGCCAGGTTGCCCCGCGCAAACCGGGCCTGATTGTGGCCGGGCTGCAGCGCGATGCGCGTGGCATTGGCAACGTGGTCTGGCAAGCGTTGCGCTTGCGCCAGTCTGACGAACTCGGCAAAACGGGCCGCATCGCGCAGAGTGCTACTGATCCCGCCGCTGGCCATCTCGGTGCCAAGGCGGTCGATCTGGACACTGGCGTCATCCTCGGCGAAGCGCGACCAGATCCGCTCTGAAGCCATTTGCGCCCACGACTTTCCGGTGATGCGGCGCAGGGCCCAGGCTACGGCTTCGGGCGAGCCGTTCTGGTAGTACCAGACATCCGCTGCCTTGTCCGCGGCCGGGATGGCCACCTTCAGGAAGGCATAGATATTGTCCGGAGCACCTTCGCGGCGCGGCAGGATGCCCACCGCGCCGAACAGGCCAAGATCTGGTGGAAGGTGTTCCGGATAACCGACGGCAACCTCCATGTCGAGGTTCTGCTGGACGGTGGCCTCGCCGAATGGGGTGCCGGCCAGTTCGGGCACATAGGTGGACAATCTGGTTTCTGGATCGAGCTTGCCTTCGTCGACCAGCATGGCAGCCAGCAGCCCGGTGACCGATTTGGTCATCGATGCCCAGATATGCATCTGTTCAGCGCCGAAACCGTTGAAGTAGCGCTCGTAGACGATGCGCCCTTCGTGCAGCACGATGAAGCCGTCCGTATGGGTCTGGCGCAAGTACTCATCAAGCCGGATGGTCTGACGGTCGACTTCAAAGCTGACCAGGTCCAGGCCCGCAACGGGTTGCACCGGCATGGGCAGGGGCTGTGCCGAGTGCCGAATGCCTGCTGTGGGCGAAAGTTCGCGCGCGTGCCGGAAGGCCCAGCGCAGGTAGGGGTAGCGAAACGCGTTGCTGCTGTTGACCTGTGCGTCGGGTGGCGGCGGAAACCCTTGCATGATGCTGGTGGCCGGGTCTGCCGCCGGAATTGACGTCGGGGTTGCCGCCGACAGGGCAGCCTGCGGCTGCGCCAACGTCACCGCCGGCAGCGTGCCCAGCAGTGCCATCGCTGCGATTGCGTTACAGCGCCGTACGCCTGGCTTGCCAATGGAAAATGGGAACCGCACCTTGTCTCCTCCGTTTGCCCGCGCTTCGATTAGCGCGTTGCAACGGAGGATGCGGCGTGTAGCGGATATCCGGCAATAGGCTGCCCGGCATAACGCCATAACCGTTGGGAATGGGTCGTCGCCGCGGCCGCGGCGTCGGCGAAGCAGGCCCAGCCAAGCGTGACAACGGTAACAAGGCCCGGACACCGGGCTGCTGCATACGAACCACCACACGCAACCCGCAAAGCTGCCCACGCAAATCGGCGATGAACCCAAAAATGGCACTCGGCGCGGGCAAATGTGGCGGCTACAGCCAGTCAGGGCCAAGGATCAAGACGGCGGTGAAGGCGATCGAGGTCCGCCATCATCGCGTCCGTTTCAAGGTGGATCGGTGGATTGAATAGGGTGACGGTCATCACCGGGTCATCACCACATGTGATGTATTGACCCGCACGGTTTCATAGGCGGACATGGGCCAGCTCCCTTTGACTCAGGTTGACAGCGCGCCAGGCCAACATCGTACGGGTTGCTTCGTGCGAGTCCCTCGCCTGCTCAGAACATCGTGTTCGTGTTGTTGGCCGTCTCCGGTACCGGCTGCAGCACGTCCCAGTGCTCAACGATCTTTCCATTGGCGTCAAAGCGGAAAATGTCGACGCCTGCGGTTTCCTTGCCGCCCCAGTCCAGATAGCGCACGTGAATGAATGCGAGGTCGCCATCGATCGCGATACGTTTGACCTCGCACGGCACTTTGCCGGCCTGCTTGATGTAGCCGGCGATGAAGTCGGTGCCATCCGGAAACAGGGGGTTGTGCTGGATGTACGGACCCGCAACCAGGCCCGGCAATAGCTCGGACTCGCCGTTGTTGAAGATGCGTGCGTAGATGGTGTCGATGGCAGCTTGAATGCGTTCTCTGTTCATGGTTCGCCTTTCGGGGAGGGGTGTTCCGTAGTAAAGCAGCCCAAGGGAAGATGATCCATATCGATGCATCCAGAATTCATATCATTTCGTCTCATTCAGCAGCTATGATGAGGTCATGGAAGCGTTGAACGGTTGGTTAAAGGCGGTCCGAGCCGATGGCCTGGTGCTGGTACGCACGCGCGTGGCAGGGCCATGGGGCTTTGCGGTGCAGCGTCGCGATGCCGTGGTGTTCCATTTCGCTGCGGAAGGACATGCCTTCGTGCGTCAATCTGATGCGCAGACGCTGGAATTGCGTGCTGGTGAACTGGTTCTGTTCCCGCGCGGTGGTGCGCATGAAGTCGTGCATTCGAAGCGAGGCAAGGCCATTCCACTCGATACATTCCTTGCCAGACGCGACGGCGTCGTTGACCCGGATCCCAAGGCCACCACGCTCATTTGCGGCCAGTTCGACCTGGATCAGCATCTGGCGCTCCCCGCGTTAAGGGCGCTTCCGCAGGCCGTGCTGCTTCGCGCCGGGATGGAACCCGGGCATTCTCCTCTGAGCGATACGCTGCGCATGCTCCGTAACGAAGTAGAGACGCCGAACTTTGGCAACCACATCGTGGTGCGGAATCTGCTTTCGTCCTTGTTCGTCTACTTGATGCGCGAATGGGCTGAAAATGCGTCCCCTACAGATAACGCTTGGTTCTCGGCCCTACGGTCGCCGCAAATGACGCGGGTCCTTGCGCGGATGCACGAAGCACCAGAACGTGCCTGGACGCTCACGGCACTCGCCAAAGAAGCCACCTTGTCGCGAGCCGCTTTCGCCCGCAACTTCTGCGCCCTGGTGGGCGAACCACCGCATCAGTACCTGACGCGTTGGCGCATGGGCATTGCCGCGCAACTGCTGGAGGAAACCGAACTACGCCTCAGTGAGATCGCGTCGCGCGTCGGCTATGGATCGGAGTTTTCGTTCAGTCGTGCCTTCAAGTTGGCGCGTGGTGTCTCGCCGATCAAGTACCGCCATCAATGGAAAGGTCGCTGACGGTGAATCGACGCTCAGATCAACGAATCGGTATCATGATGGTTTCCTCCCAGCAATAGGCCCATGAAGACCGCTTTAAGTCTCGAACAGATCCACGCCTTGGTTCGCGAACGATTCCCCGAACTGGAGCGAGAGAAGAACACCAATAGCACCAGCTATTTCCTTGGCAAGAAGAGTGTTTTGAACCGAATCTTTCGGCTCAAGTCGGCGCCTCGGGGCCTATGGGATCTGAAGCTTGCACAGTCCCACGCGTCCGGGGGCGATCGCTCGCTGGAGAGGGTGGAATCTGTAGAGTCACTTGCGGCGTTGATCAAGCATGAAATTTCCCTCCTGCAGGATAGAACTGGGAAATCATCGAGCCAGACCCCAATGACTTCCAGTGGCTCGACATCCGCCTTTTCAGGCTATACCGGTGCCCCGCCTAATGCCTTTGCAATGGGTATCATTCGTTCGTTGGAGAAGGAGGGCTTTACTGTCGCAGCTACGACGCAGGGCCCGGTGAAGGCTCAACGACGAACATTGCGTATCACCTGGCGCGGCATTTACATCGGACTGATGAGCGAGCAGCTTTGGTTGAGTAAAGTTCCGTATGCTTGCCTGTACCGCTTTCCAAAGGAAGGCGTTAAGGTCTCTATCGCGAAAGCGCCTCAAGATTTCGAAAAGTATGCTTTCGCCCGCGACCATGGCTGTGATCCGGATCGGCTACACGTCTATACGGACTACAGCGGGTCTTATCTATGGATCGAGGATGAAGCGACAAGTCTACTGCTGATGCGCGATTGGGCGAGACGGATTGACGCAGCCTTCTTTCCGCCGGAAAGCAGTCTGGACGCGGCGAATATTCAGGAAGACTTGCAGACGATCTTGACAGACAAGTCGAAATCCGAAACGGAGCGTCTCGCAGAAGTGGCTGTGCGTCTGGGGCAAGGGCAATTTCGGGCCGACCTCGAGCAAGAGTTCAATAGCGCGTGTGCAGTCACGCGGTTGACCGTTCTTTCGGCGCTGCGCGCCTCACACATCGTGCCGTGGAAGCATTCGACCGACGCACAGAGGCTCGACCCCAAGAATGGCCTACTGCTGTCAGCCAACCTGGATGCGTTGTTTGATCGATATATGATCACTTTCCGACCGGACGGAAAATTGGCAGTCTCCAAGTCCATGACGCATTGCGATCTGAACAAGCTTGGTCCTTTGCAAGATCTTGAGAACAAGCCATGCGAGAGGCGTGCAGCCTACCTAATGCTTCATAACGCGGAATTCGACCGGCTCGAAGAGCGCCGTGTGGAATTTGTCAGCGCCTCTTCCCAATCGCTAGGCGACCGCTGAGGCCAGATGGACAGCGCCGGCCGACTTGACCCTATCGGCATGTGGTGTCAAGTCGCCAGGCATATTTTGGCGGACCAGATTGACGTGTAGTCGGAGAGATTGGCCGGCCAGGGGACGCTTGCCGGCCAATGACTGACCTTCGCCGCATCAGATCATACGACCGCAGCCGGATCCACAGCGGTCGTATGAGAACGCACGCGCATAACATTTTAAGGGCTGCACGCGTAGCAGTTCGGACAGCGATCGCTAGGTTTCTTACTCTCCTATACAGCCGCGCTTCCTTCTGCCGCCACTATAGTTACTTCAACTCGTAGCCCCTCCGTGGCGAGCGCTGCCTCGACAGTAGTACGAACGGGTGCCTCCGCTTTGTTGTCTGCCAACCACCCCTCCCATACAGCGTTCATTCCTGGAAAATCCCTGATGTCACGCAGATGGACCGTCGCAGAGAGAAGCCGGCTAGGGCTGCTTCCCGCTTCAGTAAGGAGCGCCTCGATACGTGACAAGACCTCACTTGTTTGCGCGGCGATATCGCCGGTGGCGGAAGCACTCCCTTTGGCAGTTTGTCCGCACAGATACACCAGTCCGCCATAGCGGACAACCTTGCTCAGACGCGAATTCGTATGGTGTCTCTGGATTGCCATCACGACTTGTGTTCCTTCTTTTGTGGTGCTTGATTGGGGGGGCACGCTAGGGCGGCCAGCGACCCAAGACTTATTGGTTTGATCGGGGCACGAATGCGATAGGCGCCAATCTCACTCGGCGTACGATGGTGGGTATTCGCAAGTATCTGGGTCACGGTGATTCCGCACATCCTCCCCTGACATGGCCCCATCCCGCAGCGACTAAAGAACTTAGTCTGGTTTGGTCCCTCACACCCCAACTTCGCCATCTCACGGACGCGCCCCGCGGTGACTTCTTCACATCGGCAAACAACAGTGTCGTCAGCACAGTCAACGAGCCATTCTGGAGGGCGATAAAGGGCATCCAAGAATGGACGGACACGCTGCTGATGCTTTAGCGCGGAGCGCCAAGACTTCGCAAGTTGCTCGCCCCTTTTAGCGTCTAGTCTTCCGATTGCCACCGCAGCCCCTATGGCAGCGATGGCACCACTGGCCTCCGCAGCCAAAGCGCCCGCGATCGCCGCACCATCGCCGGCTATTCGAAGCCCAGACAAGGACGTCTCACCCCACGCATCAACGGTCGGATGCCACGCCAGTTGCTCATCGCTCCACGAGTGGTCCACACGCAAGAGCCTGGTTATCTGAGTATTGGGCACGACGCCGTGATGAAGCAAGGCAACGTCGGCTTCGATACATTGCGCTCTGCCGCCCTCGACGAATGACACCGCTCGCACACGTTGACCGTCATCTGTAGCCTCAATGCGAAGATCTTCCACATGCTTGACAAAGCGTACGCCCGCACGGCGCAGCCTCCATAGCATCCGTAGACCTTTTCCGAGAATCTTCGGGCACGTTGCAGCCAATGTCAGATGCTTCAATGCGCGCCGCTTGTTTTCTGTGGGGGTTGTCTCAATGATGCCGGCAATTTTGGCTCCTCCGTCTAGCAGTTGGCATGCAACCAACAGTAGCAATGGACCGCTTCCCACCAGCACAACCCTGCCGTCTGGGACTTGAGCTGCCGTCTTAAGAGCGATCTGTGCAGCGCCTGCATTTAGTACGCCTGGTAGCGTCCAACCGGGTAACGGCGAGGGGCGCTCCATCGCTCCGGTGGCAATCACCAATTGCGGAGCACGGGCGTTGAACGAGCGTCCTGACTGTTGCGCGGTAACAGTCAGATCACGCGCCACATCCCACACCAAAGTGCCGTACCGGACATCGGCCCCTGATTTTGCAAAGCGCTCCGCCAAGGACGCGCCATGGCAGTAGTCCGGACCGAGCAACTCTTTGACCGTTCGGGGCGCGACCGTGATATTCCGGTATATCTGGCCGCCAGCGCGAGGCTGTTCATCGAGCACGACAGTCCGCAGGCCACACGCTGCCGCAACTGTCGCTGCCGACATCCCCGCAGGACCGCTACCTATAATGATGAGGTCGTGGGTGAAGCCTTCGTTGATCCGCTTTTCGTCGATGGAGCGAACATTGTTCCCTGAGCTCATGCTGCTGCCTCCACGCGCCGTGCGCCCGATGGCAACCGCACCTGCATTCCTTCGCGCACCTCGACCATACAGGATTGCACGTTCTGAGCGCCATCCACTTCTACGACGCAGTCGAAACATACACCCATGAGGCATAGCGGCGCCCGTGGAGCTCCCGATACTGCCGTCTTTCGAAAAGGCACGATTCCCGCGGCAAGCAATGCTGTCGCCAGGGTCCGGCCCGCGCACGCATGTACCGCTTGTCCTTCCACGTGGATGACAACAGTCGGCTGCAGCTCAGTGGGCGATAACTTGATTGACTTGAACATCGAAACGCCTTGCCTTGAAATCCCGAACTTCAACCGGTTCGGTGCCGGTACGTATCCATTCCACAAGAGGGCCGGAATGTGCTGGTGCCAGCGTGATGCCGCTGTGGCACGTCACGACGAAAGCTCCCGGGCACTCAACGGACTGCTCATAAATCGGATAGCCATCCGGAGTCATGACACGCAGCGCGCCCCATGTGCGAACCAAGTTGACATTGGCCAGCATTGGGAAGCTGCGCACCGCTCGCGCTGCAATGCGAGCCAGTTCAGGCAACGTGGTGCCATCGTCCATCCCGACTTCTTCCTTCGAGTCACCGATCTGCACAACGCCTTCGCCCGTCTGCCGCACGTAATGGCACGGATATCGCAGAAATGGCGACACCCGTTCGCTAACCAGGAGTTGGCCTCGTACAGGTCGTACGGGGGCGCATAGTCCTACCTGGGGAGCAAGGTCTCTGTTCGCCAGTCCGGCAGCGAGTACCACGCGCGATGCCGAGAACGTGCGGTCTCCAGCCCGGACTCGGAATTCCCCCGCGCGGTGCTCAATTTTCCCAACGCTTACGCCGGTCACCAGGTGGCCACCGAGAGCCTTGTAGCCTTGGACCAGCGCTCTCAACGTACGCAGCGGACTGACATGACCGTCGAGCTCGCAGTAAATCGCACCGACAACATCCGGGCCGGTTTCTGGGATGAGCCGGCGCAGGCTCGGCAGATCTAGGACTTCGTATGGATAGTTGATACCGAGTTGTGCACCTAATACTGCGAGTTTCCCGGCGGACTCAGAGAGCGTCTTCTCATCGAAGCTCATACTAATTCCGCCTGGCTGCTGAAGTTGGACGTCAATTCCCGTGAGGTCTTGCAGTTCCGTCGCGAGTGCTCGCCACTCGCGCGCCGCCTGCATGGTCCAGCGTGCATAGGCCGGACGACCCAGCCCCTTGTTCTGGACCCAGACGAGGCCGAAATTTCCTCTCGATGCACGAAAGGCGTCATCGCTTCCGTCAAGCACGCACACGGTATCTCCGCTGCGGGCAAGCCCATATCCCACGGATAGGCCCACTACGCCCCCGCCTATGACGAGCGTGTCGATGTGATCAGTACCCATGGCCTATTCCGCCTTGATGTTGCGCTCGCGGACAATCTTTTCGAACTTGTCTGCCTCGCTGCGAATGAACGCAGCGACCTCGGCGGGAGTCTTGCCCGAATCCGGTTCGATGCCGAGCTTGACGAGCTTCTCGCGGAAATCTGGCGTTGCCATCACTTCGCGAATAGCCGTGTTTAGTCGATTGACGATAGGTGCGGGGGTGCTGGCCGGAGCCTGGATGGATTCCCACGCCACAAGTTCGAAGCCAGGTACGCCCGACTCCGCAATGGTCGGAACATCGGGGACCGCTGAGACACGCTTCTTGCTCGACACGGCAATAGCTCGAAGCTTCCCTTCCTTGACGAGGTTGATTGACGACGCCACTGTGGGCATCATCATTGTCACCTGCCCGCTCATGAGGTCTATCAGCGCAGGACCACTGCCTTTGTAGGGCACGTGGATCATGTTGATTCCCGTCTTGGACAGCAACAACTCCGATGCCAAATGACCCGCACTTCCAGGGCCATAGCTCGCATAAGGAAGCTTGCCCGGCTGCGCCTTGGCCATCGAGACCAGATCGGGAATCGATTTCACAGGAATGCTAGCCGGCGTAACGAGCCACAGCGGAATGACGCCGAGCAGCGCAACGGGCGCGAAGTCCTTATAGATGTTGTAGTTCAGCTTCTGAAGGGCCGGATTGATGGCGAACGACGAGGAAACCGACAAGAGCGTGTAGCCGTCTGCAGGCTGGCTCTTCACATACTGAGTCGCGATGATGGAATTCGCGCCCGGCCTGTTTTCCACCACAATCTGCTGGCCGAGCTTCACGCTCAACGCAGCGCCCAGCAACCGCGCGGTCGCGTCCGAAGATCCGCCCGGGGGAAACCCGACTACCAGTTTGATTGGGCGGGTTGGATATGACTGCGTCGGCTCCTGTGCGCTCACCGGGAAGCACGCGAACATCGCGAACGCGGTGACCCCTGCCGATGCCAGTAAGCTGCCCAGGCCGCAGCGCGGCGTCTGTGGCAGAAGGGTCTTGTCATGTTTGAGTTCGGGGGGCATGTTTGTCCGTATCTCCATACCCCTGGTTTGCCGCTAAGATTTGGGTCCAGGGTGAATGAATCTTAGAAGCGCTACCTCTGCATGACAATTCATTCTTTACAGCCTGCTTATTCCAGAAAGTTATGTATGAAAAAGACCGTCAATCTACGCCAAGTTGAATCCTTTTACTCCGTAATGCGCACGGGTACCGTAGTCGGAGCAGCGCAACTGATGAACGTGACGCAGCCGGCGGTCAGCAAAGCAATCGCCCTCCTCGAACTGCGCATCGGATACAAGCTCTTCGAGCGCAGGGGTCGTAAGCTTGTGGCGACGCCTGAGGCGGAGGCGTTATACCGTGAGATCGAGCCAATCTATGGCAGCCTCGAACGGATTTCCCAGATCGCTGAAGACATCCGTAACCAGCGCGCGGGAGCACTGCGTATTGCGACGCTACCTTCGATTTCTCAGTGGCTGTTGCCGAGGGCCATTGCTCGCTTTCTGTCGACCCGACCAAATGTATCCGTCTACATCGAGAGCCTGCCGTCCCGGCAGGTCGCGGATCTCGTCGCTACACGTCAGTTCGACGTAGGCTTGATCGAACTGCCGCTGTCGCGGCCCGCTATCGCGATGGAGCCACTGGAACCCAGTCCGGCAGTCGCGGTACTGCCGGTCGGTCATCGACTCGCCTCGAAGCGGGCAATTTCCGTCAAGGACCTTGCCAGTGAGCGGCTAATTTTGCTGTCCCAGCACAGTTTTCTGCGCCACCAGATTGACGACGCGTTTTCGAATGCTGGAGTTGCGGCAAACGTCATTGTGGATACACCCCATTCCTTGGTAGCCTGCGGACTCGTAGCGGCCGGGGCGGGAATCACACTGGTGTCACGCTGGGCTGCGGAGCTGTTCTCAGCGCATGACGTCGTCGTGCGACCATTAAGAGAAGAGCTAGCTTCGCGATACGCAATCATCTTCCCGAATCCTGGACCCAGACTCCTCTTGGCGGAAGCTTTCGCCGAAGACTTCAGGGAAGAGATTAGACACCCGAAGCGGCGTTAGAATGCCTTCGGCGACACTCGGTTTTTTGCTGCCGGAAGCGGAAATTTCTTCCGCCCGCGTTTCATCTAAGGCTCGGATTTCTCCCTGCCCAGAATCTGACGGCTGATTGAACGCGTAAAGAAGCCATTGACGATCTAGCGCTGGGGGGCAGGAATGGGTCGGGAGCGGTCCAGCCGCTGGCCGCAGCCAAGCGGTCGTGACGGGGCGACCCAAGGATTCTAGGCGTGGAATTCGCAATCGGTGCCAACGGCGGCGGGGGTCGGCGGGTTCACGGACCCGACTGAACGCAGTAGCTTCTCGAAGACCCAGGGGTGGTGCCACCGTCTCCGGCGCATGAGCCGCTCTACGTATTCCTTGTGATGGGCAGCGTCCCGCGCTGCTTTGCCCTGGTGTCGGCGGGCGTTGCAAAGCCGGCAGGCGGCCACGATGTTGCTTTGGGAGTTGCCGCCGCCATCGACTCGGGCATGCAGATGCTCGGCCGTACATTGCAGGTGTCGAGCCTGCCGACTGGAGAGATAGAAGGTCGCTGCGAACGCTCCCATGGATTGCTCCCACATGGGGCAGCAGCAATAGAAGCAACGACCGGATTGACGATGGAAGGCACGGGCGCGCAGACGCGCGAGAGTCGAGGGCATGAGCGATCCTGTGTTCAGGAAGATTTCGGAAACTTCGAAACCCGCTCGCCCTTAACAAGGCATACACGGGAACCAGCCAAGTAGCTCGTGCTGGCACCTCTTCAGCCCCTAGCGGAGACTGACAGCAAGGAGTTTAGCCTCACATTTTCCCGAGATGCAAGGGAAAGGCGCGCCCGCCTTGCAAAATCGCAACATTGCACCTCGTACTGCCGCGCCGCCGCAAAGCTCTAATGGCTCTGCGAAGGACATTGACGCGTCGACAAATGCCGCTGTCCAGTCTAAGGCGTATTCCTAGACGCAGGGAAGCCTGATCGCAGCCTCGGAACGCTAGTTGGAAAGTTGGAACGCTAAATGGTGCCATAAGCCGACGGGGAACCGACCAGCGGAGGTCGCTTGCCGGCCAAGAGGCGTCACTGCACATCACGATCCCAACGGCCGCTATGGGCCGGACAAGAGACGCAGCCATTTGAGTCGGGTCTGGTCTACGTGTTTGGCCACCAAGCGACCTCCACCCAGTGGCGATGAACAGCCATGGCCTGCGCAAAATCACCGCTGCTGCGGCGGCACCGGCAAGGTCAAGCTGCTCGCCAAAGCTAAAGCTGAAGGCGCCAGCATCGACGATGCCGCGCTGCGACGGCTTCGAATTTGCGTTGCGGTTCCGGATGGTTGGGGAGACGTCGTTTTCCTCGATACCGTGGAGACGCCTCCGGCGAAGTCCTCGAAGTAGTGCCGCGCGCGCTGCCGCGTTAAGGATGCTTTAGCCGCGCGATACTTCCTCGCGCGGCTCTTCAACTGAGGGCAATGTTGCTGACATCAATAGAGACGACCAGCGGCTCCGACAACGCTTGACCGTCTGGTAGGCGAGGATAGATGCGACGTCTAGTCGGGAATCGGATTCCGGAAACCGTGATGTAGTCGCTGACGTAATGCGCTCCGGCTGTATTGCCAGCGATCTCCACGTCATAGTCAAGGCGACGTACTAGATTGTCGGAATCAACGTAGATTGCCTGCGCATTGCTGAATACCTCTAGCGAATCTGGGTAGCGCACTTCGATCTTGCGCCATGTTTCGCCGCGCTCTGTCCATGTCCCTGCGTCCTCGCACACTACACCGTCCCATGAGAGCAAGAATGGTGTATTCAGATAGGTCCACATAGCACAGCCAGCGAAGAAGGCCAGTTGCAGTGGATCCCAAGAGGTTTCCAGCTTGTGTCCTTCAAACGAGGTGCGGGGCTGGATACGCTCTTCCAGAACTTGATTAGCCGCATCTAGTAGAGCGATTCGGCGTCCCGTAAAGTCACTCCTGTTCGCGAGCGTTCCGAACGGTTCGTGTGACGCCCATTGACTGTCGGTCCTTACTGTGACCGTAGTCGTGTCGAGTACACCGGGTTGGGATTTGATAGCCCATAGTGCCCCACCCTGGCTCAAGTCGGCCTGAACCTTTGTAAATTCCCGCCATTGGGCGAGGCCCCCGTGGGCGTCGATGATGGCTTTCGCGATGCTGTTCATAGAATGGACCTTTTTCATTACCTAGCCGGTGCCACATGGCGATTGAGAACAAGGGCGACCATCTCACACGCGCCGGCGAATAGGCCAATGCCCCAGATGGCATCAGTCGCCAGAATCGCCGCACCTATTGCGCTGCCAATGGAAAAGCCGAAGTACATGGTCGACGTGTTTAAGGCCAGCGAGAGCGGTGCCTGGGACGGGCCGCCGGCTGCCATCAGGCGCGACATCTGTGCCGGGAAGAACGCCCAGACGGCGAAGCCCCAGACCGCGATCGCCGCCAGGACTGGTAACAGCGCCGGGCCCGCCGTATGCGTGGAGGCCGACACTGCGAGCGCCCAGAATGAAAGTGCCAGGGCGAAAAGCGAGTAGCGCGCCACTCGGCTCGAGCCAAACTTGTCCGTCAGCGTGCCTCCCGCCGTAACACCCACTGCCGCCGCCAGGCCCCACATCGAAACAGTCGCATTGATGCCAACTGCGTCGAATTCAAGCACGCGAGACAGGTAGGCTGCGATATAGGGATATGCAGCATAGGCACCGATGGACCAGAATAGGCTCACCGAAAGCAATCGGACGACGGCAGGCTGACGGGCGATTGAGAGCCGTTGCGATAGCGTTGCCACAGGAATGCCAGCACCGGCATCCCGGGCGACGCCGACGAGAATCCCTGCAATCGCCGTCAGGCTCATCGCGCCGACCGCCAGAAAGGTGGCACGCCAGCCGAAGGCATGTCCCACTACGCCGCCAAGAGGCAAGCCCAGCGCGATCGCCAGTGTCATACCCCCGCTCACAATGGCCAACGCCCGGCCTCGCTTGCTAGCAGATACGATCGCACCGGCAAGGGCGTTGGCGTTGGGCACATACAGACCCGAAGCAACGGCCATCATCACGCGTGCGGCCATCAGGAGCCCAAAGCTGGGCGACCAGGCGGCCAGCAGGTTTCCTCCGCCAAAGATGGTCATGGCGAACAGAAGTACGCTGCGACGCCGTAATCGCGCCGTCATGACCGTCGCGACAGGTGAACTCACGGCCATGGTCAGTGTGAATACCACGACGAGCAGTGCGGTATGTGGCACGGTCATTCCGAAATCGGCTGCCATCGTAGATAGCAGAGGCGCAATCATGAATCCCTCGGTGCCAATCGCAAACGTGCCGAGCGCCAGAAACAAGGCGGGTACTAGCGAGTCGTTGCGTTCGGGGGCGGGTACCGCAGAGGCCGCGGGTGCCGTTACCGCACGGCTATTGTGTGACAAAGATCTTCTCCTGCGCGTGGTCACTGGCACTCCGGGCCGGGGCGCCAGGCTTCTCGTTAAACCGGGATGGGGTTATCGGCGATGTGCTGGTTGAAGTCGTGAACCAACTGATGCTCGCCGAGTCCCGGGTTATCGCGCATGGCGCGAATGGACTCGACAAACACCTCAGGCGCTTCGGTCGCGAGGCCGCGCATGGTTTCTTCGATAAACGCCTCCAGGGGCATGGCACGCGGATCGCCGCTCTTCTTGACGAGGTCGGTGTCGACCCAAGGCGGTGCGATCTCCTGGATTGTCACGTTGGTCGCGCGGAGCATGAAGCGCTGCGACAGGGCATAAGAGTGCAGCGCCGCTTTAGATGCGGAATAGACCGCATTAGTGGCGATCGGGACATACGCCAGCACCGACGTGTTGTAGATAATCGTCGAGCGCGGTTGACCCTTCAGATGCTCGACGAGCTCCGACGTCATGCGGATCGGGCCCAAGAGGTTGGTGTCGAGGATGCTGCGAGACGCGGCATCCTCGACGGGAGTCGACGCGTCGTCAAACGGCATGATGCCCGCGTTGTTGATTAGAACGTTCAGCGTGGGATAGTCCGAGATCAAGTCCTTCGCCACGCGCGCGATGTCGGCAGCGTCGGAAATATCGAGTTCAACGCCATCAATGCCGGGATGCTCCACCGAAATCTGCTGCAGAAGTACTTTGCGGCGTCCAGCAATGATGACCTTGTTTCCCAAGGCATGAAAGGCCTTCGCCAATCCCAGGCCAATGCCCGACGTCCCGCCCGTAATAAAGATGGTATTCCCGGTGAGTTGCATTACCACATCCTTTCGTTAGAAGAGAAAGCGCTTGCCTCGGTGCTTCAGACCACAGCGCCACTTGCCCTCTAATGTGGCGGAAACCCATGCGGTTTCACATGTCATTAATCCGTCGATTCAGGACAAAGTGATTGGGGAGACGATCATCACTGTCCGGTGTGAGGCCGATTAGGTCGGCTTTGCGCACAATGTCGGCTAGGGAGGTTGCCCTCATCTTTCGCATAGCCGCAGCGCGGTGTACCTTGACGGTGATATCGCTGATGCCAGGTTCGGCTGCAATCTGCTTGTTCAGATCAACAAGCGGCTTGAGCAGAAAGTCCCAAGCACCAGCTTTCATGGCGCGTACGCAACTGCTGATGTCGGCGAAGCCCGTCATGAAGATGAAGGGCATGCGATGGACCTGGGTGGCCTTCTGCTGAAAATAGAGACCGCTTTCACCGCGCAGGCGGACGTCAAGCAGCAAGCAGCTCGGTCGGTCCGGCTTCTCGGACGCGTTTAAGGTCGATGTGCGCTCGAAGGTACGCGCGTCAAAGCCGGCGGAGCGGAGGAGGCTGGACAAAGATGTGCGGATTGCGTCTTCGTCATCGACGATGTGGACGAGGTGGCTGCTCGTCGCATGCGGAATTGCTGGGCATCCTTGTTCGGTTGCCGGTTCCGGGGCGGAGCCCTACGCCTGCGAGGGAGGGGCGAAGGCATGGCAAGGATAGGCCTGGTCGTGTCTCTGCGGACAGACGAAATCGCGGAGATTCCGGACATCTTCAGGCTGCGCGGCGCTCGACACTGACCGCTCACTTGACGGCGTCAGGCGCCAGGAATAGATTGCGGGAGAGTCTCATGAAACTGTCATTGGGACGCTGACGTAACGAGAAAGAAGCAATGCGGCAAATCGGCTTGATTCTGGAAAATGGATTCCAGGTCATCGGTCTCTCGGCGCTATCCGCGTTTGAACTGGCCAATGCGGAGCTCGGCGAAGAGGGCTACCGCATGACGATCCTCTCCCAATACGGAGGTATCGTTCATTCGACAATTGGCTTGGGGATCGTGACCACCAAATTCGACACGATGCCCGATACGTTGATGGTTGCAGGGATTCGTGTCCCGGGCCCCCTGGATCCCGGGCTGAAGTCCTACATCGGCCGTGCGGCCCGCGAGGCACGACGTGTCGCGGGCATCTGCACGGGCGCGTTCGCACTTGCAGAAGCCGGCGTGCTGGACGGAAAGACTGCTACCACCCACTGGTTGCATGCCAGACGATTGCAGGAAACCTTTCCTCAGGTTCGTGTCGACGAGGATCGCATTTTTGTTCAGGACGGAAACATTTGGACCTCGGCCGGCATGTCTGCGGCAATGGACCTCGCCCTGGCGCTCATCGAGCACGACCACGGCGCGGCGCTGGCTCGTAACGTGGCCCGACGTCTGGTCGTCTATTACCGCCGCCCCGGTGGGCAATCCCAGTTTTCTGCATTGCTGGAACTCGAGCCGCGCAGCGATCGCGTCAAACGCGCACTGATCTACGCGAAGGAAAATCTGCGCAATGCGCTGACGGTGGAGGAGCTAGCGGATGCCGCGCGCCTGTCGCCGCGGCAGTTCAGCCGTGTCTTCCGCGAGGAGACTGGGCAGTCGCCGGCTAAGGCCGTCGAGATGCTCCGGCTGGAAATGGCCAGAACCATGCTCGAGTCAGGTCGTCACCCGATGGAAACCGTGGCTCGAGACACAGGGTTCGCGGACCGCGATCGTATGCGCCGGGCCTTTGTACGCGCCTACGGCGTGTCGCCAAGCAGCATCCGGCGAAATGATGCACTAGTCGAGCAAGAAGTGACGGAATGAACTGACGGCCAGCGACCGATGTGGTCGCGTTAC
The DNA here is from genome assembly GCF_056396525.1 of Cupriavidus sp. 05T41. Lineage (NCBI taxonomy): Bacteria > Pseudomonadati > Pseudomonadota > Betaproteobacteria > Burkholderiales > Burkholderiaceae > Cupriavidus > Cupriavidus sp. 05T41. Next base: position 65,162 of record NZ_JBFTLQ010000001.1, read on the forward strand.
GAGCATGTCTTCGACGCTAGGATGCGCAGCGTCGCACCACCGGCTTGCGAAACGACGTGCCTCGCGGCTCGAATACGACCTCACCCAGACGGATGCCGACACCAGACAAGGCGCATAGGGCATCCTGGCGCGTGGGTGGTCAGTACCCATGAGCGGTCGGTGTCTCACATTAAAAGTGCATTATAGGTTTCTTTCTGTAGCTCGACACTGATCCTGGTGCTAATTCCCGGTTACATCGAATGAACTAAGTTCTCGACCTTACAAATCCATCGTCATCGAGGACGACAAAGCCCTTTGAGGGAACACTACCAAGTGCGGGCGCGGCATACAGGGTGCACAGTAACCAAACGGTTGCTGCTAACAGTAGATTGTGAGGCAGAGAGGACGTGATGCCTCTCTGCCTCTCTGCCTCTAAACGATCAAACGATCAAACGATCAAACGATCAAACGATCAAACGATCAAACGACGAAGGGCATCTGCCGCTGGCGCTTGCCCGTCAGCCGGAACAGTGCATTGGCGACCGCCGGTGCGATCGGCGGCACGCCAGGCTCGCCCAGTCCCGACGGTGCGTCTTCGGACGGCACAAAGAACACGTCGATGCGCGGTGCATCGGGCATCCGCGGTGGCGGATAGTCCGGAAAATTGCTGTTCCGAACCACTCCGTTCTCCATCTCGATGGCGAAGCCGGGCCGAATCATCGACAAGCCGAAGATGCATGCGCCCTGGACCTGGGCTTCTGCAGTCAGCGGATTGACGACGCGATTGCAGTGGACACCGGCCGTGACGTTGTGCACGCGCGCCTCGCCCTTGGCGACGGACACTTCGACGACATACGCAATTACGGTCCCGAACGATTCGTGCACGGCCACGCCCCACGCATGCCCCTTCGGCAATTTGCGCTTGCCGTAGCCGGCCTTATCCGTGGCCAGCTGCAAGGCGGCGCGGTGTCGGGCATGCTTGGTGGTGTCGAGTCGTGCCATGCGCCAAGCGACGGGATCCTGCTTCGCGGCCGTGGCGATCTCGTCGATCAGCGTCTCCTTGACGAAACTCGTGTGGGTGTTGCCCACCGAGCGCCACCAGAGCACCGCGACATCGACCTTCGGGTGATGGGCCGTCACCTGCATCGGCAGAGCGTATTCGTTCTCGACGATGCCTTCGGTCATGGTCGAGTCCACGCCGTTCTTCACGAGAACAGGCTCAAATGGGGTTCCCATGACGATCGACTGGCCGACGATCGCGTGCTGCCAACCTACGACCTGCCCCTTTTCGTCGAAGCCGATGCGCGCGCGGTGGACGTGCAGCGGGCGGTAGTAGCCGCCCTTGATATCGTCTTCGCGACTCCACATGACCTTGAGCGGTTCGGCATGCCCTCTGGCAATCCACTCGCGAAGTACGCCTGCCGATTCGACCAGGTAGTCCGACGTCGGCACGGCACGCCGGCCGAAGCCACCCCCGGCCATCATCGTGTTCAGCGTCACCTTCTCGACCGGCAGCGACAACGTTTGGGCGATCGCCGCCTGATCGACGGTCTGAAATTGCGAGCCGACCCAGACCTTGACGCTGGTCGCCTTATTGCCGCTAATCTCGGCCTGCATGGTACAGTTGAGCGGTTCCATCGGCGCGTGCGCGAGATACGGCAGCCGATATTCGGCGTCGATCACGCGCGCAGCGCCCGCGAGGACCGCCTGCACGTCGCCACTCTCCAGCGGGAGCGCCATCTTGCCCGGCTGCATCGCAAGCTTGCTGTATTCCTCGTAAAGCGCCTGCGTGCTGACCTTCGAGCCCGTGTCCTCCCATTCGATCTGCAGCGCGTCGCGCCCCTGCTTGGCCGCCCAGTATCCGTTGGCGACCACCGCCAGGCCGGAGCCGCCGCGATCCGCGGGCACCTGCATGACGTCGACGACGCCCTTGATCGCGCGCGCCTTGTCCGCGTTGAACGACTTCACCTTGCCTCCAAAGCGGGGCGGGTGCGCGACTACGGCGACAACCATGTCCTTGAGCCGGGTATCGATGCCGAACACGGGGTCGCCTCGCAGCTTCGAGGCGGCATCCAGGCGCGGCATTGGCTTGCCGATGAGGCGGAACTGCGATGGGTCCTTCAATACCACGGTCGTCGGCACCGGCAGACTCATGGCCGCATTGGCGAGCTCACCATAGGTGGCGCGACGCGTGCCCGATGTGACCACCCCCTGCACGGCGGCGCAGCTGGCGGGGTCCACATTCCATTGTTTGGCCGCCGCAGTCACGAGCATCGCCCGGGCGCGTGCGCCGAGCTCGCGATACTGCGTAAACGAATGCATCAGCGCGGTGGAGCCGCCCGTCATCTGAATACCGAAGCCCGGATCGCGGTAAGCATCGCCGGCCGGGGCCAGCATTGACCGCACGTTCTTCCAGTCCACGTCGAGCTCGTCGGCCAGCACCATTGGCAGCGCGGTATGCACACCCTGTCCGAACTCGAGCCGATTGACCGCAATCGTCACCGTGTTGTCGGGGGCGATGATCACGAATGCCTGCGGAGGCGACGGCGATTTTTGCTTCGCGCCGTCTTCCGCTGCCTGGGCGAGTTCGACACCGCCGACCAGGCCCAGCGCGAGTCCGCCGCCGGCAACGCCGGTCAGTTTGAGAAAGGTGCGGCGCGAGAGCGGCGCGACGCTGTTTTCGGGCGCGGCCGTGCTACCACCGCCCGCCAGCGCTTCCAGTCCACGAATACGCATGTGGCGCTCCTCAGGCGATCGCGCGCGCGGCATCCTTGATAGCCGCGCGGATACGTTGATAAGTGCCACAGCGGCAAATGTTGCCCGCCATCGCTTGATCGATATCGGCATCGTTCGGCCGCGGCTTGGTGCGCAGCAAGCTCACGGCGCTCATCACCTGACCGTTCTGGCAGTAGCCGCATTGCGCCACATCGTGCCGGATCCAGGCGTCCAGAACCGCGCGGCCGATTCTGTCGTCGCCCATGCTCTCGATGGTATTGACCTTAGTGCCGGTCACCGACGAGATCGGCATAACGCAGCTCCGCGTCGCTGTGCCGTTGATATGGATCGTGCACGCGCCGCACGCGGCCATGCCACAGCCGAACTTCGTGCCAGTCATGCCGAGATTATCGCGGAGCGCCCACAGCAGCGGCGTGGACGGATCGGCGTCGACATCGACCGTCTTGCCATTGATGTTCAGGGTGGTCATTCTGGCCTCCTCTACTTCTGCGAAAGGACCCACTGCGCCAGGGCGGTGAGATCGGCATCGGGCACTTGCGGCTGCGGCGGCATCGGTACAGCGCCCCACTTACCGCTGCCACCGGCCTTGATGCTGGTTGCGAGTTGCTCCGTTGCCTTGCTGCCGCCCTTATATTTGGTGGCGATTTCTTTCCACGACGGACCTACCAGGCGGGCATTTGCCTGATGGCAGCCCACGCACGCGTACTTCTGTGCGAGGGCTTCACTGGCTCGGGCCGGTTGGTGAGAGAAGAGGGTGGCCATAGCAACCAAGGCCAGAGGGGCGATTGTTTTGTTCATGGGGAGTGAGGTTCAGGGTTTTAGTCTTGCTTCCCGGCACGCGCCGCGTAGCGCGGCGCGGCGACGCGGGAGGACAAATTTGACGCCATGGCTTCGCGCGCGGTCTCCCATGCATGCCATTGCGAGTCGTCCTGTAACGACGGAATCGAGGCAAACACGTCGGCGTCGAGGTCGCTCAGTGCTGCGTCCACCAGCGTTTCGGGTGTCATGACCCAGCTTTCCGGGAGATTCGACGTAGGGAGACCCGCGACTTCCCAGAAGTCAGTGCCGGTAGCCCCCGGCAGTACGACCTGAACGGTCACGCCGCTTTCGCTCAACTCTTTCTTCAACGAGCGGCTGAATGCGAGTACGAATGCCTTTGCGCCGCCGTAGACCCCATTGAGGATCTCGGGAGCGATCGCGACGATAGATGCGATGTTGATGATCACACCGGCGCCGCGCGCGGCAAACGCTGGCGCGGCCGCATAGGACAAGCGCATGACGGCGGTGACGTTGACACCAATCATGCGTTCCATGTCGTCCACTCGCGATTGCGAGAGGGTACCCGCACCGCCGAAGCCAGCGTTGTTGACCAGCATGGAGATGCGATCGTTGCTAGCGAGGGTGGTCTCGACACGCCGAAGGTCGGCAGCGTCGGTAAGATCCGCCACGAGCACGTCTACGTGGGCACCATGCGTGCTCGCGAGCCTCGCCGCATGCGCGCGCAGCCGTTCTTCATTGCGTGCAACGAGAATAAGGTCATAGCCGCGTGCCGCGAGGCGATCGGCGTAGACGGCGCCGATGCCGGAGGACGATCCAGTGACGAGAGCGGTTCCGAGTTGTGATGGCATGTGTATCCCTTTGGGTGAGAGCGAGTTGCCTGGTGCGCATGGAGTGGCAAGCAGATACGCCCAAGCATAGGGATAGTGATGTTCCACGGACTGACATATACGCACAATTTTCGGACAACAATCTTGCATGCACGTGTCGTCATACTCGGCGGTGCGTGGGCGCGAACCAAAGGCATGACCGAAAGCGCCGCGTTTATGTCCTGCATCGGGACGGATTCGGCAATACGCTTGGCGGGGTACTCATCGAGAACGATCCACAATATATCTACCCACCATGACACGTTCTTTCGACATCGACACTCCATATGGCCGAATCTGCGCGCGCGAAACGGGCCCCGAGGGAGGTCTCCCGCTACTGCTGCTGCAGCGGTTCCGCGGCACGATGGATGATTGGGATCCGGCGTTTATCAAAGAACTGTCGGCGGATCGGCGCATCATCTGGTTCGACAGTACGGGAATCGGGCGGTCGGGCGGCATCGTGCCGGACACGATTGCGGGCATGGCGGCGGTAGCATGCGCGGTCATCGCAGCACTGGGTCAAAAGCAGGTGGACGTGTTGGGTTGGTCGCTAGGCGGGGTGGTCGCGCAGCAGTTGGCACTTGAGGCCCCGCATCTGGTGCGACGCCTGATCGTCGCTGGATCCAGTCCCGGTGGAATCACAGATGGGCCGCAACCTCATCCGAGAGTTCCGCAGGTCATGACACGTCCCGTCAATGACATCGAAGATTTCCTGTTTCTATTCTTCTCGAAAAGCGAATTCGGAGTCGATGCGGGCCGCGCCTCGTTGAAGAGAATCGCTGACCAACTGGACCGCGGCCCCGCCGTCACGGCCGAGGCATTCATGGCACAAATCAAGGCCATTTCGACGTGGCAGGGCGTGCTGCACCGGGCCAGCGAACTACGTCTGCCGATGCTCGTTGCCAACGGCGCGTGTGATGTCATGCTACCGGCCTATCGCTCTTTCGTATTGTCACAGCAGGCACCCGATGCAAAGCTAATCCTTTATCCCGATGCTGGCCACGCGTTCCTGTTCCAGGAGGTTGAAGATTTCGTGATGCAGGTAGACCGCTTCCTAGCATAAGTGATGGCCGTCGCGAACCCATGGCGATGCGGCCGCAGCCATAGCAGCGAGCATGAGGGTCATTAGTATCCACCCCGCAGCGAGGACCTGTCAGAAATTTTGTGTTTGGGGCATAACATGTCGCCAAGGAGCATGTCATGCCACGCAAAACCAAGACGAGCCGGGCCGCTGACCGTGAGCTGCCCACCATCCCCGAGGACTTGATCGCCCATTTCGTGAAGGGCCCGATGACTGCCGAGGCGGTCCAGGACGCTTCGATGGCGTTCAAGAAGGCCTTGATCGAACGAGCTTTGGGCGCCGAGCTAGGCCATCATCTGGGCTACTCGCCGGGCGCCGAGCGTCCGGCCGGCACGGCCAACCAGCGCAACGGCAGGAGTGCCAAGACCGTGCTGACCGAAGACGGCCCGTTGCGCGTAGACATCCCACGCGATCGCGACGGCAGCTTCGATCCGATCCTGATTCCCAAGCACGAGCGGCGCTTCACCGGGTTCGATGACAAGATCATCGCCATGTATGCCCGTGGCATGACCGTGCGCGAGATCCAGGCGTTTCTGGCCGAACAATACGGGACCGAGGTCTCACCGGAGTTCATCAGCTCGGTAACCGACGCGGTCATGGACGAGGTCACCGCCTGGCAGGGCCGCCCGCTGGAGGTGATGTACCCGGTGGTGTTCTTCGATGCGCTGCGGGTCAAGATGCGCGAGGACGGCGTGGTGCGCAACAAGGCCGTCTACCTGGCCTTGGGCGTACTGCCAGACGGCACGCGCGACATCCTGGGCCTGTGGATCGAAACCACCGAAGGCGCCAAGTTCTGGATGAAGGTGTTTAATGACCTGAAGACCCGTGGCACGCAGGACATCCTGATTGCGGTGACTGACGGGCTCAAGGGCATGGAGCAGGCCCTGAATGCGGTGTTCCCGGACACGACGCTGCAGACCTGCATCGTGCATCTGATCCGAAACAGCCTGGAGTACGCCAGTTGGAAGGAGCGCCGGGCCGTCGCAGCGGCTCTCAAGCCCGTGTACACCGCGCCCACCGTGGAGGTTGCGCTGGCCGAATTGGCGGCCTTCGAGCAAGGGGAATGGGGCAAGCGGTACGCCCGATCGCCGCGTCCTGGCGTCGCGCCTGGGACCAGGTGATCCCATTCTTTATGTTCCCGCCGGCGATCCGCAAGATCATCTACACGACGGATGAAGTTGACAAGCCCCCGCGGCAATCTCCGCCGTTCATGGCGTCCGTATCGGTGGCCAGGGAGCGCGAACCGCACCCTGCGGTCGCGCTTGCTTCCAGCGCGAGAACAGGCGTTGGTAAGCCTGCTCGGCTTGCTCTCCAACTGCACGCTCCAGATCCCGGACGGACTTCAGATTGTAGGCGGCGGCAGACCCCTTGCGGCTACCGCGGCGCGCAGGAGGCAGGCCTGCCTGCAATTCCAACTCACGGGTCTTTCGCGCTGTCAGCGCTGGGCGATCCCACGCGAAGGATTCGTTACGCGTGAGGACGTGCCAGACGATTATTGCCAGCTTGCGCGCGGTGGCAACAGCCGCGATCTGCTGACCGCGATGATCCCGGATGCGCAAGAAGAAGGCACGAATGGGGCCGGCCGTTTGCGCTGCGGCCCAGGCAGCCTCAACTAGCATGGCACGCGCGTAGGAGCGTCCGCGCTTGCTGATGTGTCCGTGCTTTGCTGGGTGCGAGCCGGATTGGTAGACCGAAGGATTGAGGCCAAAGTAGCTGACCAATTTCTCCGGCGAGCGAAAGCGAGCAATATCGCCGATGGCGGAGAGCAAGCCGATCGCAACGGTGGTGTTGACGCCGGTGATGGTCAGGAGCTTGCGCAGCCTGTCGTCCTGAATAGCGGATTGGGCCAGGATGCGCTCGACCTCCTGCAGATTCTCTGCCAGCCGGTCCAGCTCATGCAACCGCTGGTCGATCCCGATGCGCTCATCCGTGGGTAGCTGCTGCCAGCTCAGCCAGGCCCGCCCTTTCTTGCCAAACAGGTCTGTCGCCGGACACCGCTCGATGAGATGTGCGGCAAGGACGGCGTGAATCTCATTCTTGAGCCGCGTCCGCTGCCGCACGATCTGGGCTCGACGCGACACCTGCCGCCGCATCGCTTGCGTGGTCTCGTCTGGAATCCAAACCTCGGGCAGGAAGCCACTCGCATAGAGTTGCGCGAGGATCGTCGCATCGATCTTATCCGTCTTCACGCGGGCTTCCGCAATCAGACGGACTTGCAGCGGGTTGGCGACGATCACCCTGCCGACATGGCCTCTCAACACATTCGCAATAGCGATCGTATTGCCGGTCGCCTCGAGTACCACGTGGTCGTCGGGCTTTAGCTTGGCGGCAAAGCGCTCCAGCTCATCGCGTCGCAGTCCGACGCGCCCACCGGCGCGCAGCAGGCCATTCTCCAGATAGGCGATCTCAGCTACCGATCGCGATACATCCAGTCCTATCACTCGCATTGGCGTCTCCCATGGGAAACATCGCAAATGGGAGCCGGTGGGACAGCACGACAACTACGGATTCGCGCTCGCAGCGCAACCGGGCGGGTCGCAGGGGCGGCCAACTACTAACACGAGCTCGCGGCTCAACGTATATGAACGGCCTGCCCACCCGAAGTGCTCCCCGGTGCCCCTGTCCCGGATGGTCTAACCATACACCAAGTTACTCGGTGAGGAGGAGGGGCACCGGCTCCTATCATGCCGGTTACCAACGCCATTGAGAGCATCAATGCGCAGTTGCGCAAGATCATCAAGACGCGGGGCCACTTCCCCAGCGACGAGGCGGCGACCAAGCTACTGTGGCTGGCCCTGCGCAACATCACGGGGAAGTGGGGCAGTTCAACGCATGACTGGAAGGCTGCCATGAACCAGTTTGCGATCCACTATGAGGAACGGTTCACCCATCCACATCGTTGAGATAATGCCGGCTCACCGGTCGAAATGATAGTGAGCCTTTAACTGCCCTGCACACAAAAAAACTGACAGGTCCCGCAGCGACAAAGAATCTCATCCATCGGTTCACGCTTCTACCCCTACTTTCCGTTTCCTCGCTTTCGCCAACCCTCGGCCTCACGTCCGAAAAAGTCTACCAACGAAACACTATTGCGCTAGCGAACGATTGTTACGCTGAGGCGAAAGCAATGTTTGGCGAATTATCTTCGAACACGGCCTTGTCGTCGTTAGGGTAGAGCTAGTTGTGAAAAATCGACTGCCTCCCGTCCCACGCGCCATGCCGCTGCCTGCATTTATCGGTGAAACGATGTGGAAGCTCGAGACCGCCACCACCGAGGTGGTGGTGGATGTCGCGATGCCGCTGCGCAACAACCCTGGTTCCCAGGAACACGCGTTGGTCGACCAGTTCAACCAGTCCCTCGCCGAGAACCCCATCCCCGTAGCTTAACCTTACTAAAGGAATCCAAATGACTCGTATGTCCACGATCGATATCACGTCCGCCACCGGCCTGACTGCGGAACTGTTCGCCAACATCAAACGCGGCCTAGGGAAGGTTCCGAACGCGTACGCGAGCATTGGTTCGCAATCTCCCGTCGTGCTCCAATCGTTGTTGGCGACAAACGCAGCCTTGAAATCCAGCGGCGAGCTTTCTGCGAAAGAGCTGGAAGCAATCAACCTTGCTATTAGCGAAAACAGCGGTTGCGACTATTGCCTCGCAGCACATACTTTGACCGGCAAAATGGCGGGTTTTACTGCTGAACAGATGCTTGAACTGCGCGCCGGCGGATTGAGCTCTGATGCAAAACTCGACGCGCTCGTAAAGTTCGTACTGACCCTCGTTCGCACAACCGGTACCGTTCCGCAGAGCAGCCTGGATAACGTACGCCGGGCTGGCTATACCGATTCGCAAGTCACTGAATCGATTCTCGCAGTCACTGCGATTCTGACGACCAACATCTTCAATCGCGTCAACGATACGACTCTGGACTTTCCGGCGGTCAAGTAACCATTCGACAGCCGTGTAATCACGCATATCTTGACTTCCCTTCATTTTTTTCGGGAGGTCAAGATCTAGGCTAGCTTCATATATGCGGATCGCACTGAAAACCCTGAATTGCAGCAGCTAGTAGGTCGGGAAGGCGTAGGCCACCACCCCTGCATTCGCGCGCCAGTAACCGCCTTCCATGCCCGGCTGGTCGTGCAGCGCCAGATCGAGCACCGCCTGCGCCGCAGCCAGGTCCATGGATTCGCGTCGATCGTCCTCTGATGGAAGTTGCTGGCGAACGCGTGCTGCGCCGGCCTGCAGGGTCTGGCAACTGATCGAGGTAAGTTGGCGCGCACGCGCAATCTGGGGGCCGGCGCCTTGGCGACTCAATAGCAGCAGCAGCCACCCCAGCACAAAAGCGGCCACAGTGATAGATAGCCACAAGATCAGCAGATCGCGTCGGGCGGATGGTTGCAGCAGCGACAGGTCAGGTTTCCTTTTGATGTGAGACACCGATTGGTCAATCGGTGGGCGATCGGCAATCGGCTGGCAATCGTAACCTTGCCAGAAGGGGCATTGCCGTGCAAGGAACCGCTCGGCTAGACGACCCGCACACCTACGTGTCCTTCTTCAGCGTCATGGAAATAATGAGCAGCTTCTCAGGATGCCGAGAAGCGATGCAGGAGCATCCTCGCCTTGTTCCAGGCTGCGAGATAACCATACTTTCGATGACGATCTGCTGAAGGTGATGAACGCCCGCTCTCTGCCAGTGAACAGACACATCGAAATCGGATCCAGTATGTCGGTAAAGGGTCGGTCAGAGACGGCCGCGGCTTCGCGCAGGGCATCCGACAGAGACCGGCCTGACCCAGCGCCACGACAATCATGATAGTTGCGCCGTTAGAGCGCGCAGTTCCTCGAGAAGCTTGATCGAAGGACCGGGCAGCATGCCGGCCCTTCGACGGAATGCAGTCAGAACTCTCTTGTCGCTGGCGCCCGGTATCTCCAGAGCGTCGATGAGTCCCGCCTTGCGCTCGGCGTCGTACATGGGCTCGGGCATCCAGCCGAGGAAACCTGAACGGCCAATCAAGCTCTTGAGCGCAGTGACGGAGCGTGTCTCGACGACGACGTTGGGCAAGGCCAGGTTCTGTCGCGAAAACACCTTCTTCATATGCTCGAAAGGCGCGGTTCCCTTCGGAAGCATGACCCAACGCTCTTGCAGCGTATCAACGAGCTTGAGATTTGGTTTTTTTCGCAAAGGATGGCGCCGACCAGCAACCACGTAGCTGGTGTCCTCCCAACGGCAATCCTTGACAGCGACGATTTCGTCAGTGTCCTCAATGTCGGCCCCCAGCGCCAGATCGATTTCGTGCGAGACAAGCGCATCAGCAAGGCGATCCCAGACTCCTTCGATGATCTGGACTTGAAGATTTGGCCACTTCTTGCATGTGCTGCCGATTGCCAATGGAAGCACCAGGCAGGCGATGCTGCCGACTGCGCCGACGCGAATCGTTCCTTTTGCCAAGCCCAGCATCGCCTTGATGTCCTCACTCGCATGCTCAGACTCGCGCTGCAAAAGGAGCGCGTGGGGCTGCAACGCCCTGCCCACATCCGTCAACTGCATCCCCTTTGAGTGACGCTCGAACAGAGGTGCGCCAACCTGCTCCTCGAGCCGGCGAATCGTGCGACTAAGAGCCGGCTGCGTCACATTCAAGGCGTCAGCCGCGCGACCAAGGCTTCCGGACGAAACGATGGCGTTGAAGGCGACAAGATATTGGAGATCGAAAGTCATGCCTAACGGTAATGACTTTCTCTCAAAAAAGCAATTTTCATGAGAGTGATGAGCTTTCACACTTGCGCCATCGAGACAAGCGCTGCGACCCGTCCAGCGCACAACAGAAGGAAAGCGCGAAATGACCGGACCCGTACCACTCGCCGTCGTCGAAGCAGCCAAGCAACCCAGCACCGTCACCGTTCGCGACGCCGTCATCGACCTCATGCGTCGTTTCGGCATGACATCCGTGTTCGCGAACCCCGGTTCGACTGAGCTCCCGATGTTTCGCGATTTCCCAAGCGACTTCCGCTACGTGCTGGGTTTGCAGGAGGCTACCGTGGTCGGCATCGCGGATGGCTACGCCCAGGCAACGCGAAATGCTTCCTTCGTGAACTTGCATTCGGCAGCAGGCGTGGGCAATGCGATGGGCAACATCTTTACGGCTCATAGAAATCGCACGCCGATGGTCATCACGGCAGGCCAGCAAGCGCGTTCGATCCTCCCTTTCGACCCATTCCTGTCTTCCGCCCAAGCCACTGAACTCCCCAAGCCCTATGTGAAATGGAGCATCGAGCCTGCGCGCGCTCAAGACGTGCCAAAGGCCATCGCGCGGGCGTACTACATCGCGATGATGCCGCCGCGTGGCCCCGTGCTCGTGTCGGTGCCGGTAGACGACTGGGACCAACCAGCAGAGTTCGTGCCGGCAAGGGTTGTGAGTACGGAACTTCGCCCGCAGCCTGCCGTTCTGGCACAAATCGGCGACGCGCTAGATGCAAGTCATCGACCGGCGATCGTCGTAGGTGCCGCAATCGATCGGGACAACGCGTGGAACGAGGTCGTTGCTCTTGCTGAGGCGCACAACGCCCGCGTGTGGGCAGCGCCGATGTCGGGCCGGTGTAGTTTCCCCGAAGATCATCGGTTGTTCGCTGGCTTCCTGCCCGCAATGCGCGAGCGGATCGTCGAACTGCTCGGTGACCATGACCTGATCCTGGCCATTGGTGCGCCCGCGTTCGCGTATCACGTCGAAGGCGCGGGACCACACATCCCAAGCGGAGCTACGTTGTGCCAGCTAACTGAGGACCCGGATACCGCGGCTTGGACGCCGGTTGGAATGTCGGCTGTCGGCAGCATCCGCCTTGGAGTTCTTGATCTGCTCGCCCGCCCGGCGCCCCAGATTCGAGCCTCGCCGCCGGCCAAGATCAGCGCGCCAAAGGCAGAGCCTTCGCCGTTGATGTCGGTTGCCTATGTCCTTCAGACGTTGGCGGAAGTAAAAGCGCCCGAGGACATCGTGGTCGAGGAAGCACCGAGCGCCCGCCCGGTGATGCAAGCCTATCTGCCAATCACCCGCAGCGAAACTTTCTTCACGATGGACAGCGGCGGTCTCGGCTACGGCATGCCGGCAGCAGTGGGCGTAGCGCTCGGCAAACCGGGCAGCCGCGTCATCTGCCTGATGGGCGACGGTTCCAGCATGTACTCGATACAGGCGCTGTGGACCGCAGCGCAACTCAAGCTGCCGATCACTTTCGTGATCCTGAACAACCGTCGGTACGCTGCGCTACAAGATTTCGCGCCCGTGTTCGGGTTCTCCGCAACCGATGTCGTTCAGGGAACGGAACTGCCCGACATCGATTTCCTGTCGCTGGCAAAGGGCATGGGATGCGCCGCCACACTCGTCAGCGATTCCGGCGATTTGCGGACGGTGCTCGACCTTGCCCTGGCCGGCAAGGCGCCAAACGTCGTGGAGGTTCAGGTCGCCTGAACACACCGCCCACTCCCGCTTCCATACAAGACCTTCCGGAGACAAACCAATGAAGATTTCGATGCTGATCAACGGTGAGCAAGTCCAGGCCCGCAATGGCGCCACCTTCGAGCGGCGCAATCCGCTTGACGGCAGCGTTGCGACGGTCGCGCCCGCGGCCACCGAGGAAGACGCGGTCGCGGCCGTCGACGCTGCCGCCGCGGCCTTCAAGACCTGGTCGCACACGGGCCCAACCGAGCGTAGAACGATGCTGACGAGGGCCGCACAAGCGCTCGAAGCGAAAGCCGAGGCATTCGCGGCTGCAATAGCGTCCGAGACCGGCGCGTCGGCGATCTGGGCAGGCTTCAACGTTCACCTTGCGGCCGGTATGCTTCTCGAGGCCGCATCGCTGACCACGCAGATCGGCGGCGAGATCATTCCTTCCGACGTGCCGGGCAACCTCGCCATGGGTGTACGACAGCCTGCGGGAGTCGTTTTGGGCATCGCTCCCTGGAACGCGCCCGTGATCCTGGCTGTACGGGCCATCGCGACGCCACTGGCTTGTGGCAATACGGTGGTGCTCAAAGGCAGCGAGATCTGTCCGGCGACACACGGCCTCATCATCGAGGCGCTGCAAGAGGCCGGGCTACCCAAGGGCGTGGTGAACTTTGTCACCAATGCGCCGGCCGACGCGGCTGCTGTAGTGGAGGCCATGATTTCGCACCCGGCTGTGCGACGAGTGAACTTCACGGGATCAACCCACGTGGGCAAGCTCATTGCCGCAACCTGCGCGAAGTACCTGAAGCCCGTGGTTCTCGAACTCGGTGGCAAGGCGCCGCTGGTCGTCCTCGACGACGCCGACGTCGATGCTGCCGTCAACGCGGCCGTGTTCGGTGCGTTCGCCAATTCGGGACAGATCTGCATGTCGACCGAGCGGATCGTCGTCGATTCGGCCATCGCCGATGATTTCGTTGCCAGGTTGAGCGCACGTGCATCGAGTCTTCCGCTCGGTGATCCGCGTCTTGGCCCGGCGGTTCTCGGCTCAGTCGTGGACATGAGCACGGCAAAACGCTGCAACGAACTGATCGATGATGCGCTTATGAAAGGCGCGAAGCTCGTGGCGGGTGGCAAGGCGAACGACACGCTGATGCCCGCGACCCTGCTCGACCACGTAACGCCGGACATGCGCATCTTCCGCGAGGAGGCTTTCGGCCCCGTGAAAGGCATCGTGCGTGTCAGTGGCGTGGAAGAGGCGGTCGCTTGCGCCAACGATAACGAATACGGCCTCGCAGCCGCGGTCTTCGGCCGTGATGTGGCGCGCGCCATCCAGGTAGCGGGACGCATCGAGTCCGGCATTTGCCACGTGAACGGGCCCACGGTGCACGACGAAGCGCAGATGCCATTTGGCGGCGTCAAGGGCAGTGGCATTGGACATTTCGGCGGGAAAGCCGGTGTCGAGGCCTTCACCGATCTGCGATGGGTGACCGTTCAAACGACCCCGCGTCACTACCCCTTCTGAGCGAAACACCGGAATGAAAACACAAGTTGCCATCATCGGTGCCGGCCCGGCCGGGCTTCTGCTGTCCCACATCCTGCACCTGCAAGGCATCGAGTCGATTGTCCTCGAAACCCGCAGCCGCGAAGCCATCGAGGCCACGATCCGCGCCGGCGTGCTTGAGCAGGGCACGATTGATCTCATGAAAGAGATTGGCGTTGGCGCGCGTATGGAGCGCGAGGGCTTTCGGCACGAAGGAACCATCCTGCGCTTCAACGGCATTGACCGCCGCATCGATTTTCCAGAACTCACTGGTGGCAAGGCTGTGATGGTCTATGCACAGCACGAGGTGATCAAGGACTTGGTGGAAGCGCGCCTGGCGACGGGTGGCGACATTCGGTTCGAAGTGACCGATGTCAGCATCCACGACCTCGACTCGACGGCACCGAGCGTGCGATTTCGTCAATGGGGCGGCAATCTGCAGACAATTGAAGCCGACTTCATCGCCGGCTGCGATGGCACGCAAGGGGTTAGTCGCCCATCGATTCCGAAAGGCATGCTTAGCGGGTTTGAGCGGCTCTATCCTTTCGGATGGCTCGGGATCCTGTGCAAGGCACCGCCGTCATCAGACGAACTGATCTACGCCTTAAGCGATAGGGGCTTTGCTCTCGTCAGTACGCGTTCGCCGGATGTGCAACGCATGTACTTGCAGTGCGAGCCGACCGACAAAATTGAAAACTGGTCCGACGACCGTATCTGGAGTGAATTTCGCGAACGCCTGGCAACGCGTGACGGCTGGGCCCCCAAAGAGGGCCAGATATTCAGCAAGACCGTGGTCGGCATGCGCAGTTCCGTGACTGAGCCGATGCAGTACGGCCGCCTGTTCCTGGCGGGAGACGCGGCGCACGTAGTGCCGCCCACGGGTGCCAAGGGTCTGAACCTCGCGGCGGCCGACGTACGAGTGCTCGCAAGGGCCATCGGCAAGTTCTACAAGAACGGCCGTCAGGATCTGCTCGAGCGCTACAGCGAAACCGCACTGCGGCGCATCTGGAAAGCGCAACGCTTCTCGTGGTGGATGACCTCGATGCTGCATCGCTTCCCCAACGCGGACGAGTTCCAGCACAAGGTGCAGGTCGCCGAACTCGACTACGTAACCGGCTCGCGTGCTGCTTTGACAGCGCTGGCCGAGAACTATGTCGGCTTGCCATTCGACGCGCTCGACGACTGAGATTCAGTCCGTCAGACCGCCCGGGAAGAGGCGGAGGCTGTTCGAAAGCTATGTGGTGAGGAATGCCGTTTTCTCGATAAAGCAGTTTTCCGGCAGGCGTACAGGTTGGACACCTCTACTGCTACTACCAGGGCGCGCGGACGCCAGAGCGCTCAATCAGGAGACAAGACATGATCGATCGAACCCCGTCAGCCGTTGGCTCGCAAGCTTTTCCATCGCGCGGCCAATGCCAGCGCATGCTGCCCACGACCTGCAACTTGGGAGTACGCGCATGAGCCCCCAAGCGGTTCCCTTCAAGGGCAATGCCGATATCGGTCGTCTGCTCGACGATGGCGCCTATACGACCATGCAAAAGATTGTGGTCTTCCTGGCAGCCATGTCCATTGTGATGGACGGCTTTGATGGTCAACTCATCGGCTTCGCGATTCCGTTGATGATCAAGGAGTGGAACATCACGCGAAGCGCCTTCGCCCCAGCGGTTGCCGCTGGCCTCATTGGCATGGGGATCGGCAGCGCCTGCGCAGGCCTGTTCGCGGACCGATTCGGACGTCGGATGGCGGTCATCTCCAGCGTCTTTGTCTTCGGCGCAGCGACCTGCGCCATTGGCCTCGCGCCCGATGTCCTGACCGTGGCCGCACTTAGGTTTGTCGCCGGCCTGGGCATTGGTGGCGCACTGCCGAGTTCGACCACGGTCACGGCCGAGTTCACGCCGGCGCGCCGCAGGACGCTCGCAGTCACGGCCACGATTGTGTGCGTGCCGCTCGGCGGCATGCTGGCGGGCCTCTTTGCCGGTGAAATCCTGCCGGCATTCGGCTGGCGCGGACTGTTCTTTATCGGTGGAACTTTTCCAATTGCGCTGGCTATCATTCTTCTGTTCACCTTGCCAGAGACGCCTCGATTCCTGGCACGCCATCCGGCACGCTGGGATGAGTTGGGCAAGCTGCTAGGGCGTATGGGCCATCCGATGGCCGCCAATGCAACGTACACCGACGCCGCGGAACAGGGCGTAGAAGAGCGGGCCGGGTTTGGCGCGCTGTTCTCAGATGGTCTGGCGCGCGACACTCTGGCAACCTGGGCTGCGTTCTTCCTGTGTCTTACCGCCGTCTACGGCGCCTTTAGCTGGCTGCCGACGATGTTGGCATCAGAAGGATTGTCGATGGCCGTCGCTGGCTCGGGGTTGACCGCCTACAATCTCGGAGGCGTTATTGGCGCGTTGGTCTGTGCTGTTGCGATAACGCGATTCGGGTCACGTTGGCCCTTGGTGCTGTGCTGCGCCGGTGCAGCCGCAAGTGCATTCGCGATGCAGACCCTGAATGTCGGGCGCGACACGCACCTGTTGATCTTCGGTTTCGGTGTGCATGGCATGTTCGTCAATGCAGTGCAGTCCACCATGTATGCGCTGTGCGCGTTCATGTACCCCACCAGCGTCAGAGCGACCGGCACCGCGTCCGCGCTGGCCTTCGGACGACTGGGTGCGATCCTCAGTGCATTCGCAGGGGCAGCGGTCATTACGGCCGGTGGTGCCATGGCTTATCTCGCACTACTTGGCTCCGCGATGGTCTTCGCGATGCTCGCGCTCCTTGTCGTCACGCGTCACATCCCGAAGCGTGAGGGGCTGTTAAAGCCGAGTTCCGCGGTGGCAATCACTAGCTGAAATTCTGAGGGAAATCATGAAAATTACCATAGTCGGCGCTGGCGCCATGGGCTCAATGTTTGGCGGCTTGCTCGCTGAGTGCGGCAATGACGTCACTCTGATCGATATCAACGATGCACACATCAGCGCAATCCAATCGGATGGCTTGCGATTGGTCACGGACAACAGCGATCGGCGTGTGAAGACGCTCAAGATTTGCCGACCTGGGGAAGCTCAGGAACTACCCGAGTTGCTGGTGATCTTTACCAAGACCCTGCACACTGGCGCCGCGCTCCAAGGCGTCAAGCACCTGATTGGTCCGGATGTCCATGTGCTGTCCCTGCAGAACGGGTTAGGCAACGTTGAGAAGATCAGCGAGTTCGTCTCGCCAGAGCGCATCCTCATCGGCGTGACCACCTGGCCGGCCGACATGGTTGCGCCTGGCCACGTGCACTCACATGGCAAGGGTATCGTTAGACTCATGGCCGCTGACGGCAACGTCCGATCGATCGTCTCCGTGGTCTCCGAGACGCTCTCGGCCGCCGGTCTCCAGTGCAGTTCGGAAGCCACCGTATGGGCTGCGATTTGGGAGAAGGTCGCGTTCAACGCCGCGCTCAACAGCATCTGCGCCGTAACTGGGTGCACAGTCGATCAGCTCGGTACTACGCCTGAAGGTAGCCGCCTCGCAGAGCTAGTCGTCGTTGAAGTGCTGTCGGTCGCACAGAGGCTCGGTATCGAAGTGAATCCAGCCAAGTGCAAAGCCAATGTCGCAGGCGCCATTGCTCAGCACAAGGGGCACAAGCCATCGATGTTGCAGGACGTTCAGGCCGGGCGCCGCACCGAGATCGAAGCGATTAATGGAGCAGCGGTCGCCACGGCCGATAGCTTAAACATGAAGCTGCCCACAACCGAAACGCTGCTGTCGCTCGTGCGCCTCGTCGAGGCGCGGGCAATTGCCTGTCATCAGCCGTCTCTCTCATAAACACATCAGGATGTAACCCCATCAAGCGTTTGAATGGGAGGCCCCGTATAAAGACACAATAGCCTGCGTCTTGATAGAACGAGGCCTGTCGCCGTCGATGGCGGACATCAGCGGTCAGATACAGATCGCCCGATAAGCGGGCAGCCGCATTTCCCGGTCCCTCCAGCTCGTGTCGAACGGATATTTGACCGAGACTTTATAGCCCTTGTCAGCAGTCGACTTCACGGCCATCGTGAGCTGCCAGTACGCCGGCGACACGAAATGCCAGCAAATGCTAGGCAAGCAACAGCAAGGCATCAACGAGCGAGAGCACCGTTGTGCGCGAATCGAACGCCGTTGAAAAAAGATGATCGTGCACGACCTGATCTGGGTCGTAGCAGCAATCCTTGACCGTGAACAAACGGAAGTCTGCATCGCTCGCGTACGCGACCGACGACAGCACCACACCGGTCGACGCAATGCCCACCATGAGCAGGGTATCGATACCCTGCGCGGAAAGCCGCACCTGCAGGTCGGTACCAAAGAACACGCTGGCACGATGCGCGATGATGAGCGGTTCGGTGGCCTGTTGGCCGAGTTCCGGCGAGATCTGGTCGTCGACGAAAAGACCAAGTTGCTTGATTCCCTGCCCGTTCCTGTTCAACGGACTGACTTCCGGATAGCCTGGACGAAAGTGGATCTTGGCGAAATAGACGCTGACGCCCTTGGCCCTCGCAGCGTCACACAGCTTGCGTGTATTGGAAAGCAAAGTGGGCGCGACCGATGGAAATAACGCCAGGATGTCGGTCTGATAATGCATGACCACCAGAGCGGTTTGCGCTGGAACAATTGCCGGAATCTGCATGGTCACACTGCGCGCATCAGCGGCGCTTTCCATGCCCTGTTGATGGTCTGCTGAATCGACCGGACCACGTTCAACGGGTGACGACATAAGGCTACGCGATAAAAAATGATGATCGACTCTACCACGACCAATGGGTTGTCCGTTCTGGGTCGGCAGCCACCGATGACCGCCGTCGGTCCTCGAACGGTGAGCCGACGGCGGAGTTCGGCCATAAGCAGCCATCAAGCCAGGGACTTGAAGATTGCTGCCGCGTCCAACAAGGCTGCACGACTCAAGGCCACCTGCGGTTCGTCTATCTCGGCCCTGCCCAGGGCACGCTCCGCTTCCCTGAAACTACGCAAACCTACGCATAGCCTCAGGCGTGCGGGAATCACTCCCGGGCGGCGATGCGACGCCGGACTTGTCACAGCAACGCCCGAGGACGCGTGACCTACGCCCCTCGGTGTCTTGAGACAGCAACGTCCGAATCCCCCCAGGCATGCTAGCGGGGGATTTTTCGTCTCGCGTTCTCGGCGCGCTGGGTCCGCGCTCGGCGCCGGCAGGATTGGCGGCCAGCGGCCCGATCTCAACGGAAGAAACCGGGCGATAACTAAAAAATCCTGGTCACCCCTGCGTGTCTGCACAAAAACCACACGCGATGCAAGATTTGAGCGGCTAAAAGTGTCTAATAGGTTTATTAATGGGCTTTACCTTGGGCGAGACTGAAGGACCGCTTAGGGGTCGGGCAGGGCCGGTCGCTGTGGCCATCTGCATGGCCAGAACCTGGCCATAGAGTTACGCATCCCACCTCGCGAGTGGCCTCGATCTTGCGGCCCAATTACACGGCGCACTGAACTGGGATGAATTGGTCTGCCACGCGAGCGATTTGATGGCGCTCGCCGGGTAAGAGCCCAAACGGCCGCGCCTGGCAGCCGGCGTCACGATCACGTTCAGGACAGAAGTCACCGATCGCGATAGCCAAGAACAAAGCAGCCGACCTATCGGTCGGCTGCTTTCTTGAGAAGCCGCTGAAGGCTTGCGGAAGGTTTGGCTCGAACGACTACCCTTCCGCCCGCCTCGCTGACGCCGCCTTACTGCTTCGTGGCGGTGGGGGTCGTCACGACCTTCTCAGCCGCGACGGGGGTGGCCTTCGCTTCGGCCGGAGCAGCAGCCTTCGCCGTGCTCACCTTGGTGGCCTTGGCGTGCGCGGTGGCGTGCTTATGGGTAGCGGTCTTGGCGGAAGCCTTCGCAGCGGGAGCCGGAGTGGCTTGCGCAACCGCAGCGGCCGGTGCCGGGGCAGCAGCGGGAGCCGGGGCAACGCCTTGGGCGAAAGCGGCGCCGGTGATGGCGAGGGAGGCGACAGCGGCGAACAGCTTCTTCATGATGAATCCTTCTTTGAGGTTAGAGGCACAGCAAGTTGCCGTGCTTACCCGTGAAAACGATCCACGTTGATTTGGCGTTGACGATGAGGTTGTGACAAACCGTAAGCGATGTTTCTGCAGAACCCATCGCCGTTATGTCTGCCTCGACCCGAGAATTCACCAAAGGGGGGGCTGCTGCGCATCTGCAACGCCTTGGTGAACGCACTTCGGCTCCGTCTAGGTGATACGGGCAGCTAGAGCCTCGTCTGCTTGGCGCATCGGTAAGGATCGTGGCATAGAGCAGCCGGCCATCCGCACATCGATAGCCGGCGATCCGGGAAACGAATGCCGGGGAGCCTGCTGAGTAGGCCAGCACCTCCTCTTTCAGCGCCGTCGTATCCGTGTGTGGGGGATTCGCTCTCCAGAATCGTCCCGCAGCGATACTACCTGGCGAGCATGGCCCGAGGTCGGGGAAACACAGCGCCCTCCCTACCACGCGTGGGAACAGTGTCATGGGCGTCGATCCGAACCGCTTCTCCAAGGAAATGGGCACAGGTATCGCTCGCACCGACGGCATTGCTACATTCCAGGAGGATCACCAGACTCGCGCATGCCTGTCTAGCCCATCCGAAGATCGCCATGTGTCATCGGTCCGAAAGCGCTGAAACGTGCAATCTACCAACGAACCATCCTCAGTCCGCTTACGCCGAAGTGGGATGTCAGAGCCGTACAACAAACGGGGACCAATCAATTCTCGACCATTGGGTGATGGTGTCGAAGGTGGCTTCGTCACGAAGCTTCCGGCCTTACGACAGCGCGGTGTCGAATTAACGGTTGAGTCCGCAGTCGGGTATGGAAGCTCACTGCGCGGGCGGCCGGCGGGCCCCAGGTGAGCGACCTTCGAGTTCCGAGATCGGCCAGGAAGAGACTTTCGTCTGACGCTCCGCATGGACATTTATGCGGCAGTTCCACTCAAGCAAACAGTCATTCAATCGCCGGCTGCCGACGTCACTTGATCGGCCAACGCGGTCTTCCAATGCGGAGCCGGCAATCGTTGCTTCGCTGGTGTAGCTCTCAATAGGCTCTTGTGAACCCGCCGTCATGCAGCAAGTTCACACCAGTCATGTGGCCGGAGATGGGAGATAGCAGAACTTCGACCGGCCAGAGCCATCTCGTCAGGGCTTACTTACTTCCGCCAGGGAATGTTCGAAGTCTGCGCGCGGGTGGGTCGGTTGAGCCCGCGATGGCGCGCTCGCCGGGACGGCCTGAGCCTGGCTAACGCCAGGCGCTGCCAACCTGAATGTAGAAGGCGTTCTGGTCCCTGCTGTGGGCCACGTCGATCCCGACCGCCACGCCCAGCTTGCGGGCGACCAGGTACCGGAAGCCGGCGCCGACGCTGACCACGTTCTGCGCCTCGTCGAAGCTGTGCCAGTGGCCGTATGCCTTGCCCACCCCGCTGAAGCCCAGCACGCTCCAGCGCGGGGTGACGTTCCAGCGCAGTTCGGCCTCCGCCACCAGCGCGTTGCGGTCCTGGTAGCGGCCCTTCTGCACGCCGCGCAGATCGACATAGGGCTGTGCGTAGAACGGCGTCTGGCCGCTCGACATACGGCCGTCACCCCTCAGGCCAAGCACGAACGTGTTGCCAATGGGCATCCAGTGGTAGCCGCGCAGGTTGTACAGGTCGAAGCTGTTCGAGCTGCCCAGGCCGGGCCGGGCGAACTGGAGCTCAAGTTCGGCGTAGGTGCCGCGACGCGGGTAGAAGATGTTGTCGCGCGAGTCGTAATCCACCACCAGCGCGCCCATGCCGATGCGCTGGCCCCGCGAAATGTCGCCCAGTTCGGGCGCGCTGCTGCCGTGCCTGAACGTGGTGGTGGCATCGAAGTAGGCGTAGCGCGGGCCGACATACCAGCGGCTGTTGCCGAGACGGGCCAGGAACTGCTGGACGGTTCCCGCGCCGCTCAGTTCGTAGGCGCGCGGCTGATTGAGCACGCCGAAATAGTCCAGTCGCGCGTCGACCTTGGCGAGGCCGCCGAGGTAGCGGTAGCGGTCGCCATCCCAGGTATGGAAATGCCCGAGGAAGGCGCCCCACGTGCCATTCTCGGTATAGAGGCCCCCGGCAAAGGTGATGTTGGGCGGCGCCGGCCCGCTCTCGCCGGATCGCGCCTGCGCAACCGACTCCGAGAAAAACAGCAGCCCGAATCCGGCCCCGTAGCCGACGGCCGGCTCCGTAATGACGATCGGCACGGGCAGCGCGCCCTTGTGGTTGAGCAGGTAGTCGCTGGCGTCGAACTGGCCATCCTCCGGATCGATGAACGACAGCGGCGCGGATGCCGCGCCGGTGGCGGCGCACAATGCGGCCACGGTGCACAGGCCGCGCAGGCGAAAGGCAGTTCGACGATACACGGGCGGATGTGTGCCGGGGCCATGAGCGATCGGCCCGTAGTTGATCTTTAAGCCTATGCGGCAGAGTAGCCCAAGCGGCCCGCCAGCGCCAGCACTGGGTCTGCGTCATCTCGAACAGAGGATGGCCGAGCGTGGCATCTTGGTCGATCATTCGACCGTCCAGGTCTGCGTCGGCCGAATTGGCGACGCTTTCCATGCCGACATCAAGGGACGTTGTACCTTGGAAACGGCCATTGATGTGCCCCCGTGACGACCGACAGGTATGGGATCGGTAAGAGCCGACCGGCTCACGACTGGTGGAGATCGCTTGCCTGCCAGAAGCGGGCGGTGTTCGCTTGCGAAAGCAGGCACTCAGCATTCACAGTAGCCTGCGCCGGAGCGCAGCACCGGGTCACCAACAGCGTAGCTGCGAACCCTTCGACGATCCAGCCTAGCCCCCAGAGCACCAAGGAAATTGATCGGAACGCAACGGGATTCCAGATGGTCAGAAGGCGCGCCTGCCTTCCCTGCTGGTAGGGAAGTTGCCCGCCGGCGTGCGCTGGAGATACAGGGTATGGCCAGTAATGGTGTCCCCGGTTGAGTAGAACTGAAGCGGCTTGTCTCCGACCTGCACCTGCGTGGAAGGGCCGAAGAGATCGTCAAGCCCGTACCAGGCTTCACCCCCCGCCATCTTGACCCGATATACACCGAAGGGAACCTTGATACTGGACACCGTCCCTCCGCGTACAAATGTCACCAGAACCGGCCGCTGGGTGTTCCATTCCTCAAGCTTAACGATGTTCAGGCTGCTGCTGGCCATTGCGTCGACGGTAAATCCTGCGGCCTGACCTTCCGGCAGTTGCTGGAATGTCAGCACGGTGCCATTGTCGGGAAACGGCTGGGCGGGGGCAGACGGAGTCGGCGGCGTTGCAGGCTGGGCAGGCATTGAGTTCGGAATCTGGCCAAGGATGCGCCGCTCGGGGTCGGACGACGATCCGGCCGTTGTGGTTTGCCCTATGCCGTCGCTGCCGTGCACCTCGGCCCACGGCGGCGTGGGTAGGCTGTAGTCGCGAGGCCCAAATAGCTTCCACATCGGAACAGCAAGTAAGCCGATGCACCCGAAGATAACCGCGATGACCACATGGCCCACCGTCAGTCCTGACCCGCGTCGGCGCGGTGGCAATTTCATGTGTCCGTCGCGAAATCTCTCGCGGTCCCGCGTGTAGTCTCGATCCTGGACGCCCACTGTGCCGTTTCCCCCGTGTATGCACGACCTAACATCTTAGCGGCGACGACCTGATGGCAACCCCCCCACTAAAGTATGGGGCGGCGGGAGTACATAGCCGCCCTGAACGAGCCACAATTCCAGCTTACGTACATTTTGGCTGCAAAGACATGACTAGGAAGCTCCTGCTGGTGGACTACGAGAACGTCCACAAGATTGACCTTTCGCCGTTGGACAAAAGCTATAGCGCGATGATCTTCGTCGGCGCGAATCAGAATCCACCAAAGGCAGTCACCAAGCCCGCCACCGCGCACAGGTTCCAGCGCGTTGACTTCCTGAAAATCGAAGGCAGTGGCAAGAATGCACTGGACTTCCACATCGCATTCCAACTCGGCCGAATGATCGAGACCGCACCACAGACAGAGTGCTTTGTCTTGTCGAGAGACAAGGGCTTCGACCCCTTGCTGGCCTACCTCAACAAGATCGGGTTGAAATGTCGACGTCTGGAGAGCATGGACGAACTCGTGTGCGAGCCCGTGTGTCAGGGCGAGAATGACGAAACGACCGCCTGCAGGAGATGTCACAAGGTGAGTACAATCGCGCACTACGGCGGCCGCTGGTGTACGAATTGCGGCTGCTTCGCGAGCCCCCCGGACCGCAAGCAACTGCCTTCCTCTCAAGCCGGCTTCGCAGAGCGTGAAGGTCAGCGTGGCGGCAGGCACCTCACAGACCGCCAGCAAGGCATTCTCGCAGTCTGCGGGTGGTGCAACTGCCGCGGCGACATGACCGGGGGTATCTACGACGATGGGGAATGGATGTGTGCCGGTTGCGTAGGCCGATACGCCCGGTGACGAGCGGCAGTCCAACAGTCGCTCGACGCGAGCTGTTCCGAATGGCAGAGATGCGTCGGTAGCGCCGTCGCGTGCGCGCCCTCGCCCCACCAATGGGTGGGGGGGTCCCTTTTGGTTAGGCCGGTTGTTCTTCGAATTGCTTCGCTTCGAGCCGGACTCTGCGCTCGTCCAGCAGCTCGCCATCGAACATCCAATAGTCGGAACCGCTGACCGAACTCGATTTGTATCCCATGTCCTGGAGGGCTTTCAGGGCGGCGCCGGACAGGCTCATGGTTTCGCCCTTGAAGCTGACCTTACCGCCATCGAGGACTGTTGCCGTGATGCTCTCATCCCGAGCCAGCACCAGGATGTCGCAAGCCTTGATACCGAGCGCAGCAAGATTGATACGCGATCGGCGCTGTTCCTTCGCCTTTTCCATGGCTTGCACTTCGACGGGGTCGATGTCGGCTTTGCCTGGGGTAATTTCCTTGAAGTTGCCGATGCTCAGTGCCAGCACGACCTTCTCTGGCTCGACTTTGAAGAACTCTCGCTTTGGGTTAATGCGGTGTTCGGAGAATAGCTGGTGGAGAGTTTTCTCCAGCTTGTTCAGATTGATCTCCTCCGGTATCTCGGCGGCAAAGTGGCACTCGAACGGCAGCGGCACTCCGGTGCCGCAGCTTAGATTGGAAATGCGGGATTCGACGCTATCGGTGGTGAGCCCGATTTTCACAAGACCGGGCATGGCCTCGTTTTTCAGCACGTAGATAACTCTGGGCATGGGCGTTATTTCTTGGAGTTGCGGTCTTGTTCGCTGAGTATCTGCAGCAGCGCCAGGACAATTCGAGGAGCCCCGCGGAATCCATCCATGCTTTCATGCTCGTGCACCGAGAGCATGGCCTCAAGGGCCCGGTATGCAGGACCATCCCCGTCGTATAGGGTCTCGTCGATGGCATCGAGGTCAATGACGAGTTGCTTCGTTCCTTCTTCGCGAAGCTCATAGAAGCGGTGGGCAGCCTCCGTCCAGTAGGGGTCTTCAGACCAATGACGCGTCATAGCGGAATTCATGGCGAAACAGATGGAAGGTCATTCTAGCCGTCAGCATAAAAATTTGCACTGTCGCCGCCCCTGATTGATTGTCCATTCTTCTATGCGCGCACTTGCTTATGGTTTGAGTTGACCAGAGTCCTCACAAACCTGACGTTACCCCATTTTAATGACGAATGACAGAAGCGGGTTGGCAAGGGCCAGCTATCCGCCCGCGACCTGACTAGCCGACCAAGTCCGCCCCCAAACACCGGCGTTCCTGAGCGTTTCCGCCGGTGCAGGCGAGTCCGCGTTCGACCGGTCACTGCCGTCCGCCATTGCCATTCGGAAAACTTTCAGCCGACTGCTTCCCGTTGGTAATCGGCCGATCACCATCACTCACGGATACAAAAGTCGCGAAAACGGCTCGCCGAAGGCCGAATATCGATCCGGTGGAGCAGGGCGACTGGGTGTGACTCCTCCTATTTACCGCTAGTCATGCAACGTAGGTACTCCACGCAAGAGACATAGTCGCTCCGGTCTGCGATCTTCACGTGGTTGTAGTTCATTGCGCGCTCGAAGACTGACCAATCACGCAGTATCTGCTCACCAAATTCAAGCGGCGTAAACCCACTCGCGTTGTCAAGGTGGAGTAAGCCGGGATCATAATCTACCAGCATGTGCACGATCTTGGCACGTCCGAGCTTGACGGCAGTATGCAACGCGCTGCTTTTCTCGCCATCCTCGACTATTTGCAGATTTGGGTGGTACGCGAGAATGACGGCGAGACACTCGGCCCCCCCGCCTTTCACTGCGGCGTGAATTGACGTTCTGCCTAGATGGTCCTGCTGGTCAACAACAGCGCCGGCATCGAGCACGGCGCGAACAATCGGGACGTCGCCGCGATCAGCCGAGAGCATAAGCGGGCTCTGCCGCTTGAAATCCGTCAGGTTCGCCTGTTCAGGCCACGCTCTCAGTAGAAGGCAGATCGCGTGGCGGCGCCTTTCGAGGTGCGTGGCAAGCCTACTGACATCGTCGGACAGCCCCTTCGGAATCATGGTGTGCAAGCGCGGCATACTCGCTTCGAGCCCGTTGAGAAATTTCAACCAACACAGCAGGACGGAATCGCCTCGCACGCTGTCCAACTTCTTGTTGCCGAACGATTTGGCGTTATCGTCGAACCAGCGCTGCAGACTGTCCCAATCTCCTTCTTCGATCATCCGGAATGTTTCGCCCATGATTTGCTTCACTTGCGCCTCGGCGATTGGCCGTTCCCTCGGGTAGCCCGGATAGGGCTTGTAGAGCGTGTCCCAGAAGTATTCGGCGACGACCTTCGCTACGTCCTTTATGTCGATGTTTATAGGATCGCCTTCTATCATGTTATTCGCCAGCATGATGCGATACGGTCGCTCGTGCTTATCGGGATCGAGTCGCCGGTCCGCGACGAGTGTCGCTAAGAGGTCGCGCGCCGCCTCGCCGAACATCGATCCGAAGTTGCGCTGATAGCCGGAGTCGATAGCCTGCTTGAAAAGCTCTGTCGCCTCCTCGAATTGATTGCGTGCGAGGCAGTGCTTCGCCCGATATTGCAGAAGCGGCAACGCCCAGGTAGCGCGCGCAGGACTGCGCTCCGCTTCTTGCAGCAGCGCCTCGACGCGCTGTTCGACGTCGTGGGGCCGGTCCGAGGAGCCGCAGTTGAGAAGGTTCCCAAGTGCGCACACGAGTGCGCCGACCACCTGTTGGGGGGACTGCGCGAGTTGTCTCATGCGCTCAATAGCCGCCTGGCGCGCCCTTGGCGAGGCGTCGGAGGACAACGCCAACTGGCTAACCGCCATGTAGTCAGTTTCCGCCTGCAATGCTCGCCAGGGCGAGGACCTGCGGGCCCGGTCCTTCAGATCGATCTCCAGTTTCCTGCTCTCGATAAAGTCGCTCAGCAACAAGCCCTTCGTCTGGGCCACGCGTAGCGCATCCGCGCTATCCATCGCGAAAAAGTCGTCAAGTGGGGCCTGCGAGTCTAGGGTCGTGAAGCGGTGGGTCAGCAGATCGGCGACTTCGGTTTTGGCGGACAACCTTTGCGAAGGCGCGATCGACAGAAAAACCGTCGCTCGCTCCAGAGGCGGAAGACGATGCTCGAACCAGGCGTCCTGTTCCACTTCGCTTTCGGCGCACTTATAGGCTTCGACGGTTATGTTGTAGCTGATCCGAAAGAGGGCGAAGAGCTGCAGCACTTTGTTCTCATTGGCGTTAGGACAGGTGAAGGCAACGCCCGGACACAGAAATTCCACGAGACGTTTGTAGCCGTCCTGCACCGCACGCGCGATGCGGAGGCGCTGGCGAATGGTGCGCATCGACGGCCTGGCATAGCGAACCTCGAGCAGCCGCACGAATTCCGCTTGCTCTTCGGTCGATGCCTCGTCGTTCATGACAGCTTCAATGCGGCCGGGCTGCGTCATCGGGATCTGCGAACGCAGCGCTTCCGGGTCCAGCTTCTTGCGATGAACAAAGGTCAGCGCGGCGGCGATCCGTTCCTCGTGCGGCAGCTCACCGGACAAGTCGAGGGTGCCTTTGAATTCCATGGTGGCGTCATTCGGAAAATAGTCCTTGATCGACTGGATCCTGGGGATCGTCCCATTCCGCCATTTGTAGAGTGTCCGCTCCATCGAATCGGGCGCATCGGCGTCGTCTCTAGCCTTGGCGCCGCCCAGACTGAGTACGACCTGATCCATCGGCAGGCCGAGAAGATCCATAAGCCAATCGACGACGTGCTGCACGGGAAGGGATATCTGTTTCGTCGTCTGGTCGACGTTGGGAAGGAACCAGAATTCACCGCCGGGCATGCCGTGGTCAAAGGGCTCGACGAGATTCCAATTTGCGATCAGGCGTCCTGCCGCTGGAGCGTAGGTGAAGGCGCACATATGCCAGACAACCTGCTGAGCGCTTGCATCAAATGTCCAGACATTCTGAGAGAGGGAACGATGGAAGCCCGTCCAATCGTCCAGATTGATAGAGGCATCGCGGCGTGCGGCTTCGCTCAATTCGAGCGCATCGAAAATCCCTTCGAGCTCGCTTTTCAGTATGGCTAGGTGACTCTTGAGCTTCTTTTCGAGTTTGACGAACTTCCCTTGATCTTTTGACGACAGACGCTCAAGGCCGATGCACTGGCTGATTTCGAGCAGAACGGATTCGAAGGTCGGCAGGACGGCCATGGAAGCATCCTAAGAAGTGGATAGTGATCCTCATTCTCTGCGATGGAGGGAAAGAATCCAATGAACTTTGGCGTCCCCCGCCTTTCGATCCGGCGCGATCGAGGGGACGGGTAGATTCATTTCGCGGTGGCCGCACTACGGGCAATCTGGGGGAACCCGCATCCACCGGAGAGTGTCCTTGCTGCAAGCCAAGAAAGAGCATCAGCCCATCTCGCGCGAGTTGGTCATCAACTGGCATGTGACCGAAGCGTGCAACTACAGTTGCCGTTATTGCTATGCCAAATGGGACAACGCCGAGTCCCGTCGAGAACTGATTCATGACTGGGCTGGCACGACGCGCCTGCTCCAAGAACTGCAGACGTTCTTTGTTCCCGGGAACGCGACCAATCCGCTTACGCCTGCATTCAAATGGACGTCCGTCCGGCTGAACCTGGCCGGCGGCGAGCCGCTCCTGTATAGCAGGCAGATCCTGAACATTGCAGCGCTTGCGCGCGAACTGGGATTTGGCGTTTCGATCATCACCAATGCCAGCTTGCTGACTCCTGCACTGGCGGAAGCGCTGGCCGAATACCTGTCGTTGCTTGGCGTCAGTCTGGATTCGGCGTGTAGTGCGAGCAACCGAGAAATCGGTCGTCGTGACAGACAAGGACGGCAGATTACGCCCGACACGCTGGAAGGAAGCATTGCGGCCGCGCGACGCATCAATCCAGAACTCCGCCTGAAAATCAATACGGTTGTCAACGCACTAAACTGCGATGAAGACATGACACCGCTGATACGCAAACTGGCACCGGAAAAGTGGAAGGTGCTCAAGATGCTCCCGATCATTTCATCCGAGCTCGGCGTCTCCGACGCTCAGTTCGCCGCCTTCGTGAAACGTCATTCCGGATACGGCTTGCCACTGCGCGCCGAGAACAATGTCGACATGGTCGAGTCATACATCATGATCGATCCGCTTGGACGCTTCTTCCAGAACGCGGGATCTCGCAGCGGGTATCACTACAGTCCGCCAATCCCTCGCATCGGTGCAATCGCCGCATTTGCGAAGATCGCTTTGTCGTCGACGAGATATCTGGCTCGATACTCCTCGACGGGCACCGTGCGATGAAGTATTCCCCCGGAAAGGAGATGACGTCCTTGTTCGCCGGCTCGTTAGGGAGGGTTGGAGATTTACGCGGGGAGGCAGACACGGCGGCCTGCTGCCTCCTTCTGGGCAAGAGCGTTGATCGTCCCCTGTGCCCCCGGCGATCGAAGGGCCTGGTTGAACTTCAAGCGAGACGTGAAAAACGCGCGTCGAGTCGTTAACGAGAGTGTGCCGTCCGCAAACGCAGGATAGAGGGTACAAATGCCCCAAGAGCTTCGCGTTCCGCAACAGCCTACCGCTGTCGGCGGCGGGGAAGGTGCTCAAAAGTGCGTTACGCAGGGAGTTGGGGGAGTGTTTTCCGCACCTCGTCGGGGGCACACGGCGCCCTTGCCGCAGACGAAGGCTTGCCGAGAGCTGTCTTAGCGCCCTACGGCCGTTCGCGCACGGCGCCCCCGAGACATTCAAACGTCAGCTTCGTGGAGACGATGCTCTGGCAGACCTGCCAGCGCGCGCCGCGGACATGTGCGCATCGATCTCGGTGGAACAGTTCTGACGAGGACAGGACTCCCACACCACCACCCCAACCAGTACCTTGCCGTTGGGCAACATGGGAATTCACGGTGCCCGATGTCATCTTCATTTCCTATACACTTTCCTGCGCACATGGAGGTAGCCCGACCGGGCCCGCAAGCCGGCGTCTGCACGATTCCGGCACCTCTGGTGCCATGGTGCGCTGGCCGCGCCGGAGCCGGCCTCCGCGCCTGAGTTAAGCGATTTTCAGAACGTGAGGTAATCAGATGAAAGCACGGATCGTGATCGCAGCATTGGGAACCTTGTTTCTCACCCCCTTGGCCCATGCCTCGGAGCAGGTGCACTGGTCCTACCAGGGCAAGACCGACCCAAGGCACTGGGCGGGTCTGGAAGCGGATTACGCGGTGTGTGGAATCGGCCACCGGCAGTCACCGATCAATATCGAGACACGCAAGGTGACCGGCAAGACGGCCCAACCCGTTGGCCTCTCCCATATGCCTGCCAGCGCAGAGGTCATCAACAACGGCCATACCATCCAGATCGAGCCCGAGAACGGGGGCACCCTTACCCTCGACGGGGTGGCCTACAAGCTCGTGCAGTTCCACTTCCACACCCCGAGCGAAGAGAAAATCAACGCAAAGGCCTATCCACTGGTCGCCCATCTGGTACACAAGAGCGCGGACGGCAAGCTGGCGGCGATCGCCGTGCTGTTCCGCACCGGGAAGTCAAATGCCACGCTGCGGCCAGTCTTTGCAAACCTGCCGGCGAAGGAAGGCGAGAAACGGCGGCTGGATGGCAACATCAATGCTGGCGACCTGCTGCCGGCGGATCGCAGCAACTACACCTTCATGGGATCGCTGACGACGCCGCCGTGCAGCGAAGATGTGCGGTGGGTGGTGATGAAGACGCCAGTGAGCCTGTCATCGGCGCAGCTCGCGGCGTTCCGCAAGTTGTACAAGATGAATGCGCGGCCGACGCAACCGCTGAACGGGCGCGAGATACAGGCCGGGAGCTAGAGCGAGCCCAAGGTCCCTCAATATCTGGAGGGATGTTGCCGCAGACTACATAACGCGTCGGTGCCGCAAGCGCGGTACATCCGCTAGCCAAGGTTAGCCACCGGCCGGCTGCAGCACCCTGGAAGCTGCCGTCGGGGCGACGCTGGATTGAACGGCTGACAGGGGTCGTTCTCCGGCCTTCAGTCGCCTGCAGATCGGCGATGAACCTTTCTTTATTCAGGACGACAAGGAGCGCACCAGTCGCGTTTTCAGCGGCCAGGGTCTAAAGGCGAGAATCCAAAGGCAGACCAAGGGCCCAACCAGCGGAATCAGCGCCAGGTATTCGTAGCCCGATTCGAAACGGGCGGTGCGGAAGACCTTCCGGAACGGAAAGAACCACAGCGCCTCAAAGGCGAGAAAGCCAAGCAGGTAGATGCTCATGGTGCAGCGCCGCAAAAATTCATCCGGGAAGTGTACGGCTCGCCGGTGTATTTCTTTTCCCCTAAGGCGAGGGGGATAGCAGGGGGTGGATGCGCCGCCGTCCGGGCGACCGCTTCACTCCACTCAACTTCGAATTGCGAACATCAGGGAAACGTAGTCAGCAGCCATGGCTCAGTCCGCGACAACAGCGGAGGCACGAGTTCGGCGGTGGGGGTTGAGTGCCGGGCACTTCGCGGGCCCGCATGAGACAACGGGACGTTCCCTTCAAGACTTGATTCGCTAAGATTCTGCAGTCGCCGCAACCGCGGTGGCCGGGGATAGCAGCCCGCAATACGTAGACGGACGACCGCCGCAAGGCGGCATTCTTACCGCTAACGTACGAGGCACCCATGCTTACTCATCTCCCTGTCCACTGTGGGCGACGCTCGAAGCACTTTAGCTGGCTTGGATTTTTGCTGGCATCTAGACTTCGCGTGTCGCATCCACGGCGATTGGGTTTGACAGCCCGTTCACAAAGGACGTCGAGCCGCTCCGCGCGGCTCCTTGTCAAACCTGTTCGCACAGGAGGTCACTCCATGTCCTTCATTCCCGTCACCCATTGCTTGCAATCGACACATCCGCAGTTCGCCCCCGCCTCTGGATGCATCAACGCGATGCAAAGGAGCGTGTTCCATGGTTAAGCACACCCGCTACGGCATCACTGCTGAACACACCGGCGCCGACATGTTCATTACGGCCCATTTCCCATGTGAAGACCCGCTGAGCCTGGCGGGTGAGAAGGCCGCGCAGCTCCACGCGCTGCTCACTGTCACGCAAGACGGCGCCACCGTTGGCCAGGACCTTGCGGACGATCCTCAGGGGCATCTGCTCTCGCTTGCCGCCGGGCTGGCGCACGAGACTCTGGTGCTGAGCGAACTCGCTGCCCAGCATGAACAAGAGGGACAGGGCGGGGCATAATGCAGCGTCAACATTACGCGGTAACCCGGCGAGCAGGACTGCCGGGTTGTCGCGTTCGTGCGTACGGTGCCCTTGTGCGATCGAGTTTTCCCTCCCATCGTAGGGTGGGCAGAGAATCAAAAGTCATTTCCCTTGGCAGAGCACAATAAAACATCAAATAAATCTGCCAGAAATATCGCTGGAAATTTCGAACGAATTACTAACCCTTTCGGGTGAAGCATGCAGGGTACCGGCGCAATTTCCCACCGTCATCAAGGGGGCGATTGTTGCTCGTAACCCCTTGTCGGCGCATCCCTACCTTTGTCGGGTCCACACTTAAGGGGGGATCGAAAAGACAGGAAAAACGCCTGTATTGCCTTGAAGATTGCCCCCCTGGAGCCATACACTTCGCCGGTCCTTCGCGCGGTGATGCAGTGCAAGAGAGCATGCCGGGCAGACAACACGAGGCCATCACCGCCAGGTTCATCTCCGCGCGCTGCACACAGTAGAGCGGGAAGGCACCAGCGTGTGCCAATGTCGGACCAGCGGATTCGTCTCAGCAATGCGTGTCAGAGAATGACAGCAGCGCGGGCATTCGGGTATCAAGGGAATTACTAGTCGTGTTCAAGTATGCAAGCAAGCAGTCGTTTATCAGAGCGTTAATCAGCCTGGGCATTGTCCCGTTGCTGGCCTCTTGCGCACTCGCGCCCGGGATGCGTTTCGATCCCCAACGACCGCTCGATCCGGAAGACCCGGAATCCGTGCCCAAGGTCACGCTGATCACCCCCGCACTGGTTCGGGCGCTGAAGGCGTCCACTGTACCGGCCAACGCCGGCATCGAGGCACTGTACGCTGAGCCGAAGCCGTACACCATTGGTGTGGGCGATATTCTTTCCATCGTCGTCTGGGATCACCCTGAGTTGGTGTTCCCCACGCAGACGTACTCGATCGGTCAGGCCTACGACATTCCCAATTACAGTGGTGCCGCTAACGTACCGGGCTATGTGGTCAGCCCGGCGGGCACCATTCAGTTCCCGTATGCAGGGGTGATCCAGGTCCTGGGTAAGACACCGGATGATATTCGCGGCCAGCTCAGCAAATCACTGGTGCCGTACGTCACCATGCCGCAGGTGACCGTGCGCGTGCTGGCATTCCGCAGCAAGCGCGTGTACCTGGACGGCGAAGTCAAAACCCCGGGCCCGCAGAACATCGACGATGTGCCAATGACGCTGGTCGAGGCACTCAACCGCGCAGGCGGCATCAACGTTCTGACCGGCGACAACAGTCGCATCCGCATCTCGCGCGATGGCAAGAACTACATCGTCAATATGCCGGCGCTCCTGCAACAAGGCGTGGACCCCGCGCGCATCCTGCTGCGCAGCGGCGACATTGTGCGCGTGGAGCAGCGTGAAGACAGCAAGGTGTTTGTTGCTGGGGAAGTGGTGCGGCCCATCACCGTGCTGCCGCGCAACGGTCGCCTCACGCTCAGTGAGGCCATCGGCGAAGCCGGCGGACTTAATCCCATATCCGCCAATGCCAAAGAACTCTATGTCATTCGCAAGAGTGGTGACGGCGACGCCGAGGTGTTCCACCTCGACGGCAAATCACCCGTCTCCTACGCGCTGGCCGAAGCCTTCGAGCTCAAGCCCAGGGACGTCGTCTACGTCGATGCCGCCGGTGTGGTCCGCTGGAGCCGCGTGATCAACCAGCTGCTGCCCAGCGGCAACTTCGTAACGGGCGCCGCGAACGTAGCCAAATGATCAAGACTGTTCTGGTGGTATGTATCGGCAATATTTGCCGGAGTCCGATGGCAGAGGGGATTCTGAAACAGGCTTTGCCTGAGACAAATGTCGCGTCCGCCGGCCTCGGGGCGCTTATTGGCGATCCTGCCGACCCTATCGCAGTCGCACTGATGAAGGAACGCGGTATCGATATCACCGCCCACCGCGCTCAGCAACTCAGCCGGGTCTTAGCGACGCGGGCAGACCTAATCCTTGTAATGGACAACGAGCAGCGCCAAGATATCCAGCGGCACTATCCCGCCACCACCGGGCGGGTATTTCGCATGGGAGAGTTCGCCAAGTTCGACGTGCCAGATCCGTACCGCGAAAGCCGCACTGCGTTCGAAAACGCTCTGCAGTTGATCCAACGAGGCGTGGAAGCCTGGGTGCCGCGCATCCAGGCGCTCCGTTAACAGTATTGGTAGCAAAGGCAATGAACCAGACCCCTCCCCCAGTCGTTGTAGCCGCGCCGCCGGAAGAAGAAATTGACCTAGTCCGGTATTTGGACGTGCTGCTTGCAAGCCGTTGGCTGATTGCGGCAATTGCGTGCGTCGTTCTGATGCTTGGAATTGCATACGCCTTCCTTGCGCGACCCGTATACCAGGCGGATATCCTTGTCCAGGTTGAGGACAGCCCCAACAGTGCGAAGAGCCTTCTTGGGGATGTATCGAGCCTCTTCGATGTGAAGGCAGAGGCTGCCGCGGAAATCGAGATTCTTCGATCAAGAATGGTGGTCGGAAAAGCAGTAGACAATCTGAAGCTCTATATCGATGCCAAGCCAAAGTACTTCCCGCTGGTTGGAGCAGGGATCGCGCGCAAGGCGAAAGGCCTTTCAGAGCCCGGGTTCTTCGGGTTGGGCGGCTACGCTTGGGCAGCGGAAGCAATCAAGGTCGATCATTTTGATATTCCAGAAGAGCTCGAGGGCGAAAACTTCCAGATTGTAAGCTTGGGAGACGGTCGCTATTCCCTGGAGCAGCCTAGCCTCGATCATCCTATAGCGGGCGTTATCGGCGAGGATATTCGATCCGAACAGAGTGTCGGGACTGTCAGCGTGTTGGTGACCTCGTTGAAAGCGAAGGCAGGCGTAAAATTCAACCTGGTGCGAAATTCAAGATTGAAAACGCTTGAGGATCTGCAGGACGATCTAAAGATTGCGGAAAAAGGAAAACAAAGCGGCATAATCGGTGCGTCGCTAGATGGAAAAGATCCGATTCTGACGGCCGCTATCCTGAATGAGATTGGTGAGGAATACGTTGCCCAAAATATCAAAAGGAAGGCTGCAGAAGCAGAAAAATCTCTGGTATTCCTTGGCGATCTTCTTCCACAACTGAAAGTCGAATTGGAGCGTGCAGAAGTCAAATACAATGACATGCGTAACAAACGCGGCACATTCAATTTGAGTGAGGAAGGTAAAGCATTTCTCCAAGAAAGCGTTACCGCCGACACTACTCTTCTCGAACTGAAGCAAAAGCGCGCTGAGTTGATAACTCGCTTCGCACCTGGTCATCCCTCCGTGATAGCGCTCGACCAGCAAATCGCTGGCCTAAACGAGAAAGTTGGAAGCGTAGCAATTCGAGTGAAATCCCTACCCAACATCGAGCAAGACGCTTTGCGTCTGATGCGCGATGTTCAAGTGAACAACGACCTATACGTAGGGTTGCTGAACAACATGCAGCAACTCAAATTGGTGAAGGCAGGCAAGGTCGGGAATGTTCGTCTGCTGGATAATTCTCCCGTTCCAGAGGAAGCCATTAGACCCAAGAAGCCCTTGGTCATCGCGCTTTCGGCTGTTCTCGGACTTATGTTCGGTGTTATTGTCGCATTTATCAGGAATTGGTTATTCGGAGGAATTACCGATCCTCAAGATATCGAGCAACACACCGGGCTTAGCGTTTATGCAACAGTTCCGCTCTCGCAGGGACAGGTCAGCTTAAGCAACGAACTTCACTCGCGAAAAAAAGGTCAATACTTACTCGCGAATCGCTATCCAAACGAGACGTCCATTGAAAGCTTACGCAGCTTGCGGACCGCTCTCCAGTTCGCGATGCTTGACGCTGACAATAATCGCGTCCTTTTAACGGGACCCACGCCGGGAGTGGGAAAGTCATTTGTCTCAGCGAATCTGGCTGCAGTTATGGCTTCCGGTGGAAAGCGAGTGCTTCTAGTCGATGCGGACATGAGAAGAGGTTATCTGAATCAATATTTCGGAAAAGATCGAAACCTTGGTTTGTCGGATGTACTTGCTGGAAAAGCGAGTATTGAAGATGTTACTCACGGTGACGTGGCGGAGGGGTTGGATTTTATCTCGACAGGAACAATTCCTCCAAATCCAGCTGAGTTACTGTTGAATGAGAAAATGGTCCACTTGCTAGATGAGTTTAGTGGGCGTTATGACTTGGTGATAATTGATACCCCTCCGGTTTTGGCTGTATCGGACACAGCGATTCTCGCCGCACATTGCGGTGCTGTTTTCTTGGTGACGAGGTTCGAAAGAAGCACCATCGGAGAGGTGCGAGAGAGCGCCAAGCAATTGGGACATGCCAACGCCGATGTGAAGGGTGTGATATTTAATGGCCTAGATCCAAAAGCGTTTCGATATAGCTATGGCTCGAAATATGGTCGGTATCGTTACGCCTACTACAACTATGGGGCATAGGGTATTACCCTCCGGCTGGCCGGTTGCTCACCGCCTTTTGCAGAATCACCGATTCCTGCGAAGGGGAATCCGACGGAGGGAACAACATCGATGAATCGTTTTTCATTTTTGCTTTTCTCGGGAAGCTTGTTTTTCTTCTCCTTGAACGCATTTAGTGTCAGAGCTACGGCGATCGGGTACATCTTAATGTGCCTTCTCTTGCTTGTGAACGGAAGCAAGTTGTTGAGTATAAAAAATGGATTAGGCGTCGCAGTGCTTGGGGTGCTCGCATCCACGGCGATTGTTTGGTCGATCTCAATACTTCACGATTTTTATTTAAATTTTTTTATTAAGTTTTTTTTCGTCCAGATTTATATTGCTGCCGTTTATATATGCTTTAAGTCTGCTGTGGTTGGGTGTAGTGAGCTGCGTAAGGCTTGTCAGGTTCTTATATTTATTCATGCAGCATTCTTTCTATTCCAGGTTGGATATTTCTTGGCGACCGGTGATTTCATCGATTTGAATAACTATGTTAGAGAGGTTGAATCGGAATCCCTCTATATGACTAAGGCGCTGGAAGGAAGAGCCATCGGGATTAGGGGAGTAGGTTTGTTTTCTGAGCCGTCATTCTACGCCATGGCCGTACTTCCTGCTGCCGCCGTTCTTTTGGCCATTGACCGGCGCATTACGGTCCCGATTATTATCGCACTTGGGACCGCAACACTAAGCCTCTCAATCGCCGCGATTTTTGTGGTTGCTTTGCTGGGAACAGTCTTTCTTGTTGCGTGCAAGGGATCTCGCTGGGTAAAAGTGGCCATCCTTGCGGCAGCTCTCGCTGCCTCTCCATTTTTGTTTGAGTTTTATAATCTACGGGTCACAGAGTCTGTAGATTACGATGCAATTTCCAGCAGGCAATCTGTATTCGAGGAATTCAAGCAGCGCGAGTGGAATGCTGATGTATTTGGAGCGGGATTTTTTTGGGATGAGACATCCCGGGTCGGTGTAACCGGACTTTGGGGTTACCATGTTCGCGACTCATCTTTCCTGGTCTACTTGTATTTTGCTTCGGGAGTATTGGGGTGCGGATTATTTGCAACTATCCTTGCGCGAATATTTCGCGGTTGTTTTGTCGAGTTGCTCTTCTTTCTTCCTTTGCTTCTTTTTAAGTTTCATATTCTTTTTGGTCTGCTTTGGTTTACCCTAGCCTCCTTTTACCAAATTTGCCTATGGCGAAGAGTTGCCGAAAGGGAGCATGCACCGGAAATGATGCGGGTTGCAGGAAGGCATAAGAAATAGAAACTTGCTTGCGAGCGCGTTGCAATCCGTAGGTTGGCAAATGAACACGTGTAGTTCGTGATCAGATCCAGTTCTGATCTAGGCGAGTAATTAGCTTAATAAATGGTGACCTGAGGGTGGTTATGATGGGGAATGCCGGTAAGTGCTGCGTCCTAATACCTTACTATAACGCGGGCGATTCGTTGTTGGAGACCATCCACTCTGTCGAGGCCGGTTCGCTGGCGCCGGACGTCATCGTCGTGGATGACGGCAGTAGAGTCGAACGGAAAGCGGTCAATATCTTGGAGAAATATTCAGGCGCGCTGAAAATAAGATTGATTGAGTTGGATGAGAATCAGGGGATCGAACATGCCTTGAATCGCGGTCTCATTGATCTCGGTACATCTTACA
Source organism: Cupriavidus sp. 05T41 (assembly GCF_056396525.1). Classification (NCBI taxonomy): domain Bacteria; kingdom Pseudomonadati; phylum Pseudomonadota; class Betaproteobacteria; order Burkholderiales; family Burkholderiaceae; genus Cupriavidus; species Cupriavidus sp. 05T41. The sequence continues at coordinate 104,315 of NZ_JBFTLQ010000001.1, forward strand.
AGTATGTTGCCAGGCTGGACTGTGGTGACCGTTGCAAGAACGATCGACTCAGAAAGCAAGTTGAGTTCTTGGACTCACATATGGATTACCATCTTGTCGGAAGTTGGGTTGATTTCGTCGATTTGGAAGGGAAACTGTTATACACCCTCAAGCACCCATCGGATTTTGCGTCGATCAAAAAGATGATGTTTCTAAATCCGACCTTTACGCATCCGGCAGTAATGTTTAGGAGTTCTTTACTTGCCACGTCTGGCTTGTATCCGGTTGATAAGCCAGCAGCGGAAGATTACGCATTTTTCTTCAAGATTATCCAAAACCATAAAGCGTCAAATCTGAACGAAAGCTTGGTAGACTGCCTAATTAGTCCGGCGGGGATATCCAATATGCGGCGGAGAATTCAGATCAAGAGCAGAATAAAAATTATATTGGAAAATTTCGAAGTTAATCCGTACGCATTTTATGGCCTGATTAGGTCAATTTTGCTTTTCTGCACGCCGAGAGGATTCACAGTAACCCTGCGCCGCGCGATGCGGAAGTTACAGTGACTAGGCAGCGAAGGAATATTATTTCAACGATTCGCTCCGGCTCGAATTTTCGAGCCTTGACATATATTGAGCGGTGAAGTTGCAACTGGAACGATGCCATGATCGCAATTATCGTTGACTCTCTGGAGCGCGTCCAATTCTTCAAGAGATTGGTTCTCCCTCTGTCGGACCGGTACGGCTTCATTTTTCTGACTTCTGAGCCAATCGCTCATCTTCGGATCCGTGCCGCGAAGCAGAGGTCATTCTACTTTCGCAGAAGTTGTGGCGAGGCTCGCTACCTGCGGGAGGACGACGTACTGACGTCGATCGAGCATTTAAACGATGATTTGCCGTTCCAGCAACTGATGCAGGACTACAGCATCATATACGGCAAGACGCGAGAGCTATTCGAGAAACTCGGTGTGGTGAAGTGTGCGATGTGGAATGGGCAGCAGATGCTTGGCAGAGCGGCGACGCGGGTCTGTCAGGAGATGGATATCGATACAGTATTTCTGGAGATATCAAATCTACCAGACAAGCTGTTTTCAGACTCAGAGGGTGTAAATGCGCTTTCAAGCATCAGCCGAGACCCGTCACTACTCGACGTTTTGCCCGATGCTGACCTTGAGGATCATCGTCGATGGTTCAAAAAATACGAGGAATATAAGCGCCTCCCCCCACCTCAATCTAATGTGAGGGTCGCGGCAAAAATAGCTTCTGGCTTGAATTATCTGGCTAAATTGGGGACAAATGGCGTTCTTCAAAGGAAGGTAAAAGGGTTAAGGCTTCGTAGCGCCGCATCCGTCACGGCAGCCAACGAGAATATGGATGTGGAAAGGTTAAAAGAAACGGAGTACATTTTTCTTCCGTTGCAAGTGAGTGGGGATACTCAGCTAAAGCTCCATTCCGAAGTGGGTAATGTGGAAGCGATACGGATTGCTGTCGAGAAAGCACGGGAGTTGGGGTGCATCCTGCTTGTCAAGCCGCACCCGGCCGAATTCAATTTAAACGAAATAGAGACTATTAAGGTGATGGCTCACCAACTTGGATTTCGTATTGTTGGGGGCAACACGACGATTTTGATTAAGTACGCGCGTTGCGTTATGACGATTAACTCGACAATTGGCCTCGAGGCACATCTGTACGGAAAGTCCGTAATATGTCTTGGTCGAAGCTATTACAGAGATTTCGATGAGGTGCAGGTGCGGAAATTTGTGCACCGGTACCTGGTTGACGGTATCGACTACTTTTCGCGTATGCCGATCTCCCGAACGGCCGCAGCACGGGCGTTGCAGATTTCTGCCGATTGAAGGTGGGGTGCTATGCTTCCGAACTGGCCGCGCAATCGCTTGGACGGACCCGCGGCCAGTCGGTATGAATCATTTTGGCAGTAATTTTCGGAAATTTTTAATTTTCAAGAATGTGATGTAATTTGAATCGTGCTGATTTTTTGCGCCACCTCGAGAGTCGTCCGCCGCGACTCGAACCGCAGTTAAAATATCGTCACCGTCGAAGATCCAGTCGGCATATTGATAGCCATGTCTATTCCAATCTGGATTGAATATTATATCGTCGGCGACCTTCCAATCATGCAAATCGAGAGAGTAGATGAGAGATAATCGATTTCTTGCTCGCTCGTAGTTGCCCCCCGCGTAGTCATTTTTCACCGCGTTCGATAGAGCGAGGTAGTAGCCACTGCTCGCATCGAAGCGTATAGTGAATTTCTTTCCGCCGCCTGGGAGGTTGATGAATCCAGTTTCTGGGTTGAATTCAGCGCGGGAACCAGATGAATCGACAGTGACTAGGGCTGCTTTCTCCTCACGGTCGTTGTAGTTGACTCGAAGAATATTTGTCACGTGGCCACTTGCGCTTGCGACGAGATTCCCTTCCATCCATCCGAGAAATCTGCCGTCAAGCCAACGTCGACTGGGAGTCGCCCCCGCGCTGATTGTCCAATTTGATGTGTTCAACAGGTCAAGCGTATCTTCCGGAATGGACAATACGATACTTTCGAGGCCTGCTTTCTGCACTCGCTCCATTGAGCGCCAGAGCCTGCCCTCGTGAACGAGAACTGGGACAGGGGCGGAAAGATAACGCCCGCTAAGTGGAAACAAGCCGTTGCGGGCCGAGTCTGGAGATGTCCAGGTAATACCTCCATTTTCGGACTTGCGGATAATTGGCGCTCCACGATCACTTGTGGTGCCGAGTAGATAGAGGTTATTCCGGAAAGTGAAGATAGATGACCAGTACTGGCCATCGATGACGGCCGCTTGAGACCAGTGTTCCCCTTGGTCGACCGACTTGTAAACGAAAGTTCTTTCGCCACTAGCAGCTGGTCCGAACTCGTCGTGAGAGATCACTATCGTACCGTCACGCAGTTTCGCGATTGAAGGTGATCCCAAATATAGCGAGTCGGACGCGAATCGATGTGAGACGACTGTGCCAGGTGGTCCTCCGTTGACTACTTGAGCAGTGCAACTCAATAGGAAAATGTGTGCGCCGAGAATAAATGTTATGCCGAGAGTGCGAAGAGAGTTCATTCTTCTCTGCAGTGCGGATGCTACTTTTTAAAAACACCGACGATGCGGTCATTCTGAGTTACGAGCAACGACGAGACACCTTTACGGTCCATAAGAGCCAACGCGTCCTCCACGCGCGTTCCGACCGGCACGGCGAATGGATCGGTCGACATCATGTCACGTGCTGTTCGTTCGAAAACCGCACTGCGATGGCGCTCAATCGCCCGACGAATGTCGCCGTCGGTTATGACGCCAACTGCGTCGCCGGATCTGACTAAGGCGATTCCTAACCTCGCATCTGTCATTGTGCTCAACACTTGCAGAATCCCGGTGTCGAGTTCTACAAATGGTAGGTCTCTCACCATTTCATCCTCCACCTTCCGTAGCAGCCTTCTCCCCAGCGATCCACCAGGGTGAAACCTAGCGAAGGCCTCGGGGGAAAAATCCTTCGCGCGCATCGCGGCAACAGCCAGTGCATCCCCGAGAGCGAGGGTTGCGGTGGTGGATGATGTGGGTGCCAACTGGAACGGACAGGCTTCAACGACGGCGCCGATACTCAGATGGCAATGTGCTGCCATTGCTAGCGTAGACGCAGGATTCCCAGTGATCGAGATCAGATGATTTCCGTTATCGCGAAGGTACGGAATTATCTTTACGACCTCGTCGGTTTCGCCGGAGTTCGAGATTGCGAGAAACGTATCTTCTGCTGTCACCATGCCGAGATCGCCGTGGTAAGCCTCGCCGGGGTGCATGAAGAAACTCGGAGTTCCAGTACTGGCTAAAGTGGCCGCAATTTTCTTTCCGACTATGCCAGATTTTCCCATGCCACAGACAACGACCCGCCCGCGCGAGCGAAGGATGTGTTGCACAGCTTGTGCAAATGATTCGTCGATCCCTTGGAGGAGGGCGGAGATTGCGTCTGCCTCGGATTGGAGAGTCGCCTTTCCCCACTTAATTAATTCGTTGCTGCTGATGTGACTATTATTCATTTGTTGCGTGCGAAAATTGCTATTCGATAAATCAATTTACGGTTATCGTGTCAAAAGACTTTATAAGGTCGTCAAGCGCCTTGATTTGCTTCAAAACTGGCTCGAGCAGATCAAGCGGAAGTGCACTCGGGCCATCGCAAAGCGCGTTGTCGGGGTCTGGGTGAGCCTCGAGGAAGAGGCCAGCGATACCAAGCGAGACAGCGGCTTTCGCCAGTTCGAGGACCTGACCGCGACGGCCACCGGACGCCTCCGCTCCTGCATCTCGTCGCTGTAGACTGTGAGTGACATCGAAAATCAGCGGGTGACCACCGGTGGCGTTGATCATTTCGCGGAAGCCGAGCATGTCGACGACAAGATTGTCGTAGCCGAAGGACGCGCCTCGTTCGCAGAGGAGAACATTCGGATTCCCGCTCTCTTTGCACTTCATCACGATATTCCTGACTTGCGTAGGGCTCATGAATTGTGGCTTTTTGATATTTAGCGGTTTTCCGGTATGTGAGGCCGCCACTATAAGATCGGTTTGTCGTGCCAGGAATGCCGGAATCTGTAGGATATCGACGTGCTTTGCGACGACCTCGGCTTGCGCAGGTTCATGGATATCCGTAATTATGGGAACGGCGAATTCATCTTTTACCCTGTCAAATATGCGCATGCCCTCCAACAATCCCGGTCCGCGATAAGAGTGTATGGAGGAGCGGTTGGCCTTGTCGAATGACGCCTTGAAGACAAATGGGATTCCGATGGCAGTCGTGACCTTCATGAATCGCTCGCACGCAAAAAGCGTGCTGTCGAGATCCTCCAGAACGTTCAAGCCACCAATAAGGACAAGGGGAAGTTGGTTTGATAGGCGAATATCGGGCGAAATATCAATCTGCATGTTAAGTTCCTATTTCCAGTCGTCCGGGCATAGCGTTTGCCAATCTTGAAACGCACCGGCCAGGTCATACTTGAATGAGTAGCCCGAGGCAAGCAAGTATCCAGGCGTTATATAGTTAGGGCGGACGAGTTTGCGTACCCGAACAGGACTAAATGGCTGTTTCAGGCCGATCAAGCCGGCGAGCAAGCTGATGCTGTGAGATGCCAAAAGTAGAAGAGAAAATGGCACCTCCGGTACATGACGTTTAATTCCGGCAGTCAGGCACACAGCATTCACATAGTCACGAATTGCAGGCGCGGGTTCCATCGACATATTAAATAGCGCATATGCGTCTTTGCTGTCGATCTGTTGCTGATGTACCCACTGCATTGCGTCAACCAATTCTTTTACATAGACGCCGGCCTTCCGCGTTTCCTTATTCCCCATATAAAAGAAATAACGCCGCATGACGGCATGGATGAGCCGAGATACGTTCCCGCTTTCGCCAGGCCCGAAAACTACACCGGGGCGAACGATTGTTAGTACTCTTTGTGAGCGATCTTCGTTGAGCCACGAAAGATGAATTTTTTCGGCGACTAGCTTAGATCCGCCGTAGGCAGAAGCCGGGACCGGCAATGAATTCTCGTCACGTCGTTCATCGCTTACGCCGTAAGGTGCAATCGAACTTGTGAAAATAATATTCGTCGCATTGACTCGTCTAGCCCAATCGCACACGTTCTCCGCACCGAGGATATTGGTCTCGTAGTACTCATGCGGGAGGTGGCCGGGTTCGCGATGCACTGCAGCTAGATTCGCGACGAAGTCGACTCTCTCATCCGGTGCCCATGTGATTGGATGCCGCACGTCCCCAAGTAGCTCAATGGCACCGCTGGATCGCACCATTTCAAGTCGAAACTGATTTTGCTTTTCCTCGATACTTTCTCGGTCAAAAAGGTATACCTTGCGATATTTTTTGCTGGATGCGAGGCTGTATGCCAGAAATGCACCAATAAAACCATTTCCGCCGAAGATAACCGCGCAGTTGCCGTCCCCGATTTCCTCCATAATGAGTTTCTCCTAGTGAGCACCAACCCGGGAAGGCTGGATGTAAATTTGTTCGAGTTGGTGAAGGAACCTGCTTTGGGCAAAGCGCCCGCGAGCGGCCTGCTCCCCTTGGTGCGCGATCTGGGTACGCAGGTCAGTATTCAGATATAGACGTTCGAGTTGGCCAACGGCCTCACTTGCGCCAGAGAACAGAACCCCATTGACTTCATCGTCAACGACGTCCACGTTCCCCGGGCATCGATTTGCAAGAACGGGCAACCCGGATGCCATTGCCTCGATGACTGAGACAGGCATGCCTTCCCAAGCCGCGGTTGAGAGGTACACGTCTGCGGAATGAAGCATGTCGCGTACTTCTTGGCGAGTACGCCATCCAGTTACGCGAACACCTGCATCTGTGAGGGCTGCTTTGCTGGTGAGGTCGCCGTCTCCGATCCAAACAAATTCGAAGCCTCGGTGAGAAAGAAGTCTCGAAATGTCTGAGAAGAGGTCGAAACCCTTCTGACGGCGAATCCCACCTACGGTGACAACTGTGAGGCGCTTGTCTGGTCGGTGCGCTCGAAGCGGGGTGTCGGTGTTTGGCCTGGTAAAGAAGCCGACGTCAACAGCATTTTCAAGTATGAGCGCGGGAAGTCCCAACGAATCTTCAATGGCTAGCGCTTCGCTGCGCGAGCAGGCGATATAGGTTCCATGGCGTTTAGCAGCAATGGCTTCTAGCAGCGTAAAGATTCGCTTCTTGAGATCCGAAATATCGGTTCTCATAAAGGAGATACAGTGCGGGCTGTAAAATGATTTTAGATCTGATTTCCACCCAATTGTCGCTAGGCGACCCACGAACCCTGCGAAGGACGAATGCATGTGCAGCACATCTGGATTGAGTTCCTTCAGTTTCCTGCGAGCTTCGAGGATGCCGCCAGGAAGATCCCGTGGGCCCATCGGAAGGGCATGCAGGACGACATCGCGGTGAAACAGTGATTCGAGATCAGTTGGCGTTTCCGGTCGGGGGGAGTAGACGACGCTTACTTGGTGTCCGTTCGCGGCGAAGTAGTTGGCGGCAAGGCAAACCATCGACAAAGTACCTGTCGCAGTGGACTCGATGAGGTGCGTGATCTTCATAGACTTGCTTTTAACTCGACTGTAAGCTTCGGCTATCGCTAGATAATTCGAGGTTAATTGTTCAGGATTCTTATGGATGTAATGTAACTTGCAATCACAGTGTGTTTTGTCAGATTATTAATAGAATTCACTATCGTAGCGTTGCTTGCAATTCATCGGTGATTTCTGAATGATTCTTTTGATGTGAGTCAGCTGAGACTCTAAAGATAACGAAAAGTCCAAAAAGAAGAACCAGCGAGCCACCGATGGAGAATGCAAGCGACGTACCCAGCAACGTGAACTTACTTATCTTTGAAATTATCAATGCGCTGGCGAGGCTTATTGCACTAACCAGCTGGATTAGTAGGTCGATGCGCTGAGATTTTGTTGCCAGGAAGACCTGCGACAGCGGTATGTATATCAATTGAAGGGCGAAGAACGGCATCAAGGCGTGAAAGTAGATTGCCGAGTGCTGCCATTTCTCGCCGAGAAAGAGGGAGACTAACGTCGTATAGAGTGTAATTCCGGCAATGACGTAGGCGGCTGCCAGAATCGAGAGCATAGCCGCATATGGGCGTAGGACAGTGAGCAGCGGCGCCCCCTTTGCCACGGCAGAAACCGCGTCGCGGCGGAGTACGCCGCCAATGCTTTGTGCGATGAGTGATACTGGGAAGGCGCCGAAGCGATAGGCGGCGGCGAAATAACCAGCAGCTATGGCGTCAAACCAGCGTGGCACCAGGATCGAGAGTGCATAGAGAGAGACTGAAGCCAACAGGGTGGCGGGGAGTGTGTAGCTGGCGAAACGAAGATTTTCGTGGATGAAACGGTAGAAAGAAATCGTGTTTCGACACTTCCTATTGAAAAATAGGATGAGAAATACTGAGGCCGTCGAAAGAGTCAACGTGACAAACGCAAATTCATAAAAAGGGTTGATCTCGACAGAGCCAAATATTTTCGGCGCGGTGATCAGCGAAGCTAGAAGGAGCGCGTTAACAAGGACGCGGAGAAAAGCGATGGCTACGTAATGACGTAGGGAATTTAGATAGTGGGCGACGGCTTGTTGCGCAAAGAAAGACATTGCGAATACGACCACCGTGTACTTGCTGAAAAGAAAGTACAGTAATATCCCTAATGCGATTGTGCTCGCGCTGGCGAGTGTCAGAGCATGTCGAAGCGAGGTGAGCGAGATTGCACGGGAGTCGCTGACGCAGGCCAACTCGTATCGGAATGCCAATATGGTGCCGAGAAACATTCCGAGCGCCACGTCGCCGTTGAAGACGCCAAGCGCCTCTGGGCCGTAGGAGCGCGCGATCACCGCAACGCATGCGAAGAAGAGTAGCTGCGCGGTGACCGTCGAGCCCAGTGCGACGGCTGAGTCCTTGATGCGGAACATCCTACTGCTCACAACGTGCCAGGAAGGGCTGCGAACCGGAATCGACTAATACGCATTTTTTCCCGTCCAGCCTTTGAAAGCAGTGAAGAAGATTATCCGCAGGTCCATCCAGAATGACCAGTTTCGGATATAGAAGATGTCGTGCTCCACGCGCTTGGCCATCTTGTCCAGCGTGTCGGTCTCGCCGCGGTAGCCGTTGATCTGGGCCCAGCCGGTAATGCCGGGCTTGACCCGGTGACGCAGCATGTAGAAGTCCAGCTGCTCTTTGTAGAGGTTGTTGTGCGCCATGGCGTGCGGGCGGGGGCCTACCACGCTCATTTCGCCGCGCAGCACGTTGATGAACTGGGGCAGCTCGTCCAGGCTGGTGCGGCGCAGGAAGGCGCCGATGGGTGTGATGCGGTTGTCGCCCTTGGTGGCCTGGGTGACCACGCCGTGCTCGGCGTGTACCTGCATGCTGCGGAACTTGTAGACGTGGATCTCGCGGCCGTCCAGGCCCAGGCGTTCTTGCTTGAAAAAGACCGGGCCGGGCGAGCTGCGCTTGATCAGGATGCCGATCAGCAGGAACAGCGGCGAAAGGGCGATGAGGACCAGCGCGGCAAAGGCGCGGTCGAAGATGGCCTTGACGGTGCCGCGCACGCCTAGCGATGGCGGGCGGTTCATTTCCACCGCGGGCATGCCCAGGAAGTTGCCGAGCTTGTGGTTGAGCAGGTCGAAGTCCAGCACGCTGGGCATCCACTTGATGTCGATGAAGTCGTTGCGCAGGGAGAAGGCGATTTCCTGCATCTGCAGGGATTCGCTCAGGGGCAGGGTGAGCCAGACTTCGTCAATGCCGTGCGAGCGTGAGAATTCGGCAATGTCGGCGGTGTCGGTGATGCGCGGGCGGCCTTCGGGCGTGGCTTCGCCTTCGGGGGCGTAGATGCCGCTGACCTTGTAGCCGGTGCGGTGGCTGACGGTGGCGCGGCGGTACATCTCCTGGCCGGTGCGGCCGTAGCCCACGATCAGCACGCGCTTGTGGTTGGCGCCGGCACTGCGCACGATGCCCAGCACGGAGCGGCTGGCCAGGTGGACGATGAACAGGCCAGCCAGGGAGAGGCCGTACCAGTAGGCCATCCACAGGCGCGAGAGTGCGTCTGCCTGATGAATGAAGTAGCACATCAGCAGGCTGATCAGCCAGACCAGCGTCCAGGCGGAGATCACGCGCGTGGCCATCGCGGCAAGGCTGCGGCCGCGCCAGGAGGCGTAGAGGTCGAACGCCGGCATGACGATGAAGGCCACCGCGCAGGCAAAGTACTGGATGAACTGGTGAACGGGCGCGGCTGGCCCGAGGTCAGGCGCGAAGCGTAGTGCGGCCGCCAGGTAGCCGGCGATCAAGATGGCCCCGATGTCGAACAGGCGCACCATCAGCGCTAGCTGATCGTGATGCCTGGCGAACATGTCGCGATAGACTCCCATGACTTCTCCCGAAGCGTTCGCGTAGCAGGTGCACCTTGTGCACCGTACTGTTCCTCCCCGCCGGTTAATTGGCTATGCGGGCGGCCGGTGTTGCCGGCGCCATGCACAGTGCCGCGGCGCTGGCCACGGCAAGACAAAGCAAAGTCGTGCGGACTGCTTCCGCGGCAGTCGGGTCCCATGGCATGGCTGCGCGATGGTGGCTGACCTTGCCACCTGCGGCGTCCTTTGCGGACTGCCCATTGGAATTGCAACGCTTGGTTTCTGCCCGCCGGCATAAGCCGCGCGGTGTACTTCGTCTTTACGATGGTGCGGATAATGCGGTGCAGCGAGAATCCCGGGTACCCTGCGTGAGAAGGGATAGAGTGGGGATCGTCGGCGCTTATTGCGCGCGGCGCTTGCGGGCTGCCGTATCGCGCGGCAAGGTTCGCCACGGTCTGCATTGACAGTGGGTCATATGATTTTTTTAAATAACCTGCGTCATCCGTTGCGCCTTATCTTTTATCCCTGCTTTGGTAGGGGGTGCTTGGATTGATGGAGCCGGGGAGAGGTGGCGTGGCGCGTGATTCGGCTGCTTACACCGGCTCTGCGGGATTGCGCGGGCGCGGTCATTGCCGGCCGGCGGCTCTTGCGAGGCTGAAAATTTTCCCATCCGACGAGGGGAAAAGTGAGACAGACGGTCAAGCGATGCGCGTGCGCCGGCCTATGCTGTGGGTCTGAACTGATCCACGCCTCGTACCCGTTGCAAGGCGACCAACCGTTGGAAAGATGGAAATGGATGGGAATGGCTTCACGCGTGAGCAGCTCGATAGTTACTTTGCGTCTTATGTGGGCATGGAGGGGGGCAATCTGGCGGGCGCAGTCTGGTTCTGCGATTACATGCCGATGACAGATGCGGAATCATTGCCGGTGACGTTGTCACCGCGCCGCACGGTGCCGGCCTGGGACGCGGATTTCCGTCTGCGCCACGCGCGGCAGATAGCTAAGTGGCAGACGCACCAGCGCATTGCCCGCATCATGGCCGCGGCCCGGGAGATGGTGTTGTTCGGGCGGGACGATAGCGGCGACTGGCAGCGTTACCTGGCGGAGTACCTTTACCGGCCGCGCGGTTGGGATTTCAAGCTGAGCTTGTTTCCCTTGTCGGTGCGGGCCGAGAACGGGCTGCCCTGGAAGCGGCTGCACGGCGCACAGGCGGAACTGAACCCCAAGGGCAAGTACCTGGCGCTTTGCCGCACCGGCACGCGCTTCCGCTTTATCGCGGCAATGCGCCGGCGCGCGCGGCCCAAGGTGGTGGTATGCCTTGGCGAGCGCCACGAAAGTGACTATCTCCACGCCTTCGGCATGCGCGGCCTGCCCTATACGGAGCACACGCTGCAGCCGGCCGACCAGGCAAGGGTCCTGCGGATCTACGCAGACCAGGGCACGCACCTGGTGATCTGCCCGGCCGTGGCGGGTGCCGCCGGGCTGGCTTCGGATGTCCTTCTGAATGCGATGGGCGGGTTCATCAGCCAGTGGCTGACGCTGGCCGACTTCCAGACGCGGCCAGACGCGCCTGGCCAGCCGGATCCGGCGGCTCTGCGCCTCGCGGCGTGATGCGGCCCTGCGGGTGCGCTGTGTGGCTCAGGCTTGCTGCCGGTGCAGCCACCGGCGGAATTCTTCGCCCTGGAGGGCCAGGGCGGCCTGCCTGAGCCCGGTGTTGCCGGCGTCGGTGGCGTAGGCACGCAGGTCGCTGGGCGACATGCCTAGCGTGCGGCGAAAGGCGCGGGTGAAATCAGACGCGCTGTTGAAGCCCAGGCCGTAGGCGATGTCGTTGACGGCAAGCCGCGGATACCGCACCAGCTCCAGGGCGGCGGCGCGCAGCCGGCTCTTGCGGATATACGCCTGCACACCACCCTCGTCCTCGAACAGCCGGTACAGGGTCGGGCGCGAGATTTCCATCTTTGCCAGCAGGTTTGCCGGGGACAGGCCGGCCTCGCCGGGATCGGCGTCGATCAGGCGGCGTGCGCGCGCCAGCATGGCGCTGCGGGCCGCGGACCTGGCGCTGCCTTCGAGCTTCGCGCCACGGCGAAACGCCGCGACCAGCAGTTCCACACCGATTTGCATGGCATCCGCGGCGGCTTCGGGCGCCATGCGGGGAAGCTCGCGTTCGAGCATCCTGGCATGGTCCACCGCCAGGCGGGTCAGCGGGGTATCGGTCTCGACAATGCGCCCGTGCGCGGCTTCGGCTTCAGCAAAGACGGTGTCCATCATGGCGCGGGGCACGAAGATCGAGAGCGCGCGCGTGGTGCCACGCTGCATCTGGATAGGCTGGCCGAGATCGGTGAGCAGGATCCCGCCGTGGCGCGGCACCGGGTTGCGTTGCATTCCCTCCACCTCGCCGGCGCTGCCTTCCACAAATACCTGTAGCACATGGTGTCGCATCGTATCGGTTGAGATACGTGCGAGGCTGCGCTGCAGCGTCACGCCGTCGCAACGGCTGTCGGTGAAGAGCATGTCGCCGACCAGATAGCGGTCGATGGCGCCGTGAAAGGGGGCGATCAGGCTGTCGCGGCTCACATGCAGGTCCATGACATGACCCACGCGCTGCCGCCAAGTGAGTATCTGGCCGCTTACATTGGGGTTCGCGCTGGCGTGCGCCGGCCCGCCGACTTCGAAACGGCTGTGCTGCAGGCGGCTGGCCTGCGGCGATGCGTTAGCGGAGGAAAGGGCGAGGGGCAGGGGGGACACGGTTGCCGCGCCGTCCTGAGAGAAGAGGAGCGGTGCGCCTGCCCTACTGTATAGAAGAATGGCCGTGCGCGCCGTGGCCGTACCCTACCGCTTTTATGGGATTGCTTTTCGCGCGCGAATTTGCCCTGTGCCGGCATCGGGCGTTACCCCGCTCAAGAAGGGAAACAAGAGTGCAACGAATCCCTCGAAAGGGGGGCGCGCATCGCTCGATTCTCGCGCAAAATCTCGGTCCGCCTAGTTAGTGTTTCGCGCAAACGCGATCAGGTTTCCTTAAGGCGGGGTTCGGCGGCACGCGGGTCATCATGACAAAGACGCCGGACAGCATCTTCCAAAGGGAAAGACTGATCCAGATTGGTTGCAGGAAGGTCAAATCCGTCGGGGCCGGTGTGGCGTCGGGCTGGCAGGTCTCCGATACGAAGCGGGATGAGAGGCGCGGGATTTCCAGCGCGTTGTCCATCCCCATTCAGCGGGTTGTCTCCAGGTTCTATTAGAGATTTGCCGATGCATTCGGGGCGTCTCGTTGCCTTTCGTACAGGTGTGTATTGCCTCTGCGTGTGGCATCTTTAACTCCACCAAGCGGTAGAGGCATGGAAATAGAGCAGAAGACAGTATTTTCGCGTGAGCAGTTGGACGCGTATTTCGCGTCGTACGTTGGTATGGAAGGGGGAAATCCGGGGGCAGCGGTGTGGTTTTGCGACAGCACGCCGCACCCGTGGGTCGAGTCGCTGGTAGCGCCGCTGGTGCCGCGCGAGCAGCCGGGCGCCTGGGATGCCGGATACCGCGACAAGCACCGCGCCAGCATGGAACGCTGGCAATCCCACCAGAAGATCGCAAGGATCATGGCGGCCGCGCGCGCACACACGTTTGGGAGCGCGCCGAGCGAGTGCGACTGGAAGCATTACTTCGACCATCTTCTCTACGCGCCGCGTGGCGCGGAGTTCAAGCTCAGCCTGTTCCCGCTGCCGGCCCATCTGATCGGGCAGACGCCGTGGTCGAAGGCGTTCCGCGGGCAGCCTGCGCTGGTGCCCAAGCAGCGCTACCTTGACCTGTGCCGCAGCGGCCAGCGCTTCGGCTTCATCGATGGCATCCGCCGGCACTGGAAGCCGAAGGTGGTGGTCTGCCTTGGTGAGCGTCATCTCGCGGACTACGTGCAGGCGTTTGCGCTGGAGGATGCGCGCGCTGCCGACTACATCCTGCAGCCCGCCGACCTGGCCAAGACACTGCGCGTGCTGGAGCGCGACGGTACCACCTGGATCATCTGCCCGGCACTGGCCGGCGCGTCGGGACTGACCTCGGATGTGTTGCTCGAGGCCATGGGGCGCTACGTGGCGGGATGGCTCAACCCGGATGATTTCCCGGCGCTGCAGGTACTGCAGCCGGTGTAGCTGCCGCATCTGCACTGTAGCGGGGCTCGGGCGTGTGCATGGGCACCGGCATGTGCTGGTGCTTGCCTGCGCGCGCCTGCGTGTTGCGCCAGAAGCGAGCGCAATGGCCCGGCCCGGGTGCATGGATGCAGGTGGCGCGGCCGCTGCGGCAGGGTCGCGCCATCACGCCACGCGGGCTCCCGGATAACGCCTTGCGTGCAAGCCAATGCTTTCCCCCGCCTAGTAGGGGTGACACGGTAGTTGGGATTGTTTATCTAGTGTGCTGGCAAGACGCAGCATCGGACCGTTGCTGCTGAATCCGCTTGCGAGAGCCAGCAAGGGTATCCGTGATGCGCAGCAGGAGAGGGCAGCGAAGGGCGCCGGCAACGGCGTGCTGCTGTCGTCCGGCGCGCTGGGCCACAGACCATCATCGAAGTATTGAAGTGTTGATTTCAGGAGCGAGAAGCGTGCAAACCAATTTCAGGAATATCTTTACCCTCGGCATCATGGCGTCTGCCGCGGTTGCGCTGGTAGCGTGCGGGGGCGGGTCGGATTCTTCGTCGCCATCCACGCCGGCAGCGGTTACCGTGAGCGGCAAGGCGGTCGACTTCTACCTGTCGGGCGCCACCGTGACCTTTGTCGATTGCGCAAACCAGACGGCAACGACCAGCGCAACCGGCGACTTCACCTTCCCGGCTGGCTGCAGCACGAGCGCGCTGAAAGTCTCCGGCGGTACCGACATCGGTACCAAGCAGCCGTTCACCGGCGTGCTGCAGGCGCCCGCTGTCACCTACAAGGCTGGCGTGACGCCGGTGGTCACGCCGCTGACCACGCTGGTGGCGCAGCTCGGGCCTACCCAGGCCGCCGCGCTGGCTACCAAGCTTGGCCTGTCCGGCAAGGACCTGGCCACGCTGGACCCGATGCAGGACGCAGCGGTGCTCAAGGCAGCCGTGGTGGTGCAGCAACTGATTGACCAGGTTGCCAAGACGCTGACGGGCCTGGCCAAGGGCGGCGGCACGCTGAGCGCGGCCGATGCCGCTGCGGCAGCTGCCAAGGCGGTGGCCACCGCGGTGAACGCCGCCTCGGGCACGGCTGACCTGGGCAGCGCCACGCTGGTGACGTCGGTGGTGACGTCCGCAGTGCAGAACGCCAAGGCAGGCCTGCCGGCAAACCTGCAGGCGAACATCGATACGGTGGCGGCAAACGTGGGCGCGCTGGCCGGCCCCGTCGTCGCAAACCAGGTCGCCAACGTGAGCGCCGCACTGGGCACCATCGTGCTGGGCACCGATCCGGCCGCGACGGTGGCGGCACTGCAGTCGGGCGGCTCGCTCAACGCGGTGATCGATAGCGCCAAGTCCACCACGACGAGCACCCTGATGTCGGCGGTCACGCCCGCGGCGCTGGTCGATGCATCCATCACGGCCAACCTGAAGACGCTCGGCAACGCCGTGGCCACGGGCAATGCCGGCGCGATCCAGAGCGCCGCGACCGCCCTCGGTGGCTCGGTGGTCTCCACCGTCATCACCACCGTGACCGATGCCGTCAAGCCGACCAACTTCATCCAGCTGGCGACCATGACCATCAACGGCCAGACGTTCCCGGTCGGCGATGCGGTCACGGTCACCGGCGGTGGCGCGCTCAGCTCGATCAAGGTGGCGGTGTCGCAGAGCGGCGATGCCTTCGCCGGTGGTGCGGCTGACGTGCGTGCCGGCCTGAGCTACACCTACAACGGCAGCACCGTGAACGTGATCATCGAGAAGGTGTCGCTGACCTTCAGCGGTTCGGCGCTGACCAATGTGCAGGTGCCTGCCAACACGACGTACTCGTTCAGCATCTCGGGTGCCACCTCGGCCAATGTCAGCCTGACCAATGCCGTGGCCGACAACCTGTTCGACAGCGCCAGCGGCGGCTCGCTGAACCTGCCGTTCACCACCTTCCTCGGCAAGCTCAAGAACGCCGGGGCGCTGAGCCAGACGCAGATCGATGCGCTCACGCCGAAGGCAACCACCACCTTCCCGGTGACGTTTGCCGTGGCGGGCCAGGGCGGCAAGTCGGTGAGCGTGGGTGCGCTGGTCGGCGGCAGCCCGCAGAAGACCTCGGTCCAGTCGGTGCAGACCGGCTCGGCAGTCGTCAGCGGCAACGGCATCAAGACCTCGGTCACGCTGAACCCCTGACCGGTGCGTAGCCAGGCCCTCCGCCCGCACGGGGAGGGCATGCCCGGTCATCCGTCGCGCGCCGGCAGGCGCCGCGGCGGATGACTGGCTTTTTTTTGCGTGCAGCGCGCCGGGCCACGACCCGGTGCGCGCCGTGCATGAGGCACGCTCCCCGGGCCTCGGAGTCTCTCTATGGTGTTGTATCCCACGCGCCGGCTCGGCAAGGCCGGCGCCCTGTTGCTGGGCTTGTCATGCGCGGGCGCGGCCAGCGCGGCGCCAGACGATGTGTTCATGCTGGCAGAGCCTGCCACCGGCGAATTCAATACCGTGCGTGTGGAGGCCAGCTATGACATGGTCAACCACACGGTCGATGTCTTCAACCTGCGCGAGAGCCAGGGCAGCGTGCCGGACAACGCCGGCGATTATCGCGGCGGGCGGCTCATGCTGGGCTACAAGTTCTCGCCGAAGTGGTCGGCCTCGGCGACCTACTGGCGGCGCGGTATCGATTACGGTCCGGACAACAACCAGATCGATAGCTGGATGCTGGCCTTGCATTACGATCCGCTGGCCGAACCCGGCGCGCGTGACCGCATCATGATGCGCTTCTCGCTGTGGGGCGACCGCGCCGGCAGCCTGGACCGCTCTTCCGCGCTCAAGGTCAGGAACGCCACCTTCAGCAGCATCACGGTCCAGGACGCCAACGATATCCAGGCCCAGGCAGACGTGATCTTTTCCGGCGAAC
Source organism: Cupriavidus sp. 05T41 (assembly GCF_056396525.1). Taxonomy (NCBI): domain Bacteria; kingdom Pseudomonadati; phylum Pseudomonadota; class Betaproteobacteria; order Burkholderiales; family Burkholderiaceae; genus Cupriavidus; species Cupriavidus sp. 05T41. Next base: position 121,188 of record NZ_JBFTLQ010000001.1, read on the forward strand.
TCACCGAGCGCAACCAGCTGACCGGCTTCTTTGGCCTGGGCGCCAGCCGCGTCACCATCGGCGGCATCAATACGCGCCTGCAGCAGGGCGGCTGCACGTTCAATGTCTCCATCGGCTCGGACAATATTGCCAACGGCGCGCTGGCCGCGCCATGCCGCGTGGGCAATACCAACCTGCAGTCGGCCTCCTTCTCCACGGACGCCGGGCAGTACGGTCTGAATTTCAATGACGATTTCAACTACGTGGCGGGCTACCTGAACCTGGGTGGCGCATGGCGCTGGAAGTACCAGAACTTCAGCGCGCGGCTGGGCTACCAGTTCCAGTATTTGCTGCGCAGCAACGTCGACAACCGCGCGAGCACTTATGGCTATTCGCCGATCCGCTCGAACCACACGCTGGGGCTGGAGCTGTCGTACGCGGTGGTGAAGAACGTGGAAGTGTTCCTGCGCGGGCAGGCGTCGCTGCACAACTTTGTGGGCACCATCCCGTTCCTCTATAACGCCGCAACGGCAGGAAAGCTCGACCGTTACTACGGCTACGGCTCGATTGGCTTGCGTGTGGGATTCTGATGCCGAGGGGGGAGCGCGCCGTGAGGCCGGCGTGGTATCGCGCGGGCGTTGCCGCCGGCGAAAAAGAGGGGTGCAGGTGCAGGGCGCCCCTGCACCCCTTGAGTGTTTAGCAAGGGGTCAGTCTTGCTGAGATACATTGTGGTCCTCGCTGCATTGCAGCAGTACCCTGCGTTAGAGGGTGGTCCTGCTAACGAGGGGAACTGAAATCGCCCGTAGCCGGCCGCGGACTGAAAGAATGGGGTCGGTGGTATTGCAGTTCGGAAGGTGAACGCGAAGAACAAGAAAAACGATAAAAACGATAAAAACAAGAAAAAACCACAAGAACAATAAAAACCAAAAACCAAGGCGAGATTGGCGTGGTCAGGGAATGGCAGTAAGGATTGGCTTCCGGGAGCTTGAATTGCATATCGCGTTAATCAGTAGCGAGGCGGGCGCCTGGCCGGCAGCACCGCCGCAATCCGCACCCGCAGCGGCAACGGAGGGCAGCCGCTACGATGCCATGGTCCAGCGCATGGCGCGGCTGCGGCAAAGGATGGCCCAGCCCACGCTTGCGCAGCCGGACGCGGACACGGACGCGCAAGGGCGCAGCCTGCAGAGCGACGAGCTGCTCGCGCTCTCCAGGGCCGATCTGGTCGGCGCGATCGAGCTGGGGCATATCTATCCGGTGTTCCAGCCGCAGATCAGTGCGCTGCACGGTGGCATCGTCGGGCTCGAGGTGCTGGCGCGCTGGTCGGACAAGGGCCGCGTGCACGCGCCGGACAAGTTCGTGGAAAACCTCGCCGGACATGGCGTGGAGAACCTGCTGCTGGATCATTTCCTGCGTGCCTGCGCGCGCGTGCAGGCGCGCTTCCCATGCTACTGCGGCCGCTTCTCGCTCAACGTCAACCCGTGCACGGCGGCCGCCGCCGGCTTTATCCCGGCCATGTTACGCATGAGCATGTCGCACGGCCTGGATATCGCGCGCGTGGTGCTCGAGCTCACGGAGCAGACGCGGTTGTCCCGCGAGGGCGAGATGCGCCTGCTGGAAAACCTCAGCGCATTGTCGGCGCGCGGCATGGTGATCTCGCAGGACGATTTCGGTGCCGGCTACGCTTCGCTGCAGGCACTGGGCCTGCTGCCCTTCAAGCAGGTCAAGATCGACAAGACCATGCTGCACCGGGCGCGCCATGCCGAACGCGCGCGGCGGCTGCTGTCGCTGTCGATGGAGCTGGCACGCGCGCTGGAACTGCAGACCGTGGCCGAAGGGGTGGAGAACGACGAGGATATGGCGCTGGCCAGGTCGCTTGGCGCGGACCTGTTGCAGGGCTATGCCATCTCGGCGCCGGTGCCGTTCGAGGGCCTGGACCAGCTGACGCTCTGATCCTGGATTCCGGCTGGCTCCGGTAATACGTGCGGATGGGCGGTGATGGGTGTGGATCGGCGGTGATAAGGCAGGACTGAGCCGCGAAACGCGTGCGGAGTGCGCAGCGCCAGACCCGTGGCGGCAGGTTTGACTGTCGTTATATACGCCGCTATATTTCGGTCACTGGACTACCGCATCTTCCGCATCGACTGCATCTACCGCATCCGGCAGCCTGTGGCCGCAGGTTGCTGATCGCTCTGATCGCGCAGATTGCCTGGCGTGCGGGGTCCGTCTTCACAAGGCCGTGCCGTGAACCAGTCCTTACTGATCCTCGATGCGTTTTCACTCTCCCCGGGTGAGCCGGCGGCGCGCGCGCTGGCCGGGGTGCTGGAAAGCGCCAACGCCGGCAAGCTGCCCCGCTTCGCGCAATGGCTTGGCCTGGCGGAAGCCGAATTCTGGGAGATGCTCGGGCACTGCTTTCCCGGCGCCCGGGAGGCGGGATGGGCACCCGAGTCCGCGCCCGTGGATGCCGCGGCGCTGCCCTGCGAGTTTCCCGACCTGGTGGAGATGCTCATTTCCTGCGGCGAGGCCGCCCGCCCCGAGATGCGCTGGGCTGCGCACGCGCTGGCCAGCGGCTGCTTCGGCGGCTCGCATCTGTGGCATGACATGGGGCTGTCCGGCAGGCACGACGTGTCGCGCCTGCTGCAGGAGTACTTTCCCTCTCTATACGCTGCCAACACCATGGACATGAAGTGGAAGAAGTTCTTCTACCATGCGCTATGCCTGCGGCTTGACCTGCATCCCTGTCCCGAACCGGCTTGCGCCGGCTGCGAGAACTATGCGGCGTGTCATGGGGCGCAGACGGTGGCGGTGGTCTGGCGTTAGTCCGGCGGTTTTCCGCTCCCCGGCCCCGCTCCCGTATGCGGGAGCGAAGGCGCGCGGAGAGGACCGGCGCCGCTACGAAGCGCTGACGCTCGCCGGGCGCTCAGCCAGGCCAGCGGCGCCAGCGCCCGCCGCACCGGCCTGCATCGACAGCGGCGCCTGCTGCCCCGGCGCCACATAAGCCGCCTCCAGCAGCGCCCGCGTATAGGCGTGCTGCGGCCGGTCGAAGATATCGGCCACGCTGCCCTGCTCGACGATACGCCCCTGGTGCATGACGACGATGCGGTCCGCCACCTCGGACACCGCGGCCAGGTTGTGCGAGACGAAGAAGCAGGCAAAGCCGTGCTGCGCCTGCAGTTGCCGGAACAGCGTCAGCACTTGCTTCTGGATCGTCATGTCCAGCGCCGAGACCGGTTCGTCCGCCACCACAAGCGCGGGCCGCCGGATCAACGCGCGGGCAATCGCCACGCGCTGGCGCTGGCCGCCCGAGAGCGCATGCGGAAAGCGCTCGCCCAATCCATCCAGGCCCACTTCGGCCAGCATGGCGTCGACCCGCTCGCGGCGCTGCGCGCGGGTCAGCGGCTCGCCGTGGTTGAGCGGCTCGGCCACGATCTCGCCGATGCGCTGGCGCGGATCGAGCGAGGAGTACGGATCCTGGAACACCATCTGGCAGGCCAGGCGGAATTCGCGCCGGGCGTGCCTGTCGCCCGCGCCGACCGGCTGCCCGCGGAACCGGATCTCGCCGCCCTCGAGCGGCAGCAGGCCGATCATGGCGCGCCCCAGCGTGGTCTTGCCCGAGCCCGAGCCGCCCACCACCGCCACCACCTCGCCCGGCCGGATCGCCAGCGAGACCTGGTCCACCGCCAGCTTGGCGGCGGTGCGCGAGAACAGGCGCTGGGTGCCGGGATAGCCGATCGAGACGTTGCGCGCCTCGATCACGGGCGGGGCGTCGGCCACGGCGGGGCGGTTGTCGTCGCGCTGCGGCAGCGCGGCGATCAGGCTGCGCGTATAGGCCTCGCGCGGATTGCGCAGCACGTCGCAGGCGGCGCCGGACTCGACCTGGTCGCCGCGCTTGAGCACCAGCACCGAATCCGCGTAGTGCGCCACCAGTTGCAGGTCGTGCGTGACCAGAAGCACGGCGGTGCCGCTGGTGCGGGTGAGGTCCGCCATGATCTGCATGACTTCGCGCTGGCTGAGCGCGTCCAGCGCGGTGGTGGGCTCGTCGGCGATCAGCAGGCGCGGCTTGAGCAGCATCACCGAGGCCAGCATGATGCGCTGGCGCATGCCGCCCGAGAACACATGCGGATAGGCCGCCATGCAGCCTTCCGGGTCGGCGATCTGCACGCGCGCCAGCATGTCCACGGCGCGCTCGCGCGCGGCCTGCGCCGGGATCTTCTCATGCAGCATCAGGCCTTCGCACAATTGCGCGCCGACCGTCATGGCGGGGTTGAGCGAGACCATCGGCTCCTGGAACACCATGCCCGCCACCTGCCCGCGCAGCGAGCGCATGGTCCGGTCCGGCACGGCGGCGATATCGTTGCCGGCAAGCGTGATGGTGCCGCCGGTGTGGCGCACCTGCGAAGGCAGCAGCCGCATCACGGCGCGCCCGGCCATGGTCTTGCCGCTGCCGGATTCGCCCACCAGCGCAAGCACCTCGCCCTGGGCGATATCGAAGGAGATGCCGTTGAGGATGCGCGCGCCGGCGGCGCTGCGCAGCGTCAGGCCGCGCACGCTCAGCAGCGGGGCGCCCTGGTCGCCGGCGGCGGCCGTGGGGCCGGGCGCCGGACGTTCGTCAGGCGTGGGGGGATTCATCCTGGAGTTCATCCTTGCTCCATGCGGGGGTCGAGCCAGTCGCGCAGTGCGTCGCCCAGCAGGTTGATGCCGAGCAGCGTCAGCGCGATGCACACGCCCGGGGCAATGCCCAGCCATGCGGCGGATTCGATATAGGGGCGCCCGGAGGACAGCATGTTGCCCCAGGTGGGCGCCGGCGGCGGCACGCCCAGGCCGAGGAAGCTGAGCGCGCTTTCGGCCAGCACGACCCAGCCGAACATCGACGTGCCCAGCACCATCAGCGGCGCGGCGCAGTTGGGCAGGATGTGGCGCAGCATGGTGGTCAGCTCGCTGTTGCCGATCACGCGCGAGGCCTCCACGTATTCCTTCTCGCGCAGCGACAGCACGGTGCCGCGCACCAGCCGCACCGCCGTGGGCGTGTAGGCCAGCCCCAGCGCCAGCACGATGCCGTATTTGTTGGCGCCGGTGATGACCATGATGCCGAGCGCCAGCAGGATGCCCGGGAAGGCGAGCAGCGCATCGTTCATCACCATCATCAGGCGGTCGGTCTTGCCGCGGAAATAGCCGGCCACCAGCCCCAGCAGCGTGCCCAGCAGCAGCGCCACCAGCACGGTCAGCGCGGCCACCATCAGGCTGGCGCCGGCGCCAGCCAGCAGGCGCGAGAGGATGTCGCGCCCGAACTCGTCGGTGCCCAGCCAGTGCAGGCCGGAAGGCGGCTTGAGCCGCATGCGCAGGTTCAGGCGCAGGGGGTTGTAGGGCGTCCAGACCACGGAGAGCAGCGCCATCGCCGTCACCGAGGCCACCAGCAGGCCGCCCACCAGTGCATTGGTGCGTAGTTTCATGATGTCGCGACCCGCGGATCGAACAGAGGATAGAAGAGGTCCACCACCAGGTTGACCAGCACGTAGATAGCCGCGGTAAACAGCAGGCAGCCCTGCACCACGGGGTAGTCGCGCGCGAAGATCGCGTCCACCAGCAACCGCCCCAGGCCGGGCAGCGTGAACACGGTTTCGAGCACCGCGATGCCGCCCAGCAGGTTGCCCAGCACCAGCCCGATCAAGGTCCAGGTGGGGGCGAAGGCGTTGGGCAGCACGTGGCGCAGCAGCACGCGCAGCTCCGACAGGCCCTTGGCGCGGGCGTGGGTCACGTACTCCAGGCGCAGCGTCTCGATCGCGCTGGAGCGCGCCATGCGGGTGAGCACGCCCATCTCGATCAGGGTCAGGGTCACCACGGGCAGCACCAGGAAGCTTGCGGCGGCTCGCCAGTCCTGGCTGAAGGTGACGTAGCCCACCACCGGCACCCAGCCCAGCTTGAGGCCGACGAACAGCAGCAACAGCAGGCCCAGCCAGAAGCTGGGGATCGACAGGAAGAAGGTGGCGCCGGCCACGATCACCGTATCGGTCAGCGAGTTCTGCTTCCACGCGGCGATCAGCCCGGCCGGCACGGCCAGCGCGGTGGCCGCGCCCACCGCCACCAGCACGATGGCGGCGCTGACCTGGAAGCGTTCGAGCAACAGCGGCAGCACGGCCTCGCCGCTGCTCAGCGAGTGGCCCAGGTCGCCGCTGGCCATATGCGAGAGCCACAGGCCGAACTGCAGCAGGATGGGTTTGTCGAGGCCGAACTGGGTGCGCAGGTCGGCAAGTTGCTCGGGCGTGCCGGCATCGCCCAGGATGAGCTGGGCCGGGTCGCCCGGGATCAGCCGCATCAGGACGAATACCAGCGCCGCCACCAGCAGCAGCGTGGGCAGCGTCCACAGCACGCGCCTGAGCAGGTAGAGCAGGAAGGACGAAGACAAGGGGTGGCTCCGGTTATTGACAGTGTGCAGTGAGGCGGGCCATCAAGCGCGCCGCCAGGCGCTCAGCGGCCCGCCATCGACACGCCCCAGGCACGCGGCTGGCCCAGAGGCCAGCCCTTGTAGCCCTTCACGTAATCGCGCGCGGCGCTGGTGCGCATTTCCGAGTAGAAGAACACTGCCGGCACGTCTTCGCGCAGGCGGGCGTCGAGGCCGTCGAACATGGCCTGGCGCTGCGTGCGGTCCGACAGGCTCATGCTGTTGTTGAGCAGGCGGATGGCGTCGGCGGTGTCCCACACCTTGCGCGGCTGCTTGTCCTTCGGGCCGATGATCATGTCGTAGGACAGCGACGCGTCCAGCCGCGCGGAATAGCTGAAGGCCATGGCCTGGTAGTCGCCGCGGTTATAGCGGTCGAGCAGGGTGGCCCAGTCCAGCACTTCCACGTCCACGCGCAGGCCGGCCTCGCTGGCCATGGCCTGGGTCAGCACCGCCATGTCGAACAGCGAGTTGTAGCGCTTGGTGGTCAGGATCTTGATGGGCTGGCCACGGTAGCCCGCTTCGGCCAGCAGCTTGCGCGCGGCTTCGATGTCGCGCCCCGGCATGCCGGCCTGCGCGCGGCCGTAGTAAGGGCTGGGGCGCGGGATGGCGGAGCGGCTGGGCTGCGAGCCGCCTTCGGTGATGGCACCGACCATCTCGGGCACATCCATCGACAGCGCCAGCGCGCGGCGGATGCGCACGTCCTTGAGCAGCGGGTCGCGGGTCTGGAACAGCAGGCCGTTGAGGCCCATGGTGGGCACGCTCTCCAGCACCAGGTCGCGGCGCTTGCGGTATTCGGGCAGGTCGTTGTCTTCCACGTCGAAGATCATGTCGACGCCGCCCGACAGAAGCGCGGCCTTGGCCGCCGCCACGTCGGGGATGACGATGAAGCGTACCTTGCCCACCTCGGCGGTCTTGTTGCCGGTGGCGCCGTCGCGCTTGCCGGGCAGCGCCGCGTAGGACGGGTTGCGCACCAGTTCCATGTACTGGCCGCGCTTCCACTCCGAGAACCTGAACGGCCCGGTGCCGACCGGCTCGCGCCACTTGCCGTCGGGGCCGACGGAGCTGCGGTGGTAGATGCCGGTGCCGCCGCAGTCGGGACGCGCGAGCGTCTGGAGGAACAGCGCGGAAGGGCGGTCCAGCGTGTAGACCACGGTAGACGCGTCCTTCGCTTCGACCTTCAGCACCTTGGCCTGGCCGCGCCCGTCGAACTCCGACAGGCAGCGCCAGTTGTTGCCCGGCGTCATGTAGCGGTTCCACGAATACACCACGTCGTCGGCCGTGACCGGCGCGCCGTTGTGGAATTTCAGCCCGGGGCGCAGCACGAAGGTGTAGGTGGTGCCGTCGGCCGAGGGTGTCACGCTCTGCGCCAGCAGCGGCCCCACGGTGGTGTCTTCGCGGAACGCGACCAGGCCTTCGAGCATGTGCGCGACCACCGCATCGCTGTTGGCGTCGCGGTTCACGCCCGGGTCGGTCGAGCGCACGTCGGCGTTCAGGCGGATGCGCAGGGTGTCCTGCGCGGGCTGGGCGTGCAGGCCCGGCGCGGCCAGCGCCAGGCATGCCGCCAGGGTGGATATGGCCGTCAGCAGCCGGGTCAGCGGCCGCGCGGCGGTGGTTCGTCTCGTCTCCATGGCTCCTCCGCGCCGCGTCAGGCCGCCACTGCCCGTGCGTGGGCCGGGGCGGCGGCGCCGCTCCGCTGGATCTCCATATCCAGGCGGAAGGTGGCGAAGGTGGGGTGCAGCGCCGGCAGCATCGAGACTTCCATCACGCCCAGTTCCGGCTCCATCACGATCATCGCCACGGTGGCCGACAGGTTGTTGCTCGAGTTCGGGCGCGGCGGGCGGCAAACCGAATACGGCGTCTCGAAGTCGTCGAACAGCGCGCGCTTGATGGTGTCCACGGTGATGTTGCCGATATGCGGCTGCACCAGCTGGCGCACGCGCTCGTCGCGGTACAGCGAATCCGGCATCTTCTGGATGCCCAGGTCGCGCAGCTTGGTCAGCGCCACCGGGCTCAGCCAGTGGTTGGCATGCACGAGCACGCCGCGCTCGGGCAGCACCTGGAAGGTTTCATCGGGCGCGCATTCGAAGTTGATGGCCACGCCGTCGGCGTGCGCCACCATCATATTGTTGGCGGCGGACTTGGCGGTCACGTACACCGACTGCATGGCAAAGGCCAGGCGCCGCTGCTCCAGCACCTTGCGGCGGATCAGCGCCAGCGGCACGCCCAGCGTGCGGTAATCCCGCTCGCACTCCAGGTAGTTGGCCGTGATCGAGATGCCGGCCGCGTTCATGCCCGAGCGCGCCAGCGCGCCGGCTTCGGTGAAGGTCAGGAAATCGGGGCCGTCGTCGCGCCTGACCTTCAGCACCACGGACGATTCCGCGCACTCCGCCTTCCAGTCCCAGTTCTGCGCGTGGATCACGCGGCCGCTGGCGGTGGCGCCGGGCAGCGCCAGCACGCCGGTGCAGCCGTCCGGGTCCAGCGGCACCGGCTGCTGGTTGCGCATGCGGTCGGCCAGCTTGAGCACTTCGGTGCGCGCGTTGAGCATCACCACGGCGGCGTACTCCACCTGCGCGCCTTCGGCGATGCCTTTCATTTCCTCGATATAGTTCGGGTCGAACGCGGCAATGGTGGGCTCGAAGGTGGCCACGATCTTGCGCAGCTCCGGCCAGCCCAGCTGGTTGCTCTCGAGTTGTCGCGCATAGTGCTCGATGCCGCGCTTGATGCGCACGACGGCCTGTTCGCCGTATTGCCGGCCACGCTCGCGCGGCGCGCCGCTGACTTCGATCAGCGGGCAGTGGGGAACGGTGTCATGGATGGCGGTTTGGTCCGGGGAAGCGGGATGGCTGGTCATGGGAGCGTTTTCGGCGTCAAATAATTGCGTAACTTGCGGAAAGTCTGCGTAAGGGTCTGCGGAAAGTCTGCGTAAAGGCCTGCATAAAGGCGGTAACGGCGCGCTGTCTTGATGGCGTCACGGCAGTGTGCCGTCAGGTGTGCTATAAATAGTGTATTTTGTGAGTACAAAAAAATCAATGGATACTTCACCGGAGATCCCCGAGTCGACTGGACGCGTGCGCCTGGCGCTGGGCTACCGCATTGCGCAGTGGATTCGCGACGAGTCGCTGCAGGCCGGCGACCGCCTCAACGAGCAGCGCCTGGCCGAGCACCTGGGCGTGTCGCGCACACCGATCCGCGCCGCGCTGGATCACCTGGAGGCGCAGGGTTTCGTGCAGCGGCGCCGCAACAAGGGGGTGGAACTGCTGGCGCATCCGCCGCTGGAGGCGCCGACAGAGGCGGCCGGCGAAGGCGGGGATGAATTGCTGGTGCGCATCGCGCACGACCGCCGGCGGGAGATCCTGCCCGACGAGGTTTCCGAGCGCGACCTGATGGAGCGCTACGGCGAGACGCGCGCCACCATCAAGCAGGCGCTGGTGCGCCTGGCCGACCTGGGCCTGGCCGAGCGCCGCCTGGGCTACCGCTGGAAATTCCAGGACTCGGCCTGGTACAACGAGGCGCGGCTGGAGAGCTACCGCTTCCGCATGGCGATCGAGCCGGCGGCCATCCTGGAGCCCGGGTTTGCGCTGTCGCCCGAATGGGCCGCGCGCATGCGCATCGAGCATTCCGCCTTTCTCACGCAGCCGTGGACCGAGGCCTCCAGCGTGGCCTTCTTCGAGACCAACGCGGCCTTCCACGAAGGGCTGGCGCTGGCCTCCGGCAACCGTTTCTACGCCGATGCAGTCCGGCGCATGAACCGGCTGCGGCGCCTGTCCAACTACGACTGGAAGCACGGCCACGGCCGCGTGGAAGTGAGCTGCCACGAGCACCTGGGCATTCTTGCCGCGCTCGAATCGGGCAACCGCGAAGGCGCGGCCGAACTGATGCGCAAGCACCTGGACGTCGCCAGCAGGCTGACGTCGGGCGTGCGCTCCGGCGAAGACTGAGCGCGTCAGGAGAGCTTGTAGCTCTGCAGGTGGATGCTGGTTTCCGTGGCGCTGATGCCCTTGATCAGCCGCACGCGTTCCAGCACGTTGGCCAGTCCTTCCAGGGTCGAGGCGCGCACCTCGGCCAGCAGGTCCCACCTGCCATTGGTGTCATGCAGCGCCGCGATGCCGGGCTCCCCCAGCAGCGTGGCGATCACCTCGCGCGTCTGGTTGCCGTCCACGGCAACGCTCATCCATGCGGCAATCGCATCCGGCCGCGCCTCGGGGCGCAGCTGCACCGTATAGCCCACGATCACCCCGGATTTTTCCAGCCGCGCCATGCGGTTGGTGATGGTCGTGCGCGCCACGCCGAGCCGGTGCGCGAGCAGGGCCACGCTGGCGCGGGCGTCGGCGCGCAGCAGCGCCAGCAGTTGGTGGTCGAAGGCGTCCATGTGGGTCCATATGGGTCGATGTGTCGAAACGAAAGTCGTTGTGGTCATTCTGATGCGATGATAGTATTTTGTTGACACAATAACCACTTCATTTTGGCTTTGCCGGCTGGAAGAATGGGTGTGTTCCGCATAGGCGCCAATACGCACCAAGGCGCACCCATGCGCGCCGACATGCACCCACCAATTCCACCGGAGACCCACATGACCTTGTTCCTTTCACCCAGCCACGTATCGCGCATCGTCGCCGAGCGCGGCCTCGGCCACGCCCTGCGCGGCATGGCCGCCTATATCCGCGAGGATTTCCTGCGCTGGCAGGACTTCGACAAATCCGCCCGTGTGGCCACGCATTCGGCGCTCGGCGTGATCGAACTGATGCCGATCGCCGATGCCCGCCTCTACAGCTTCAAGTACGTCAACGGCCACCCGGCCAACACCCGCGCCGGCCTGCCCACCGTGATGGCCTTCGGCGTGCTGGCCGACGTGGACACCGGTGAGCCGGTCCTGCTCAGCGAGCTGACCCTGACCACCGCGCTGCGCACTGCGGCCACGTCCGCGGTGGCCGCCAGCCAGCTCGCGCGGGCCGGCGCCACCACCATGGCGCTGGTCGGCAACGGTGCGCAGAGCGAGTTCCAGGCGCTGGCCTTCTATCACCTGCTGGGCATCCGGCGCATCCAGGCCTTTGACGTCGATCCCGCCGCCACCGCCAAGCTGCGCCGCAACCTGGCCGATGTGCCCGGGCTGGAAGTGCGCGCCTGCGCCAGCACGGCCGAAGCCGTGCGCGGCGCCGACATCGTCACCACGGTCACCGCCGACAAGGCGCTCGCCACCATCCTCACGCCCGGCATGATCGAGCCGGGCATGCACCTGAACGCCGTGGGCGGCGATTGCCCCGGCAAGACCGAGCTGCATCCGGACATCCTGCGTGGCGCCAGCGTGTTCGTCGAGTTCGAGCCGCAGAGCCGCATCGAGGGCGACGTGCAGCAGATGCCGGCCGATTTCCCCGTCACCGAGCTGTGGTCGGTGCTGGCCGGCCGCGTGCCGGGCCGGCGCGATGCGGGCGAGGTCACCGTGTTCGATTCGGTCGGTTTCGCGCTGGAAGATTACTCGGCGCTGCGCTACCTGCGCGACCAGGCCATCGCGCTGGGGCTGGGCGAGGACGCGGCGCTGATCCCGCGCCTGCCCGATCCCAAGGACCTGTTCGCGCAGCTCGCCAGCCCGTGCGTGCCGCCCGCACCGCCGCGGGCCGCGCCGCTCGCGCAGCCCGTCAACTAAGCCAGGCCCCCCGAGGGCAAGACCCACTAGCGAAGACACACACCATGCAAAGCCAGATCCATCCCCTGATCTCCCCTGCGCCCGGGCTTGCCCTGCAGCTCACCAGCCACCATTTCGGCGACGCTGCCGCCGGGCGCAAGATCTACCTGCAGGCCGGCCTGCACGCCGACGAGATCCCCGCCATGCTGGTGGCCGTCACGCTCAAGGCGCGCCTGCGCGAGCTGGAGGCGCAGGGCCGGCTGCGCGCGCAGGTGGTGCTGGTCAGCGCCGCCAATCCGCTCGGGCTTGGCCAGGCGGTGCTGGGCAGTTTCATCGGCCGCTTCGACCTGGCCAGTGGCAATAACTTCAACCGCGGCTTCCCGATGCTGTTCAAGGACATTGCGGCGGCGGTGGAGGGCAAGCTCACGCAGGACAGCGCGCACAATCTGCGTACCATCCGCGCGGCCTGGCGCGAAGCGCTGCTGGCGCGCCCCGCCGTCAATGCCTTCAAGTCTTTGCAACACGCGCTGATGCTGCTGGCGCACGATGCGGACGTCGTGCTCGACCTGCACTGCTCGCGCGAGGCCGCCATGCATGTCTACACCGGCGATGCGATCTGGCCGGAGGTCGAGCCGCTGGCGCGCTATCTCGGCGCCACCGCCAGCCTGCTGGCGCTCGATTCCGGCGCGCACTCCTTCGACGAAGCGCACAGCTACACCTGGTGGCAGTTGCAGCAGGAATTCGGCAAGCGCTTTCCCATTCCCCACGGCAGCATCGCCGTGACCGTGGAGCACCGCGGCCAGCGCGACGTGACCGATGCCCTGGCGCAGCAGGACACGCAGGCGCTGCTCGACTACCTGACCCATATCGGCGCGATCGACGGCGACGCGCCGCCCTTGCCGCCGCTGCTCCAGCCGGCAACGCCGCTGGCCGGCAGCGAGCAGTTCGTGGCGCCCGCGGCGGGCCTGCTGGTCTATCGCGCGCCGATGGGCGCGCAGGTGAAGGCGGGGCAGCCCCTGTTCGATATCGTCGATCCGGTGGAGGGCACGCGCGAGACCATCGTCAGCCATACCGACGGTGTCTTCTACATGGGCCGCGAGGTGCGCTACGTGAAGCCGGGCGACCAGATCGGCCGGGTCTCCGGCGCGCGGGCATTCCGCGTGGGGAACCTGCTGGGGCCGTGAGGGCGTGCCTGTCTGCCGGGCTACCGGCGGGGGTGGCGCTACACTGCTGCCTGGCTCGCCGGCAGCTGGTGCCGGCCGACTTCTCGCGCGCACGCGCAGGTATCCGGATGCAAGGCACTGTTCCCGATCATTTCGATCATTTGGCACAACCCGATACCGCGGCCGCGCTGGCCGCGGTCGCGGCTCTAGAACGCCAGGCCGGCCGCACGGTCACCGATGCCGGCGGCTGCCGCGTGGTGTGGCGCCGCTTCGGCCAGGGGCGTCCGCTGATCCTGCTGCATGGCGGGCACGGCAGCTGGCTGCACTGGGTGCGCAATATCGAGGCACTGGCCGCGCGGCGCACCGTATGGGCCCCCGACATGCCGGGCTTCGGCGAATCGGGGGACATTGCCAGCGAGCTGCCCCTCATTGCCGGCACGCTGGCCGCCGCCGCCGCGCAATTGCCCGGCTGCGCGGACGGCTTCGACCTTGCCGGCTTTTCCTTTGGCGGGCTGGTCGCCGCCAACGTCGCTGCCAACGTCACGGCCTCGGCCGGCGCGGTGGGCCGGCTGGCCTTGCTGGGTTCGGCCGGGCACGCTGGCGTGCGGCGCCAGCAGCAGGCGCTGGTGGACTGGCGCAAGGCGCCGGACGAGCGCGCGCTGGCGCAAGCCATGTGCCACAATCTCGCCGCCTTCATGATTGCCGACCCCGCGCGTATCGACGCCATGGCGCTGCATGCGCATACCGAGTCTTGCAGGCATACGCGCTTTCGCAGCAAGCCGATCTCGCGCGCGGGCGGCTTGCGCGAGGCGCTCGACCGCTTTGGCGGCGACGTGCTGCTCGCCTGGGGCGAGCACGACGTGACCGCCGAACCGATGGCGGCGGCGCAGGCCATGGCGCAGGGCGACGCGCGGCGGCAGGTGCGCATCGTGCCCGGCGCCGGCCACTGGGTCCAGTACGAAGCGCACGAGCAAGTCAATGCGCTGCTGGACGGCTGGCTGGCATAAGCCGGCCTATCCTCATATCGTCCGACACGCCTCGGTGCCCGCCGGCGCGGCCTGCCTGGCTGGACGCACACGACGGGCGCCCGTAGCGCCCGGCATCGAGGCTGAGCGGCCGGCAATCCGGCCGGACCGGCGATTCTTCCGCTGGCATCAAGAGTGTTTTCCCGTTCGGGCATTTCTTTCCGGCAGGCGGAAGGCTAACGTGCACAAAGATGTTGCGCGGACGCAGGCCTGTCTGCAGGCGCAGCGCAAAGTGCGAAATAAAACACATTGGTGCGGGCGCGGTCCCGACCCATGCGGAGGAAGACAAGATCATGTCCATATCGTTTGTCTATGCAAGCCAGCCCACGCGCGTGCTGTTCGGAGCCGGCAAGCTGGACCAGCTCGCCGCCGAACTCGGGCGGCTAGGCGCCACCCGCGCGCTGGTCCTGTGCACGCCGAACCAGGTGGCGGAGGCCACGCGCGTGTCGGAACAGCTCGGGCCCTTGTCGGCCGGCGTCTACGACGGCGCGGTCATGCATGTGCCGCTGGAATCGGCCCGCGCCGCCATTGCGCACGCGCAGGCGGTCGGCGCCGATTGCATGGTCGCGCTGGGCGGTGGGTCCACCACCGGCCTGGGCAAGGCGGTGGCGCTGACCTCCGGCCTGCCCATCGTGGCGATCCCCACCACCTATGCCGGCTCGGAGATGACGTCGATCTACGGCATCACCGACGCCGGCCTGAAGAAGACCGGACGCGATGCGCGCGTGCTGCCGCGCACCGTGATCTACGATCCCGTGCTGACGACCGGCCTGCCGGTGGCGCTGAGCGTGACCAGCGGCCTGAACGCGATCGCCCATGCCGCCGAAGGCCTTTATGCGGAGGATGCCAATCCGGTCACGTCCCTGATGGCCGAGGAGGGCATCCGCGCGCTGGCCAGCGGCATTGCGCGTATCTTCGAAGCCCCGGCCGATCTCGATGCGCGCGCCGACTGCCTCTACGGCGCCTGGCTGTGCGGCACGGTGCTGGGCAGCGTGGGCATGGCGCTGCATCACAAGCTGTGCCACACGCTCGGCGGCAGCTTCAACCTGCCGCATGCCGAGACCCATACCGTGGTGCTGCCACACGCCATTGCCTATAACGCCAGTGCGGCGCCCGAAGCCATGGCGCGCATCCGCCGCGCCTTGGGCAGCGGCAACACTTCGGCGGCACGCGCCCTGTACGACCTCGCAGCGCGGCACGGTGCGCCGACCGCGCTGCGCGACATCGGCATGCGCGCCGAAGACCTGGACCGCGCCGCCGATATCGCGCTGGCCAACCCTTACTGGAATCCGCGCCCGATCGAGCGCGCGCCGATCCGCGAATTGCTGCAGGCGGCCTTCGAGGGCGCACGCCCCGACTGAGGCGCGCAGGCGAACCAGCACGGCGCAACACAGCGCCATACAACACAGCACGACACACACTGGAGACAGCAATGCAAATCGGCTTTATCGGAACCGGCAAGATGGGTTTGCCCATGGCGCGCCACCTGGCCGCGGCCGGACATGAGGTCACCGGCTTCGACCTGGCGCCCGCCGTGCTGGACGCAGCGCGCCAGGCCGGCCTGAAGACGGCCGCGTCGCTGGCGCAGGCATGCGGCGGCAAGGACATCCTGTTCAGCTCGCTGCCGCACGACGCGGCGTTCGAGGCGGTCGGCGCGCAGGTGGCGGAACTGGCGGCGCCGGGCACGCTGTACATCGATACCAGCACGGTGTCGCCGCAGGCGTCCGCGCGCGTGGCGGCGCTGCTTGCGCAACGCGATGTCCGGTACCTGCGCGTGACAGTGTCCGGCAACAACAAGATGGCCGAAGCCGCCCAGCTCACCGCGCTGGTGTCCGGTCCAGAGGCCGCCTATGAACAGGCCAGGCCCCTGCTGGCGGCGCTCGGGCCGGCCCAGTTCTACCTGGGCGAGGCGGAACAGGCGCGCCTGATGAAGCTGGTGGTGAACCTGATGATCGGCCTGACCTCCGGCATGCTGGCCGAAGCGCTGACGCTGGGCGCCAAGGGCGGCCTGAAGTGGCAGGACATGTGGTCGGTGATCACCGCCAGTGCGGTGGCCGCGCCCATCGTCAAGGCCAAGTCAGCGCAGTTGGTGGAGCATGACTACACGCCCACCTTCACGGTGGACCAGATGCTCAAGGACGTAGGGCTGATCCTGGATGCCGGTGCGGATCTGCGCGTGCCCTTGTCGCTGACCGCGCTGCTCGGCCAGATGCTGCAGGGCGCTGCGGCGCAGGGCATGGCTGGTGATGACTACGCGGCGGTGATCAAGGCTGCGCGGTTGGGGGCGGGGTTGACGGTGGAGGGATAAGGGGGGGTGGATTTTGGTCTTTAGGTGTTTGATATGATGTGATTTGATTCAAGGGATTTGGATTCAAAGTCAACTTCAAGGATTAAAATCTTCAAAGCTTCAAATTAAAAGTCAACTTCAAAGTCAACGGCTTTCGCTCCCCCGGAGCGACCTACTTTCTTTTTTCCGAAAAGAAAGTAGGCAAAGAAAGCGGACTGCCTGGCCGGCAGGGGCAGAAACATTGGGATTTCTGGTGTTTCTGGTTTCGTCGTGGGGTTCTTGGTTCTGCTTGCATCCTGCCGTTACCGGTTTTGGCGGTCGCTATCCTGCGGGTGGCGTTCGATTCGTGGTGGCGCTACATGATGGCGGCAGCCCAGGTGGTTCAATCTGCTGCCGCGACCGGGGCGGATGGGGACGTCATAGGAGCGGCACTGGTTTCGTGGTGGGCGCGGTGGCCCCTGTTTGAGCTCGGTGCCTCATAGCTCCCGTGCCTAATAGCGCCAGCTTCAGAAATAAGCGGTGGGCGCGGTGGCCCCTGTTTGAGTTCGGTGCCTCATAGCTCCGTGCCTAATAGCGTCAGCTTCAGAAATAAGCGGTGGCCGGCTTGAAGTAACCCGGCACACCCGCGCCCCGGTCCACCGCGCCCACCACGAAACCACGAGAGTGCTATGTCGTGGCCGCTCAAGCCGGTAACGGCAGATGGCAGAACTGGCAGTGTGCTCGCCATCATAGGTCTGACCCCGAAACCACTGCAGCCAGCAAGATCGCGGCCGCCCGCCCCGGTAACGGCAGGATGCAAGCAGAACCAAAAACCCCACGACGAAACCAGCAACACGAGAAATCCCAACGTTTCTGCCCCTGCCGGCCAGGCAGCCCGCTTTCTTTGCCTACTTTCTTTTCGGGGAAAAGAAAGTAGGTCGCTCCGGGGGAGCGAAAGCCTTTGACGTTGAATTTGACTTTGAAGTTGAAATTGAAGTTGAAGTTGAAGTTGACTTTAAGATCTTGATGTGTACGTTTTATAGGGAGGTTCTACAGACCGCCGGAAAAACAAAAAATCCTCAAGAAGTCCACTTCCTCTCATAATCCATCCGCTCGAAGTGCGCCACCAAAAAATCAATAAACAACCGCACCTTCGCAGCCAGATAGCGCCGGCTCTGAAACGCAATATTAATGGTAAGACGAGGCAAATCCCAGTCATCCAGCACCGGAATCAGCCTCCCCGCCACGATATCGTCGTAGATGATGTACTTGGGCTGCACCAGGATGCCCAGGCCTTCCATCGCCGCGGCGCGAATCACCTGCCCGTCGTTGGATTCGAGCTTGCTGCGCACCGTCACGCCCCTTTCCTCGCCGCCGCGCGTGAAGTTCAGCTCGTGCGGACGGTTGGCGTACGAATAGATCAGCATCTGGTGGCGCAGCAGGTCTTCTACCTCGCGCGGCGCGCCCATGCGGTCCAGGTAACGCGGTGAGGCCGCCAGCACGCGCCTGGTCTCGGCCAGCCGGCGCACCGTCAGGCCGGAATCGGGCTCGAACTCGCGCGTGCGGATGGCGAGGTCGATGCCGCTGTCCATGATGTCGTAGTAGCGGTTGGCGGTGAGGATATTGACGTCCACCTTCGGGTAGAGCCGGGTGAATTCCGGCAGCAGCGGCGCCAGGTGCTTCATCGAGAACGACATCGAGGCCGTGATCGTCAGCGTGCCGCCCGGCTCCAGCACATTGGCGTTGACGGCCGCCTCCGCTTCCTTGATTTCCGCCAGCACGCCCTTGCAGCGGCGGAAGAATTCGTGCCCCACGTCGGTCAGGTAGAGGCGCCGCGTATTGCGCTCGATCAGGCGCGCCGACAGGCGCTGCTCCAGCGAGGCCAGGTAGCGGCTGGCCGCCGCATTGGAGATATCCAGGCTGTCGGCAGCCTTGGTGATGCTGCCCAGTTCGGCGGTCTGCACGAACAGTTCGAGTTCGGTCCAGCGGTCCATCTTCGTCTCCCCTTTGTCTTTGACCCGGTGCGGACGCTGCGGCCAGGCGCCGCATGATTCTCTCGCCTGGCGGAAAGAAGATTTCCTTATCCGTCGTTTTTTTCCGTTTGCCGGGAGTATAGAGTTTGTTCCAGCGCATGTCAGCCCGCGCGGTCCCTGCAAAGGCCACCCGCTGACACGTAGCCCGCCATACACAGAGCGGCACGCTGGCGACCCTGGTTGCCGGCAGTGCCGCCGCTTACGGAGACCGACCCATGCCCGCCATCCAGCCTCTTCCTGCCTGCCTGTCCGGCACCGCCAGCATTGCCCGCCGTTCGCGCTGAGGAGGACGCAGCCATGTCACGCATCCTGTTCCGCGGCGCCACCCTGGTCACCATGGAACCCGCGCTCGGCGAGCTTGCCGGCGACCTGCTGGTCGAAGGCGATCGCATCGCCGCCATCGCGCCGCGCATCGACGCCGTGAGCGCGGACAACGCCGAGATCATCGACGCCCGCGGCTTTATCGTCGCGCCCGGCTTTGTCAACGCACACATGCATACGTGGCAGACCGCCCTGCGCGGCGTGGCCGCGGGCTGGACGCTCACCGGATACTTCCGCCAGATGCATGCGGGGCTGGCCACGCGCTTCACGCCGGCCGACATCGGCATCGCCACGCTGGTGGGCGCCTGGAACCAGCTCGACTGCGGTACCACCACGCTGGTGGACTGGTGCCACAACAATCCCACGCCGGCGCACAGCGATGCCGCCGTGGATGCGCTGGAACAGTCGGGCATCCGCGCGGCCTTCCTGCACGGCTCGCCCAAGCCCGATCCCAAGCCCGGCGCGCTGCCGTTCTGGGAGATGCCGCATCCGCGCGGCGAGGTGGAGCGCCTGGCGAAGCGCCTGCAGGGCTCGCACCTGCTCAGCCTCGGGCTGGCGATCCTGGGCCCGCATTACTCGACGCTGGAAGTGGCGCTGCACGATTTCGCGCTGGCGCGCGAGTTCGGCCTGCTGGCCAGCATGCACCAGGGCGGCGGCAGCGCGCGCACGCCGGATGGCTGGGAGCGGCTGGAGCAGGCCGGCCTGCTGGGCTCCCATATCAATATCGTGCACGGCAACAACCTGACCGACGACCAGCTTGCGCGCTTCGCGGGCCTGGGCATGAGCTTCTCGCTCACACCGGAGAACGAGCTGACGCAGGGCCACGGCTTCCCGATCACCGGCAGGCTCACCCGGCTGGGCGTGATGCCGTCGCTGGGCGTGGACCTGGAGTCGGGACTGTCGGGCGAGATGTTCGTCGCCGCGCGCATCGCGCTGGGCGTGCAGCGCGCGCTGGACCATGCCGCCTACCGGCAGGCGCACGGCGAGATCGCCCCTGCGCACGCGGTGAGTTGCCGCGACGCGCTGGCATGGGTCACCGTGGCCGGGGCACGCATGCTGGGCATGGAGGACCGGATCGGCTCGCTGGCCGTCGGCAAGCAGGCCGACCTGGTGCTGATCGATGCGCGCCGGCTCAACATGATGCCGCTGCACGATCCCGTCAGCGCCATCGTCATGCAGGCCAGCCTGGCCAATATCGACAGCGTGTTCGTGGCCGGCCGCGCGCGCAAGCGCCACGGGCGCCTGCTGGTGGACGGGCTGCCCGGCAAGCTCGACGCGCTGCGCGAGTCGGGCGAGCGGCTGGTGGCGACGATGGCCGGGTAGAGGGGCCGGAGGAGAGGCGGCGCATCAACCGGCGCAGGCCTTCTCCCCGCAGGGATTCGAAATAATCAAAAGGAGGAGACCATGCATGCAACACCAGACGAGCGCGACCGCGCGCTCGCCGAACTGCGGCAGATGCTGGGCGAGCGCTGCTCGACCGCGCTGGCCGCGCGCGAGCATCACGGCCGCAGCGAGGCGTACCACGCGGTGAAGCTGCCGGACGCCGTGGTGTTTCCGGAAACCACCGAGGAAGTCCGGCGCATCGTTGCCGTGGCCGGCCGCGCGCGCGTGCCGCTGGTGCCGTTTGGCGCGGGCACGTCGCTCGAAGGCAATGCCTCGGCGCCGCAGGGCGGCATCTGCATCGACATGATGCGCATGAACCGTGTGCTGGCCGTCAACCAGGGCGACATGGACTGCCGCGTGCAGCCCGGCGTCACGCGCAAGCAGCTCAACGCGGAGCTGCACGGCAGCGGCCTGTTCTTTCCCATCGATCCTGGCGCGGATGCATCCATCGGCGGCATGTCGTCGACGCGGGCCTCGGGGACCATGGCGGTGCGCTACGGCACCATGCGCGAGAGCGTGCTGTCGCTCGAGGCCGTGATGCCGGACGCCAGCGTGGTGCGCACGCGCCGCCGCGCGCGCAAGTCCGCCGCCGGCTATGACCTCACGCACCTGCTGGTGGGCAGCGAGGGCACGCTGGCCGTGCTCACCGAGATCACGCTGCGGCTGCATCCGCTGCCGGAGGCCGTGTCCGCCGCGGTGTGCCCGTTCGGCACGCTGGAAGACGCCGTCGATTGCGTGATCGAGACCATGCAGGCGGGCGTGCCGGTGGCGCGCATCGAGCTGCTCGACAGCGTGATGATGCATGGCGTCAACCTGCACTCCCACCTCGACTACCCGGAAAAGCCCACGCTGTTCTTCGAGTTCCACGGCAGCGAGTCCGCGGTGCGCGAGCAGGCGGAGCAGGTGCAGGCCATCGCCGCGGGCCACGGCGCGGATGCCTTCCAGTGGGCCACGCGGCCCGAGGACCGCAGCCGCCTGTGGCACGCACGCGAGAACACGCTCTACGCGGGCATGGCGCTGCGCCCCGGCGCGCGCGCCATGATCACCGATGTGTGCGTGCCGATCTCGGAGCTGGCGCGCTGCCTGCTGGAGACCCGGCAGGATATCGACGCCTCCGGCCTGACGGTGCCCATCGTCGGCCACGTGGGCGACGGCAACTTCCACCTGCTGATCCTGGTCAACCCCGACGACCCCGCCGAGATCGCGCGCGCGATGCGGCTGCAGGACGCCATGGTGGAGCGCGCGCTGCGCCTGGACGGCACCTGCACCGGCGAGCACGGCATCGGCACCGGCAAGATGCATTTCCTGGAAGCCGAACTGGGCGGCGCGGTGGATGTCATGCGAAGCGTGAAGCAGGCCATCGACCCGCACAACATCATGAACCCCGGCAAGATCTTCAGGACCGAATCATGAACGCCATCACAGAAGTCACGCCGCTGCTGGAGATGCGCGGCATCTGCAAGAGCTTCCCCGGTGTCAAGGCGCTCGATGACGTGTCCTTCGCCATCTACCCCGGCGAGGTGCACATGCTGCTGGGCGAGAACGGCGCCGGCAAGTCGTCGCTGATGAAGGTCCTGTGCGGCGTTTACCTGGCCGACGCCGGCGAGTTCCACCATGAAGGCAAGCCGGTCGCCGTCGGCGGCCCGGCCGACACCATGCGCATGGGCATCGCGGTGATCTTCCAGGAGTTCTCGCTGGTGCCTTACCTGGACATCGCGCAGAACATCTTCCTGGGGCGCGAGCCGCGCGGGCGCTTCCCGGGCTCGGTCGACCACGCGAAGATGCACGCCGAAGCGCGCCGCATCCTCGACATCCTGGGCATGGAGGTCAGCACGCATACGCCGGTGCACAAGCTGGGCGTGGCGCAGCAGCAGATGGTGGAGATCGCCAAGGCGCTGTCGCAGAACGCGCGCATCCTGGTGCTGGACGAACCCACCGCCGCGCTGTCGGACCGCGAGACCGAGAAGCTGTTCGCGGTGATCGAACGGCTCAAGGCGGACGGCGTGTCGATGATCTATATCTCGCATCGCATGGCTGAAGTCTTTGCGCTGGGCGACCGCATCACCATCCTGCGCGACGGCCGCAAGGTCGGTGCCTGCCTGCCGGGCGACGCCACCCCGGACGAACTGGTGGCACGCATGGTGGGCCGCAAGGTGGACATGAGCTACAGCCGCGAGCGCAGCGCGCAGCTGGGCGAGGTGGCGCTCGACGTACGCAACGTCAGCGCCGCGACCGGCATTGCCGATATCAACCTGCAGGTGCGGGCCGGAGAAATCGTGGGGCTGGCGGGGCTGGTTGGCTCGGGCCGCAGCGAGGTCGCGCGCGCCGTGTTCGGCGCCGATCCCATCCAGGCTGGCGAGGTCAGCATCTTCGGCCGGCGCATGAATGGCGGGCCGGACCGCGCGCGCGAACTGGGCGCCGCGCTGATCCCCGAGAGCCGCAAGACCGAAGGACTGGCGCTGATCCGCACGGTGCGCGACAACATGCTGCTGGCCGGGCTGCGCCGGGCGTTTCCCTCGCGCTGGTACCGCGCCGAGCGCGCGCGCGAACTGGCCGAGCGCGAGATCGCGCGGCTGCGCATCGCCACGCCCAACGGCGACCAGCTCGCGCAGTTTCTCTCCGGCGGCAACCAGCAGAAGATCGTGATCGGCAAATGGCTGGTGGCCGAGGCGAAGCTGTTTATCTTCGACGAACCCACGCGCGGGATCGACGTGGGGGCGAAGGCGGAGATCTTTGCCCTGATCGACAGCCTGGTCAAGCAGGGCGCCGGCGTCCTGCTGATCAGCTCGGAGCTGCCGGAAATCATCAATGTCTGCGACCGCGCCTATGTGATGCGCGGCGGCCGCATCGCCGGCGAAGTCGCCCATGGCGAGATGACCGAAGAACGGATTCTGCAATTGGGGATGAACGATGCCTGATACACATGCACTGACAAGGCCGCTGGGCCAGCCGCGCAGCAATCCGCTGGGCAGGATGCCCGGCTCGGTATGGGTGCTGGGGCTGCTCGCGCTGGCCTTCAGCCTGACGGGCTCGGGCTTCCTGAGCGTGGAGAACCTGCTCAATATCGGCACGCAGTCCACCATCTTGCTGCTGATCGCGCTGCCGATGACGCTGATCATCATGACCGAGGGGCTGGACCTGTCGATGGGCGCCGTGCTCACGCTGTGCGGCGTGGTGCTGGCGATGGTGATGGTGGCAACGCAATCCCTGCCGCTGGCGCTGGGCGCCGCGCTGCTGACCGGGCTGGCGTTCGGGCTGCTCAACGGCGCGCTGGTGTCCTGGCTGGAGATCCCGCCCTTCGTGGCCACGCTCGGCACGCTGGGCGCCGCGCAGGGGCTGGCGCTGGTGGCCACCGACGGCCAGAGCGTGGTCGGCATCGGCGACACCATCCCGCTGATCTACTCCGGCGAGTGGCTGGGCATTCCGTTCCCGCTGTGGATCGGCGTGGCGTTCTACGGCCTGTTCCACTGGCTGCTGTACCGCACGCGCTTCGGCGCCTATGTGTTCGCCCTCGGCGGCAACCGCGAGGCGCTCAAGTTCTCCGGCGTGCGCATCAACGTGTACCTGATCGCCGTCTACGTGCTGGGTGGCCTGATGGCCGGCGTGGCGGCGCTGCTGCTGACCGCGCGCATGAACGCAGGGCATCCCACCGCGGCCATCGGCATGGAGTTCGACGCCATCGCCGCGGTGGCGGTGGGCGGCACCACCTTCGACCGCGGCAACGGCTGGCTGCCGGGCACGGTGCTGGGCGTGCTGGCGGTGGGCGTGCTGCGCAACGGCCTGAACCTGGTCGGCGTGCAGTCGTCGGTGCAGGTGGCGGCCATCGGCCTGCTGGTGCTGGTGGTGCTGCTGATCGAATCGTTCAAGGGAAGGGGGAAAGCATGAACACGGCCACTCTGATTCCGCCGCTGTCGGCGGACGCCCGCTCGTTCGCCTACCGGCTGTTCGCGCTCGGGCTGCTGTGCCTGGCGCTGGCGCTGGCGTCCGATGCGTTCCTGACGCTGGGCAATATCCTCAACGTGCTGCGCCAGGCCAGCCTGCTGTTCCTGCTGGCCTCGGGCCTGACGCTGGTGATCCTGACCGGCGGGCTGGACTTGTCGGTGGGGGCCAACGTGGCCATGTCGGCCTGCGTGGCGGCCACGGTGATGAAGGCGACCGGCTCCACCATGCTGGGCGTGGGCGCGGGCCTGGGCACCGGCGCGCTGATCGGCCTGGCCAACGGCCTGCTGGTGGCGCTGCTGCGCATTCCGCCCTTCATCGCCACCTACGGCATGTTGTGGGTGCTGCACGGCGTGACCTACTGGTTCATGGCCGGCGAGACCATCCACGGCTTCCCGCCGGAGTTCCGCGCCATCGGCAGCGGCTACCTGCTCGGCGTGCCGGTGCCGGTCTACCTGATGCTGCTGTTCCTGCTGGCGGGCACCGCCATGTCGCAAAAGACCACCTACGGGCAGGAGATCTATGCCATCGGCGCCAACCCCGTGGCCGCGCGCCTGTCGGGCGTGCCGGTGATCAAGCGCCTGGTGCTGGTCTACCTGGTCAGCGGCGCCATGGCCGGCATTGCCAGCCTGGTGTTCCTGGCGCGGCTGAACTCGGCCGAAGGCGACATCGGCGAATCGCTCACGCTGCCGGCCATCGCCGCGGTGCTGATCGGCGGCACCTCGCTGTTCGGCGGGGTGGGGCGGGTATCGGGCACGCTGGTCGGCGCCATCATCCTCACGCTGGTGCTCAACGGCATGAACCTGCTCACCGTCAGCGCCAACTGGCAGCCGCTGGTGACGGGCGTGATCGTGGTGCTGGCGGTGTTCCTGGACACGCTGTCGCGCAAGCGCATCGGCGTCAGGTCATAAGGCCGGCCCGCGGGTCTTCCGGTTCACGGCGGTGCAGGCGCGGTACGCCAGGCAGGACGACGCAGGCAAGACGCAGGCAAGACGGTTCACACAAGACGGTTCACACAAGACGATTCGCAACAGACAACAGCCAGACAACAGCTAGATAACAGACGACAGGAGACATGATGAACGCACCCAAGCTCAAGCAACTCGCCGGCATGCTGGCCCTGGCCGCCACCGCCACGCTGGCCCTGCCGGCCCACGCCGACGGCGAGCGCATCGCGGTATTCACCAAGAACCAGACCAACCCCTTCTTCCAGGTGCTGCGCCAGGGGGCCGACGCCGCGGCCAAGAGCATGAACGCGCGCCTGACCCACTACATCCCCACCAAGCCGGACAGCATTCCGGAGCAGATGAGCCAGATCGAGGACGTGATCGTCAAGAAGACCGACGCCATCGTCTTCGTGCCGGTGGACTACAAGGCGATGGGCCCGGGCGTGAAGAAGATGAACGCAGCCAATATCCCGGTGGTCAACGTCACCGACAAGAGCGACGTGGGCAACTTCGTGTCCTTCGTCGGCGCCAGCGACTATGACCTCGGCCTGAAGACCGCCACCCACCTGTTCAAGGCCATGGGCGGCAAGGGCAACGTGGTGCTGCTCGAAGGCATCAAGGGCTCGCTCACCAATATCGACCGCGTGCGCGGCCTGCACGACGCGCTCAAGGCGTTCCCCGGCGTGAAGCTGGTGGCGTCGCAGCCGGCCAACTACCAGCGCCTGCAGGCCCTGCAGGTGATGGAGAACCTGATGCAGTCCTACCCGCAGATCGACGGCATCTTTGCCGCCAACGACGCCATGGCCATCGGCGCCATCGAGGCGCTGCAGGGCGCCAACCGCAAGGCGCTGGTGTCCGGCATCAACGGCACCAAGGAGGCCGTGGACGCGATCAAGGCCGGCACCCTGCTGGCCACCGGTGACTACAATGGTTTTGCCCAGGGCTGCCTGGGCACCATGGCCGCCATCCGCAAGCTGCGCGGCATGCCGGTGACGCCGAGCATCGTGCTGCCGGCCACCGTGATCGACAAGACCAACTACCAGGCGCTCGACGTGCCCGTGGAAAAACGGACCTGCCCGCGCTGAGAAGACGCCGCCAAGACCTGAGCGCGGCGACCCGATCATCTTCAATCACTGAACCGACATCATGCGTAATCTCGACGAAGAGACCATCACCCAGGCGGTACTGGCGCGGCACGCCGACATGCCCAACGGCCGCCTCAAGCAGATCATGACCAGCCTGGTCCAGCATCTGCATGCCTTTGCCCGCGAAGTGCAGCTCACCGAAGAGGAGTGGGCGCAGGGCATCCAGTTCCTGACCGAGGTGGGGCAGACCTGCACCGGCACCCGCCAGGAATTCATCCTGCTGTCCGATACGCTGGGCCTGTCCACCCTGGTGACCGCGCAGAACCACAAGAAGCCGCGCGGGTGCACCGAGGCCACCGTGTTCGGCCCGTTCTACGTGGACGGCGCGCCCGAATACGAACTCGGCGGCGATGTCGGCAACGGCATGGCCGGCGACCCCTGCTACGTCAGCGGGCACGTCAAGGGCATTGGCGGCGAAGCCGTGCCGGGCGCCCGCATGGAGGTGTGGCAGGCGGATTCCGAGGGCTTCTACGATGTGCAACAGCCGGGGCTCGAGCAGCACCAGGGCCGCGGCGCACTGATGGCCGACGCCGAAGGCGGCTACCGCTTCAAGTCGATCCTGGCGGAGTGCTACCCGATCCCGCACGACGGTCCCGTGGGCCACATGCTCGACGCCATGGGGCGCCATCCCTGGCGTCCCGCGCACCTGCACTTCATGATCTCGGCGCCGGGCTACGAGACGCTGATCACGCATGTGTTCCGCGACGGCGACGCGTACCTGGATTCCGATGCCGTATTCGGCGTGCGCAGTTCGCTGATCGCCGACTGGGTGCGGCACGAGTCCGGCACCACGCCGGATGGCAAGGTGTCGGCCGCGCCGTTCTATACGCTTGATTTCGATTTCATCCTCAACCCGTCCGCGCCTGCCGCGCCGGCGCAATCCGCATCCAACCGGAGGTAAGCCACATGCTGTTTGTATTCCATCTTCTCGACAAGCCGGGCACCGGCGAGCTGCGCGCCAAGGTCCGTCCCGATCACAAGGTCTACCTGGGCGCCAAGGCCGACAGCATTGCCTTTGCCGGCCCGCTGCTCGGCGACGATGGCGAAACCATGGTCGGCAGCCTGCTGGTGATCGATTTCCCCTCGCACGCCGATGCAAAGGCCTGGCTGGCGGCGGAGCCGTTCACGCGCGCCGGCGTGTACGGGCAGTCGGCGGTGCACGCGTTCGCCAACCTGTGGCCGCAGAAGGCCGGCTTCCCGCCGGCCTGAGCGGCGCGTCGGGAAGCAAGCTGAGCCAAAGCTGAACCAAGACAAGGGGGAAACGTGTCCATCGTCAAACACATCGTGATGTGGAACCTGCGCGGCGAGACCGAGCGGGACAAGCGCGACGCCGTGGCCCGGCTCAAGCTCGCCTTTGAAGGGCTGCGCGGCCGCATTCCGGGCCTGCGGCATCTGGAAGTGGGAGTGGATTCGAGCGGGGTCAACTATGCCTGCGACGTAGTGCTCTACTCGGAGTTCGAGTCGCAGAGCGCGCTGGAAGGCTATGCCACGCACCCGGAGCACCTGCGGGTGAAGGAAGAACTCGGCGACCTGCGCATCGCGCGGCACCAGGTGGATTACGAGGCAGCCGCCTGAGCTGCCTGAGCAACCTGAGCAACAAGACGGCTCCCGCCCCGGGCGCGCGAGTCTGCGCCCCGGGGTCGGGTTTCAGCCCTGCGCCCCCCAGGCGCGCGCGGCCACCGGCGGAAACACGCACCACGAACCATCACCGTGGCGGAAGAAGAACAGCATGTCGGCGGCGCGCTGCACGCAGACATAAGGCACGTGCCCGGCGTGCGTCCTGCCGAAGCGTGCCACGCGCAGGGGAAGGCCCTCGGCGGGGGCGATCCACTTGGCCACGATCGAATGCAGGGTAGTGATGTCCGGGCGCATTTTGTTCTCCGCTTCGTTGCTCTTCGCCGTTTCGCTTCTTCGCTTGGCGGCGTGCTTGCCGGCTGCCGGGAGCCCGGGCTTGCTGCCGGGGGCATCGCGGTAATTCCTTGATTCCATGCTAGGCGCGGGGGCGGCGCGACGGCGTCGGCGCGGTGGAAAACACGTATCGGCGGTGGATGAATCTGGCGTAGGGAAACGGCTTACAAAGGCGACTGGGCCGCGGGATCGCGGCCCGGGCGCGTGGTCCCGGCGAGCGTTGGTTCGTCTTCCGGCATGCGCCGGCCCGCCGGGGCGGATCCGGACAGGCAAGGCGCATGTCTCGCGTCATGCGCATGGGGCAGGGCCCACGGGCGCGCCGGCGCTCAGGCCGCTCGCGTGGCCACGCAGAACAGGCTCAGCGCCGCCTCGCGCGAGGCCGGGTCGATGCCGGACAAGCGCTGTGCCACGCGTAGCTTGAGCGGCGGCCGGCCGATGTTGCCGTCGAGCACGTCCTTGCCCACCCGGTAACTGTGCGGGTAGATCTCCACCTTGAAGCCACGTGGCTCGAGCGTGCCACGCAGCAGGCGCTCGCTGACGCCGTCGCCGGGCCGGTGGTGCAGCTCCGTGGCCAGCGCCCGGCGCTGCTCGTCATCGGCTGCGCGGTGGCCACCGCGCCCGAGCCAGCGGTACAGCGGCAAGCGCAGGCGCCACATCAGCAAGGCGGCGCCGTTGAAATCCCAGGCCGATTGCTGCGGGTCGTGGTCCAGCACCAGTACCCCGCCGGGACGGACCAGGCGCGCGGATTCCGCCAGCACGCCTTCCATGTCGTCGCAGTGGTGCAGCGAGCCGTTGATGGCCACGATGTCCGCGATCGCTGTCCTGAGCGGCAGGCCGTGCGCATCGGCCAGCAGCGGCGCATAACCCACGCGCGCGGCCATTGCCAGGCTGCCCGGCGCGATATCCACGCCGATGGCCTCGCGCGGCTGGCCGCCCAGCGTGGCAAGCAGGTTGCCGGGGCCGCAGCCGATGTCGACCAGGATCTTGTCGTCGAGCGTGCCGATGGCCGCATGCCAGCGTTCGCGCAGTTCAGGGTAGCGGTGTACGTTCTGCAGCCACTCATCCATCCACAGCGGGTGGCTGAAATAGTGCGCGTTGGCGCGCATGCCGGTGGTATAGCGCGCGATGGCTGCCTTCGGCAAGCGCGCGCCGCGCAAGACCGTGCCGGCCTGGAGATAGGGCTGCAGGCGCGCGTGATAGGCCGCGGTTTCTTCGGTGGTGGGGCCGCCGCGGCGAGGGCCGGGCTGCATGCCGTGCGGCTCCCGCTGGCGGGACGGCTCCGGCGGCGCACGCCGCAACAGGCTGGAGAAAGGTGCTGAGGACAGAGAGGGCAGGACGCGCATCGGGGCTCCGGGTGAAGGTGGCAAGCTGTGCGGCAGCGCTGCCCGCTGCGGGCAACGGCAGGGCCGCGGATTCAACCGCTCGCGGGCGCCGGATAACCCCTTGCCCACTTGGAAATTCGGGAACGTTGCCGCGCGAAGCCGGCGCGCATGCCGCGCCCGCTTCTGGCAACCGGAATCAAGGCTGAAGTCCTGCCACGTCCAGGGGTCCAGTGGCCGAATGCTCCAATGGTCCGGCGGCGGGCAGGTGATGGTGCGGATGAATGCAGCAACGGCATCACCGGCACGACGGTGCGGAAGTGCGCCTTTCATTCCGCCATGGAAATCTAGCAGCTTTTGCCCAGATGCCGGAGCGGCCGCTTCACGAAGCCATGTGCGCCGGCGCACAGACTGGCCGGCATGGCGGACCCCACCCGCCACCGAAAATTACCCGCCTTTGTAATTCTTCCCGCGGCGCGCCCCTTGGCACGTCCCCTGGAGCGCGGCACGCCGCGGGCAGTGCGCGGATGCGTGCTGGCATGTTCGTTGCGCCCGGTTTCGGAACGAATCCCATCCAGGAGACCAAGATGAACCAACTCAATCCCGGCGGCCTCGCCGGTGGCGCCGGCGCGGCCATTGTCGGCAACGGTATCGGTGATGGACCCGGGCCCGAGGTCATGGCGGCCGCGACGCTGGACGGCAACAAGGTCTATTCGTCCGATGGCGAGCATGTCGGCAAGATCTCGGACATCATGCTCGACGTGCGCGGCGGGCGCATTGCCTACGCCGTGCTGACCAGCGGCGGCTTCCTCGGCATGGGCGACACGCTGCACGCCATCCCGTGGGGCGCCCTTACGCTCGACACCGACGAGAAGTGTTTCCGTATCGGCGTCACCGCGGAACGCATCAAGGATGCGCCCGGCTTCGACAAGGACAGCTGGCCTGCGATGGCGGATCCGCAGTGGGGCACCACGCTGCATGAATACTACGGGCGCTCGCCTTACTGGATCGGCGGCAGTGGGCCGCTCTGAGGCAAGCCGTTAAGGCATGGCTTTAAGGCAAGCCTCTGGCGCAAGCCGGTAGCCGGTCCTTCGCGTTTCCGCCTGCCGCGTTGCAGGGGAGAGAAGGCCCCGGGGGTGCCCCCGGGGCCTTCGCTTGTGTATCCCGCGGACGGCCCCGTCGGGCCCACCGCACCCGAACGTCGCGTCCGTGCGAGAATCCTCCGGTCCGGCCGCAGCTCGGCGGCGGGATTTGCCGGACGGTGCGGCGTATTGCCGTTCCCGATCACAATCCGTTCGCGACGGCCGCCGCATCCGGCGGAACCGATCGCGGCACCAGATGGAGACAGGAATTTCCCATGGGCATCACAGAACTTCTTGCGCAGCCGATTGGCAACCTGGCGGACTGCGTGCGGCTGCACGCCGCCGAGCGGCCCGGCCACACGGCGGTGATCGACAACCGCCGCTCGCTCACCTACGCGGAATTCGATGCGCTGGCCGACCGGGTCGCCGCCGCCCTGCAGCGTGACGGCTTGCGGCCCGGCGCGGCGCTGGCCATCTGCGCGGCGGCGTCGGCGGAGTACGCGGCGCTGCTGATCGGCGGCCTGCGCGCGGGCGTGGCGCTGGTGCCGCTGGCGCCGTCGTCCACGCCGGCCAGCCTGGCCGGCATGGTGGCTGACTCCGATGCCCGGGTGCTGTTCGTGGACGCGGATGTCCTGCGCGAGCTCGCGCCGGTGAAGGACGGCATCGGGGTGCCGCTGGTGGGCCTGGCCGGTGCGCCGGCCGGCCAGTCGTTCGAGGCCTGGCTCGCGCCCGAGGGCAGCCGGCCGCAGGAGCACCCGCTGGACCCGGAGCAGGTGTTCAACATCATCTACTCGTCCGGCACCACCGGCACGCCCAAGGGCATCGTGCATGCCCACGCGCTGCGCTGGAACCAGATTCGCCGCGTGCAGGAAAGCGGTGGCTACGGCCCCGACGCCGTCACGCTGATCTCCACGCCGCTCTATTCCAACACCACCCTGGTGAGCTTCATTCCCACGCTGGCGCTGGGCGGCACCGCGGTGCTGATGCCGAAGTTCGATGCGCAGCGCTACCTGGAGCTGGCCGCGCGGCACCGCGTCACGCACAGCATGCTGGTGCCGGTGCAATACCAGCGCTTGATGGCGCGCCCCGACTTCGACAGCTACGACCTGTCCTCGTACCGCATGAAGTTCTCCACCAGCGCGCCGCTGAGCGCGGCGCTCAAGGCCGATGTGCTCAAGCGCTGGCCGGGCGGCCTGGTCGAGTACTACGGCATGACCGAGGGCGGCGGCAGCTGCGTGCTGGCCGCGCACGAATTCCCGGACAAGCTCCATACCGTGGGCCGCCCCATGGAAGGCCACGATATCCGCCTGATCGACGACGACGGCAAGGAAGTCGCGGTGGGCGAGATCGGCGAAGTGGTCGGCAGTTCCAACGCCATCATGGCCGGTTACCACAAGCAGCCCGAGAAGACCGCCGCCGCCCACTGGCACGACGCCGCGGGCAAGCTGTTCATCCGCACGGGGGACGTCGGCCGTTTCGACCAGGACGGCTTCCTCACGCTGATGGACCGCAAGAAGGACATGATCATCAGCGGCGGCTTCAACATCTATCCCAGCGATCTCGAAGGCATCCTGCAGAAGCACCCCGCCGTGGCCGACTGCGCGGTCGTGGGCGTGCCCTCGCAACGCTGGGGCGAGACACCGGTGGCCTTCGTGGTGCTGCGCGACGGCGCGGCAGCCCCCGCGGCATCGGCCGGGGCGCTGATGGACTGGACCAACGATCAGGTCGGCAAGACCCAGCGCCTGGCCGTGGTGGAACTGGTGGACGTGCTGCCGCGCAGCGCGATCGGCAAGGTGCTCAAGCGTGAACTGCGCGACGGGTTCCGGCCGGGGCAGGCGCTGGACTGAGGCGGCCCGGGGCAGGCGGCGGGCGCACCGCTCGCCCCCTGCCGTCTGCCGTCTGCCGCCAACCGCTATCGCGGCGCGATCATGTCGATGAAATCCTGCATATAGCCGCGCACGTACTGGTCGGCCCGCAGGCTGACTGCCGCCATCGACGGCGGGAACAGGTCCGCGGTATCGATTACCGCGAGATCGGTGTCGCGCCGCGGCTCCACCGCCATCTGCTGGACCACGGCCACGCCCAGGCCGGCGGCGACATAGGCCTTGATCACATTGGCGTCGGTCGCGCGCACCACCACGCGCGGCGACAGCCCCCGGCGCTGGAACTCGCGCATCACCACCCATCCCGAATTGAAGTGCTCGTCGTAGGTCACCAGCGGGTAGCGCGCGATGTCTTCGATGGTCACGCGCGCCAGCTTCAGCAGCGCATGGCGGCGCGGCACGATCAGGCAGCGCGGGATGGGGTAGGCCTCGACCGAGATGATGCCCTCCGGCGTGACGTCCGGCAGCGTGGAGATGCCCAGGTCCACCGCGTTCTCGCTGACCCACTGCAGGATCTGCGCGGGGTGGCCCTGCAGCAGTTCCAGGTTGACCGCCGGGTACGCGGTGCTGAAGCGGCGGATGGCGTCGAGCAGGCCATAGCGCGCATGGATGTGCGTGGTGCCCACGCGCAGCGTGCCGCTGCCGCCGCCCGCCTGCCCGGCGCCGGCCAGCCCGTTCAGCGCGCGGGTGTCGTTGAGCACGCGCCGCGACAGCGCCGCCGCTTCCTGTCCCGCATCGGTCAGGCTCACCAGCCGGTTGCCACGGCGCACGAACAGCTCCACGCCAATCTCGCTCTCCAGTGAGCGGATCAGCTTGCTGACTGCCGGCTGGGTGGTGTGCAGGGCGTCCGCGGCGCGGGAGACGCTGAGCTGGCTGGCAATGACTGCCTGCAGGCAACGTAGTTGTTGGAGGGTCATATCATGCCATTTTGGCAATGATTGTCTACGAACATGTCATTTTACAGAAAGAAGCCGGCGGCCGAGAATGGCTGTAACCCCTCAGGCGAAAAAGGCTTCCGCGATGACCAGCAGTGTGTTCGACCAGTCCCTCCAGCAGCACATGTGGAGCACCGATGAGATGCGGGCCGTGTTCTCGGAGGAGAACCGCGTGCAGAAGTGGTTCGATTTCGAAGCCGCGCTGGCGGCCGCGCAGGCGGAACTCGGCATCATCCCCGCCGCGGCGGCCGCCGAGATCGGCGCCCGGGCGCGGGTGGCGGACATCGACCTGCCCGCGCTCGCTGCCGAAACCCGCCGCGTAAAGCACCCGCTGGTGCCGGCGGTGCGCGCCCTGCAGCGGCAATGCGCCGGCGGGCTGGGCGAGTTCGTGCATTTCGGGCCGACTTCCCAGGACGTCTACGACACCGGCATGATGCTTCAGGTGCGGCAGGCCCACGGCATCCTGATGCGCGACCTGGGCGCCGTGTCGCGCGAGCTGTACCGCCTTGCCGACGAGCACAAGCACACGCCGATGGCCGGGCGCACGCATGCCGTGCAGGCCTTGCCGATCACCTTCGGCCACAAATGCGCGATCTGGCTGTCGGAACTCGGCCGCCACCACGAGCGCATGCGCGGCCTGGAGCAGCGCACCTTCGTGGGCCAGATGGTGGGCGCGGTCGGCACGCAGGCCTCGTTCGGCGAGCAGGCCGGCGAGCTGGAGACGCGGCTGATGGCGCGCCTCGGACTGGGCGTGGCGCCGATCAGTTGGCAGCCCGCGCGCGACCGCCTGGGCGAGTACGTGAGCGTGCTCGGCCTGATCGGCGCCACGCTGGGCAAGATCGCCAACGAGATCATGAACCTCGAGGGCGACGAGATCGGCGAGCTGGCCGAGCCGTTCAGCGAAGGCAAGGTCGGCTCGTCCACCATGCCGCACAAGCGCAATCCCGCCGTGGTGGAGACCGTGGTGACGCTCAGCCGCGCTATCCGCTACAGCGTGGCGATGATGCACGACGCCCAGATGGCCGAGCATGAGCGCGACGTGGCGGCCGTGCGCATGGAATGGAAGGCCGTGCCCGAGGGCTGCATGATGGCGGCGGCCATGCTGCAGATGATGCACTACGCGCTGTCCGGCCTCACCGTGAACGCCGCGCGTATGCGCGCCAACCTCGACCTGCTCGGCGGCTTCCTGATGTCCGAGCGCGTGATGTTCGCGCTGGCCGACAAGGTCGGCAAGCAGAGCGCGCACGAACTGGTCTACGCCGCCGCCATGCTGGGCATGGAAAGCGGCATCACCTTCGAGCAGGCACTGTCGCGCGATCCGGCCATCCGGGCGGCGCTCGAACCGGCGGCGCTCAATGCGCTGCTCGATCCCGCCACCTATGTCGGGCTTGCCCCGCAGATCGTGGAGCGCTTCCTTGGCGAGACCCGGGCAAGCGGCTGGCTGGACTGAAGGCGACCATGCCTGCAAAGACAGCAGTCAACAGATAACAGATAACAGAAAACAGACAGGAGACACAGTCATGAACCGAATTGCCAGGTTACTGGGGCGCGCAGGCGCGCTGGCGCTGCTCTGCATGGGCGCCGCCGCGGCGGCGCCAGCGCAGGCCGACACCTATCCGAACCGCCCCGTGCGCGTGGTGGTGCCCTATCCGGTGGGCGGGGGCGGCGATACCGTCGCGCGGCCGCTGACCTTGTACATGTCCGAGCGCATGGGCCAGCGCATCATCGTGGACAACCATGGCGGCGCCAACGGCAATATCGGCATGGACATGGTCGCCAAGGCGCCTGCCGACGGCTATACGCTGGCGCTTGCGCTGA
This sequence comes from Cupriavidus sp. 05T41, assembly GCF_056396525.1. Taxonomy (NCBI): domain Bacteria; kingdom Pseudomonadati; phylum Pseudomonadota; class Betaproteobacteria; order Burkholderiales; family Burkholderiaceae; genus Cupriavidus; species Cupriavidus sp. 05T41. The sequence goes on from NZ_JBFTLQ010000001.1 coordinate 156,390, forward strand.
CCTCGCAGCTCGCCGTCAACCAGAGCCTGTACCGCAAACTGCCCTACGACCCGATCAAGGATTTCGAGCCGGTCTCGCTGCTGGCCTCCGCGCCGTACTTCCTGGTCGTGCATCCCTCCGTGCCGGCGAAGAACCTGGCGGAATTCATCAAGCTGGTCAAGGCGAATCCCGGCAAGTACACCTACGGCTCGTCCGGCAACGGCAGCGGCCCGCACCTGTCGATGGAGCTCCTGAAATCCATGGCCGGGCTCGACATGGTCCATGTGCCGTTCAAGGGCACGGGGCCCGCCATGCCGGCGCTGCTGGCCGGGCAGGTCAGCGCGATGTTCGCCAGCTACGGCGTCGCGTCGCAGCAGATCAAGGCCGGCAAGCTGCGCGTGCTCGCGGTGTCGACGGCGCAGCGCGCGGCTTCGATGCCCAACGTGCCCACCATCGCCGAGGCGGGCGTGCCCGGCTACGAATCCAACGTCTGGTACGCGCTGCTGGCGCCGCGCGGCACGCCGCGCCCCATCGTCGACAAGCTCAGCGGCGAGATCGCGGCCCTGATCAAGAACTCCGACCTGCGCAAGCGCTTCATGTTCGACGGCATCGTGCCGGTGGGCTCCACCCCCGAGGCCCTGGGCGCCTACATCCAGTCAGAGAGCGTCAAGTGGTCTGCCATCGTCAAGCGCTCGGGCGCCACCATCGACTGAGCCTGGCCCGCACGCCCATCCAACCGCAAGACCACAGGAATCCGCAACCATGAAGATCGAACGCGTAGAGGCCATTGCCGTCCGCATCCCGCTCAACAAGGTGTTCTCCGGCAGCTCGTACAAGGTCGACAGCCGCGCCACCGTGATCACCCGCATCCATACCAGCTCGGGGCTGGTCAGCGAGGTGTACAACGGCGACCCCCGCGAACACGGCCCCGAGATCGCCCGCATGATCGAGCAGGACATGGCGCCGCTGCTGGTCGGCGAGTCCGTGCATGCCTGCGAACGCATCTGGGAGAAGCTGTTCCGCCTGACCATCAAGGCGCCGGACCGGCCGCTGGTCATGAACGCGATCGCCTGCGTGGATTCGGCCGTCTGGGATCTGGCCGGCAAGGCGCTCGGCGTCAATGTGTGCCGCCTGATGGGCGGCTACCGCCAGGAAATCCCCATCATCGCCATCGCCGGCTACTACCTGCCGGGCAAGACGCCTGCCGACCTGGCCGGCGAGATGGCGTGGCTGAGGTCGGTCGGCATGGCCGGCTGCAAGGTGAAAGTGGGCGGGGCAACGCCCGAGGAAGACGCCGAGCGGGTGAAGTACGCACGCGAAGGCGGCGGCCCGGACTTCCTGCTCGCGGTGGATGCCAACCGCGGCTGGAGCGTGGCGGAGGCAACGCGCTTCGCCCGCCTGGTCGAGCCGTACGACATCGCATGGTTCGAGGAACCCTGCCACTGGCATGACGATGTGCGCGGCATGGCGGCGGTGCGCCAGGCCACCTCGATCCCCATCAACGCAGGCCAGAGCGAAGTCAGCGCGGCCGGCGTGCGCCGCCTGCTGGACGCCGGCGCGGTGGACATCGTCAATTTCGACGCCTCGGAAGGCGGCGGCATCACCGAATGGCGCCGCGCCGCCGCGGCCTGCGCGCTGGCCGGCGTGCGCATGGCGCACCACGAAGAGCCGCAGATCGCCTCGCACATGCTGGGCGCCATGCCGCACGGGATCTGCGTCGAGTGCTTCCCCGACCCGGACCGCGATCCGATCTTCCCCGGCATGTGGGCCAACCCGCCGCGCATCAAGGACGGCATCATGGCGATCCCGCAAGGCCCGGGCTTCGGCATCGAGCTGGACTGGGACATGGTGAAGCGATACCGGGTGAACTGAGCGACTGCAGTTGCAACTGCAACTGCAACTGCAACTGCAGGGCACGGCGTGCCGGGGCGTCCCGATATGTCTTGCCGGCCGGCCCGCGCGCGCCTCGGGGCAGGCTTTCCGTGCTCTTTCCTTGCGCCTTCTCTGCCCCTTCCGGCGTCGTTCCCGCGCACCGTCCCCGACCCTCCCGCTTCACCCTTGCGCCCAACCGTGATACTGTATAAATATACAGTAATCGGAAATCTCGCCTTGTCCCTCGGGGTAAGGCCGCAAGCGTCACATGACACCCCATCTTCAGACCGACTCGCCCGGCTTGCCGGGCGTTTCTTCCTTGGCGCCGGCACCCGCGGGGGGCCGCCAGGAGGCGCTGGATGCGCTCGAGCGGCGCTATCCCGGCCTGTGGCGCGCGGGGCAGCTCGGCCGGGCGGGGCAGGCGGGTAGCGTGCCGGCGGTGGAGACTGGACATGCCGCGCTGTCGGCTGAGTTGCCGGGCGGCGGCTGGCCGCTGGGGGCGCTGACGGAGCTGCTGCTGGCCGAGCCCGGCGTGGGCGAGCTGCGCCTGCTGCGGCCGGCCCTGGTGGCGCTGGCGGCGGGGCAGCGCCGCCTGGCGCTGGTGGGGCCGCCGCACCTGCCCAATGCAACGTGCCTGGCCAGCTGGGGTTTGCCGGCCCGGCAGGTGTTCTGGATGCGCGCGCCGGCCGGCGCGGGCAAGGCCGCGGCGCAGGCCGATGTGTTGTGGGCGGCGGAGCAGGTGCTGCGCAGCCAGGCCTTCGGCGCGGTGGTGGTATGGCTGCCCGCGGCGCGTCCCGAGGCGCTGCGCCGCCTGCAGGTGCTGGCGCAGGCCGGCGACGCGGCGGTATGGGCGTGCCGGCCGGCCGGCGTGCTGCACGAGTCGTCGCCGGCGGTGCTGCGGCTGCTGCTGGCGCCGGCGCCGGGCAATGCGATGTCGATCACCTTTCACAAGCGGCGCGGGCCGGTGCGCGAGCAGCCGCTGGTGCTGCCGCTCGACGAGATGATGGCGGTGCCGGGCCGTCCGTGCGCGCCGCGGACCTTGCCTGCGGAGGTTGCGCCATCGCCGGTTTCCCAGGCTATTGCGGGAGAGCAAGCCCATGTCGTACTGGATCGCGGTGCATCTGCCGCGCCTGTCGCTGGACGCGCTGCAGCCGAACTGGCCTGAGCCTGCCGCGGCCGCTGCCGTTCCCGGCCTGCTGCATCACAGCGTGCCGGTGGCGGTGGTGGAGCGCGAGCGCGTGGTGCTGGCCAACGGGCCGGCGGCGGCGCTGGGCGTGCAGGCCGGCATGCGGCGCGGCGGGGTGCAGGCCTTGTCGGCGCAGGTGGTGCAGCTCGAGCGCGAGCCGGCGGCGGAGGCGCAGCTGATGACGGCGCTGGCGCTGGCGCTGTTGCATTTCTCGCCGCATGTGGCCTTGCACCCGGACCCCGACGCGGCCACGGTGATGATCGATGCCGGCGCCAGCGTGCGGCTGTTCGGCGGGCATCGCACGCTGTGCCGCGCCGTGTATGCGCGGGTGCGCCGGCTGGGGGCGTTCCTGCAGCTTGGCTGCGCGCCGAGCGCCTTCGGCGCGGCGTGGCTGGCGGCGCAGCCGTTCAGGCGCGACCGGCGCGGCGCCATGGTGCGCCCGGCGCGGCGCGCGCTGCAGCCGGCGCGCATGGCACGGCTGCTGGACCGGCTGCCGGTGGGGATGCTGCATGGCGTGGCCGACGAGGGCTGGCTGGACGGCATCGGCTGCCGCACCGTGGGCGAGGTGCGCCGCCTGCCGCGCGCCGGCCTGCGGCGCCGCCTCGGCGCGGACTTGCTGGTACGGCTGGACCAGGCCTACGGCGAGGTGCCGGTGCGCTTTGCCTGGTTCGGCGCGCCGCCCGCCTTCGCGCAGCGCATGGAGCTGCCGGGCCGCACCGAATCCGTCCAGGGCGTGATGGCGGGCGCGCAGCGCCTGCTGCTGGCGCTGGGCGGCTGGCTGGCGGTGCAACAGGCCGGCGTGACGCGCGTGGTGCTGCGGCTCGAGCATGAGCGTTACCGCCTGGGCTGCGAGACCCCGGCCACGCCGGTGACGGTGAGCCTGGCCGAGCCCAGCCGCGATCCGGCGCATTTGTCCCGGCTGCTGCAGGAGCGGCTGGACAGGGTGCAGTTCACCGTGCCGGCGGTGGGACTGATGCTGGTGGTGGAGGCCATGCAGGCGTACCTGCCGCAGAGCGAGTCGCTGTTTCCCGAGCCGGGCGGCACGCCGGCCGAGCTGGGCCGCCTGCTCGATACGCTGATGGCGCGCCTGGGCCGCGAGAACGTACTGCAGCCGCAGCCGCTGGCGGACCACCGGCCCGAGCGCGCCAGCCGCTGGTGCCCCGTGGACGAGATGCCCGCGCGCGCGCAGGGGGCGGGCACGCAGGCCTGGCCCGAGCGCCCGCCCTGGCTGCTGGCGCAGCCGCTGCCACTGACCGTGCAGCGCCACCGGCCTTGCCACGGCGGGCCGCTGGCGCTGCTGTCGCGGCCCGAGCGCATCGAGTCCGGCTGGTGGGACGACGCGCTGGCCACGCGCGATTACTTCGTCGCCGAGCGCGCCGACGGCCTGCGCTGCTGGGTCTATCGCCAGCGCCCGGGGCGGGAGGAGGGCGGCGAGTACCGCTGGTTCCTCCACGGGTTGTTCTGAAACCGGAACGGCCCCCAGGCCCCCGCATTTCCTATTTCGCGTTCCCTATTTGCATTCCCTGTTCGCATTCCAGTTTCGCATCGTTGCTTCCCGTCCGCCTCCATCATGTCCAGCCAGCCTGCCGCTCCTTCGTTTTCCGCCTTGCCGGCCGCGCTCTCGGCGCTGCTGCCGGCCTTGCCCGACTATGTGGAGCTGCACTGCATCTCGAACTTCACCTTCCTCGAAGGGGCCTCGCACCCGGTGGAGCTGATCGAGCGCGCGTTCGCGCTGGGCTATGGCGGCCTGGCGCTGACCGACGAATGCTCGGTGGCCGGCACGGCGCGCGCGCACCAGGCGCTCAAGGATCTGCGCGAGCGCACCAGCGACGCGCTCGCGCGCAGCGCGGCGCGGCTGGCCGCCGGCCTGGATGCGGGCGAGGACGAGGAAGGCGAAGATGACCTGGAGGCCCTGGCCGCGGAAGAAGCGCAGGAGGGCGAAAGCAGCGAGCCAGGCGCGCAGGGCGCCTGGCTGGATGCCGCGGTCGCCGCGGGCCCCGGCGAGGCCGCCGAAGCGCGCCTGCTCCGCCATGAAAAGCTATCCGCCGTGGCCGCCGCCGCGCAGGAGTTCCGCCTGCTGATCGGCAGCCGCTTCACGCTCACCGGCCACGATGGCGAGCCGGCGCTGCGGCTGGTGCTGCTGGCGCAGGACCGCGAAGGCTTCGGCAATCTCTGCGAGTTCATCACGCTGGGCCGCCGGCGCGCGGGGAAGGGCGCCTATTGCCTGCACCCGGAAGACATCGCCGCGCCGCAGGCGGAGCAGGCCCACCTGCGCGGCATGCCCGATTGCGTGGCGCTGCTGCTGCCCGCGTATTGCCCCGAGCCGCAGGCGCTGCTGCGGCAGGCGCAGTGGATGCGGCAGGTCTTCGGCGCGCGCGCCTGGATCGCGCTCGAGCAATTGCAGGGCCATGCCGATGCCCTGCACCGGCTGCGGCTGGAGGATGCCGCCGCGCAGGCCGGCGTGCCGCTGGCGGCGGCGGGCGCGGTGACCATGCATGTGCGCTCGCGCAAGCCGCTGTCGGACGTGCTGAGCGCGATCCGCACCGGGCAGACGCTGGCCGGATGCGGCATGGCGCTGGCGCCCAATGCCGAGCAGCACCTGCGCATGCGCCAGCGGCTGTCGCGGCTGTACCCGCGCGATGCGCTGGCGCAGACGCTGCGCATCGCCGGCCTGTGCGATTTCTCGCTGGATACGCTGCGCTACGAATATCCGGAAGAACTGGTGCCCGCTGCCCTGACGCCGTTTGGCTACCTGTACAGCGAGACCATGAAAGGCGTGAAGCTGCGCTTTCCCGGCGGACTCGAACCCAGGTGGGAAACGCAGTTGACGCAAGAGTTCGCCCTGATCCGCGAGAAGCAGTACGAGTCGTTCTTCCTCACCGTGCACGACATCGTGCGTTTCGCGCGCGGCGAAGGCATCCTGTGCCAGGGGCGCGGCTCGGCGGCCAATTCGCTGGTCTGCTATTGCCTGTTCATCACCGAGGTCCATCCGGCCGACGCCAATATGCTGTTCGGCCGCTTCCTCTCGCGCGAGCGTGACGAGCCGCCCGATATCGATGTCGACTTCGAGCACCAGCGGCGCGAAGAAGTCATCCAGTACATCTACGAGAAATACAGCCGGGACCGCGCCGCGCTGGCGGCATCGCTGATCACCTACCGCTCGCGCAGCGCGCTGCGCGACGTGGGCCGCGCGCTGGGCATCGATGCCAGCGTGGTCGAGCAGGTGGTCAAGGGCCAGGCGTGGTGGGACGGCGGCAGGGGATTTCTCGAGCGCATCGCCCAGTACGGGCTGGATCCCGAGTCCCTGGCGGTGCGGCAGTGGGCCAGCCTGACCACGCAGCTGCGCGGTTTTCCGCGCCACCTGTCGCAGCACGTGGGCGGCTTCGTGATCGCGCGGCACAAGCTGTCGCGGCTGGTGCCGATCGAGAACGCGGCCATGGCGGACCGCAGCGTGATCCAGTGGGACAAGGACGATCTCGAGTCGCTCGGCCTGCTCAAGATGGACGTGCTGGCGCTGGGCATGCTGTCGGCGATCCGGCGCGCGCTGGAGATGATCGGCGGTTTCCCCGGCGCGCCTCGCAGCATGGCGGACATTCCTCGCGATGATGGGAAGACCTACGACATGATCTGCGCGGCCGACACCATCGGCGTGTTCCAGGTGGAGTCGCGCGCGCAGCAGTCGATGCTGCCGCGCCTGCAGCCGCGCACCTTCTATGACCTGGTGGTGGAAGTGGCCATCGTGCGGCCCGGCCCGATCCAGGGCGGCATGGTGCATCCCTACCTGAAGCGGCGCGAGCTGGTGCGGCGCACCGGCCAGCCGCCGGTGTACCACGACAAAGTCATCGAGAACGTGCTGGGCCGCACCCTGGGCGTGCCGATCTTCCAGGAGCAGGTGATGCAGCTGGCCATCGACGCGGCCGGCTTCTCGCCCGGCGAGGCCGACCAGCTGCGCCGCTCGATGGCGGCGTGGCGGCGCAAGGGCGACCTGCGCAAGCACCAGGACAAGCTGGTCAGGGCGCTGACCGCCAACGGGTATCCCGAAGCCTTCGCGCTGGCCATCTGCAAGCAGATCGAAGGCTTCGGCGAGTACGGCTTCCCGGAAAGCCATGCCGCCAGCTTTGCCAAGCTGGTGTATATCAGCGCGTGGATCAAGTGCCATCATCCGGCCGCCTTCCTGTGCGCGCTGCTCAACAGCCAGCCGATGGGCTTCTACTCGCCCTCGCAACTGGTGCAGGACGCGCGCCGCCACGATGTGCGCACGCACCCGGTGGACGTGACGGTGAGCGGCTGGGAGAGCACGCTCGAGCATGAGGCGGCAACCCACGCGCAGCCGGCGGTGCGGCTCGGCCTCGGCCGCGTGAGCGGCATGCGCGAGGCGGCCGCGCGGCGCATCGAAACCGCGCGCGCCGCGCGGCCCTTCGCCAGCGTGGAAGACCTGGTGCTGCGCGCCCGCCTGGACCGCCACGACATCGACGTGCTGGCCGCCGCCGATGCGCTCCGCGGCCTGGCCGGGCATCGCCGCCAGGCCCGCTGGCAGGCCCGCGCCGCCGCGCTGCAGGCAGCCCACCGCGACCTGCTCTACGAAGCACCGCCGCCCGAGAGCGAACTGGTCCTGCCCGCGCCGCGGCTGGGCGAAGACGTGGCCGCCGATTACGCCAGCCTGGGTTTGTCACTGAAGTCGCATCCGCTCGCGCTGCTGCGGCCGCGCCTGGACGCCATGAAATACGCCACCGCGCAGCAGCTCGCGCAGTACGGCAACGGCCGGCGCGTGCGCGCCTGCGGCATCGTCACCGTGCGCCAGCGGCCATCCACCGCCAGCGGCACCATCTTTGCGTCGATCGAGGACGAGACCGGCTCGGTCAATGTGATCCTGTGGCCAGACCTGGTCGAGCGTCAGCGCAAGGAGGTGCTGGGCGCGACCATGCTGGGCGTGATCGGGGTCTGGCAGCGCCAGGGCGAGGTCAGGCACCTGGTGGCGACGGAGCTGGTGGATCTGAGTCCGATGCTGGGGCGGCTGATGGTGAGCAGCCGGGACTTTCATTGAGGGGGAGGGTGCGGCTGCCCGGGCATCCGCGGGCCGGGCGGCAAGCCCGGTGCAGGCGGGCCTCAGGCCGCCCCTACCCGCTCCGAAGCGCCCCCCACCCTGTCGCGCCACCCCACCGCCTTCAGCACCGCAAAACCATGCACCGTCACGCGCGGACAGCGATGGCCGGAAGTACATTCCTCGAGCGATACCAGTCCGTGCTCGACCAGCGTCTCAAGGTCCACGGGGTCAAGTTGCAGGCAGTCCTGCGCATCGCGGACCAATAGCAAGGTGGCAAATTCGTGGGGGCTCAACATCGGTGACTCCAGGTTAGGGATGCCTGCTTTCGCAGGACCGCGGTGCGCGGTGACTGACGGAAAGACAGCGCTGCCGCGGATTGGTTCATGCGTTTCGCGCCGCGTGGCCGGCGCGGCGCGCCGGATTTCGTGTCCCCTCCCTTTCTACGAGCGGATTGCGTCCTGCGTGCGTCCGTTTTGTGTCCGCATTATTTCGTTCTCCTGTTTTCCGATTCCGTCGCAGCGCATCGTGCCTGCCGCCGGCCAGCGCGTCCGCGCCGCCTGTCTCGTCCTTCGCATGTCTGTTTCGCGCCCGTTTTGCGGGCATCCTGCACCGTCATCGTGCTGTTTCGGCCCCACCCTTGTGCGCGCGAAAATAAGCCATAAAAGGGCCCTTCAGTACATTGCGGAGCGGCCGATACAAGGCGCATGCATGTGTCATTCCTGGGGACCTCCGTGGCGTCTTTTCTCTCTCCCGCAGTGCGCCTGATGGCGCGCCTGAACATCACCCGCAAGCTTGCCTTGCTTGCCATCCTGTTTCTGATCCCGCTGTGCGGCACGCTCTATGCGGTGCTGGGCATGTCCGTACAGTCCATTCGCGCCGCGCAGGACGAACTGCGCGGCCTCGCCATCGTCGACCGCGCGCTCGATTTCATGCGCGAGACGCAGGTCAGGCGCGGCGCGGCCAACGCCGTGCTGGCCGGCAACGCCGCATTTCGCGCCACCTTCGACGATGCCGATGCCAAGGCTGCGGCACACCTGGCGGCGCTCAGGCAGCAGGCCGGCGCGGGCGGCAGGTTCGATGTGACGCCCGATGCGGAAAAGCTCGTTCAGGCGTGGCAGGCCATGCATGAATCGGGCCTGAACGGGACCGCGGGCCCCTTGTTCGCGCAGCACAGCGCGCTGGTCAAGCAGATCCGCCTGTTTATCGGCGACGTGGCCGACCGCTCGTCGCTCGCGCTCGATCCCGACAGCGGCTCGTACTACCTGGTCAACCTGATGGTCGGGCCCATGCCCAAGCTGGCGGAGCTGAGCGCGCTGGCGCGCGGCCGGGGGGCTGCCATCATCAGCCAGGGCGGTTACTCCGATGCGGCGCAGCAAGCAGAACTGGCCGCGCTGGGCGAGCAGATCCAGGACGGCCTGGAATCCGTGCGGCGCGACATGGGCCGCGTCATGCGCGGCGCCCCGGCATATCGCCAGCGCGTGGAAGCGTCGCAGGCGCAACTGGCCGCCGTGGACGCGTTCTACCGCACGCTCAAGGACAAGATGCTGGGTGCCAGCGGCATCGCGATCGATGCCAAGGCCTACTTCGACGAGGCCAGCGCCGCCATCAACGCCGTGTCGGCGGTCAACAAGGAATTCTCGGTGATCGGGCACGCCATGCTGGAGGAGCGCATCGCCGCCGATACGCGGGAGCTAGCAGCGCTGGGCGGGGTGGCGCTGCTGGCGGTGGGCGCGGCGTTCTACCTGTTCGCGGGCTTCAGCAGCGGCATGCGCGCGGATGTGCGCGAGGTGGGCGCGATGGTGGAGCGCATCAACGCGGGCGACCTGGCGCTGCGCATGGCTGTGCATGGCCGCGATGAGCTGAGCGAGGTGAAGCGGCACCTGCTCTCGCTGGTGCAAAACTGGCGCGCGCTGATCGGCGATACCAAGGCCGGTGCGCAGAACGTGCTGGCCGCCGCCGGTGAAATCGCCCAGGGCAACCTGGACCTGTCCCGGCGCACCGAGGCGCAGGCGTCCTCGCTGGAGCAGACCGCCGCCAGCATGGAGCAGCTCACGGCCGCCGTGCAGCAGAACGCCAGCAGCGCGGACCAGGCCAGCGCGCTGGCCGGCGAGGCCCGCGATATCGCCGTGACGGGCGGCGCCTCGGTGGGGCGGGTGCTGCAGACCATGGGCGAGATCGAGGCCGATTCGAGGCGCATCGTCGAGATCATCGCGGTGATCGACGCGATTGCCTTCCAGACCAATATCCTCGCGCTCAATGCCGCGGTGGAGGCGGCGCGCGCGGGCGAATACGGCCGCGGCTTCGCCGTGGTGGCCACCGAAGTGCGCGGCCTGGCCCAGCGCGCGGGCAGCTCGGCAAAGGAGATCCGCGCGCTGATCTCGCAATCCGTGCAGCGCGTGCAATCGGGTTCCGCGCTGGCCGGCGATGCCACCGCGACCATGGCCAGCATCGTGGACGCGGTCAGGCGCGTCACCACCATGATGGACGAGATCAGCAGCGCCTCGCGCGAGCAGAGCAACGGCATTGCCCAGGTCAACCAGGCCGTCACGCAGATGGACCAGGTCACGCAGCAGAACGCCGCGCTGGTGGAGCAGGCCGCGGCGGCGGCCGATGCGCTCAAGGAGCAGGCACACCGCATGGAGCAGGCGGTCGGGGTGTTCCGGCTGGAGCAGGCGCTGGCCGCGTAGCGCGCCCGGGCATGGCAAGCCAGGCGCAGGCGCCCGGCCGTCGACTCAGCGCCGGTTGGCGAGCCAGATGCCGCCGACGATGGCCGCCAGGCCGGCCGCATGGAACCAGCGCGGCCAGTCGCCCAGCAGCGCGCTCGACATCAGCGCGGCAAACACCGGTGTGAGCGTGAAGAAGAACACCGGCAATTGCGCGCCGGCGCGCGCGATGGCGCGGTCCCAGGCAAAGTAGCCGAGCAGCGACGGCACCGTGGCCACGTACAGCAGGATGGCGACCACCTTGCCGTCCAGCTGCAGCGGCGCGTGCGCGGCCATCATCTCCCACGCTGCGAACGGCGCGCTGGCCAGCACGCCCGCCACGATCTGCGCGAACAGCAGCACGGCCAGCGGCAGGTCGGGGCGCCGCTTGCGCAGCAGCCAGGTATAGGCGCTCCACATGATGGTGGCCGCCAGCATGAACAGGTCCCCCGGCACGAAATCGAGCTGCGCCAGCCGCGCGGGATCTCCGCGCAGCAGCACCACGCCCACGCCGGCCAGGCAGAGCAGGGCGCCCGCCACATGCCAGCCGCGCACGCGCTCGTGGAAGAACAGCGCGCCGATGATCAGCAGGAAGATCGGCGCGGAAGCCCCGATCAGGGTGACGTTGATCGGCGACGACGTGGTCAGCGCCAGGTACTGCAAGGCGTTGTAGACCGACACCGACAGCATGCCCATGGCGGCGATCACCCCGGCGTGCTGCCTCAGGGTCGCGGCGTGCTCGCGCAAGCCCCGCCACACGGCGGGCGCCAGCAGCAGCCCGGCCAGCGCCCAGCGGGCAAAGTTCAGCGTGATGGGCGGGATGGCGCCGGCGGCGTAGTGGCCGACGATGGCGTTGCCGGCCCAGCTCAACGGCGGAAATGTCAGCAGGCCAAGCGTGGTCCAGTCGAGGCCGGCCTTGCCGGCGGCGGTAGCGCGCATCAGAGGGTTATGGTCCTGTCGGTGTTGCTGTTTTTCTTGGTTCCGCGTCTGGCGGGCATTATGCCGCAGCGTCGAATGCAATCGTCCCGGAACCCGCGGTCGGAAACGTGCAATCGGGACCATGCCGGTGCGCGAGCGCCTCGCGCGGCTTGCGAGCGATGTCCGGCATGCCCGGCGAGGTCCGGATACGAACTGTTACACGTGGATGCGGGCAGGCTGTCAACACGGCAAAGCGGCGGGCCGTTTTTACAGGCAACGCGCAAGCTGCGCGCCTCACCTGGAGATCGCAATGAAAAAAGTCCTCGCCATCCTGACCCTTGGACTCTTCGCAGCGGGCGCTTACGCCCAGACCCCCGCTCCGGCCGCCGAACCAAGCAAGGAGCCGGCCAAGGTCGAAAAGAGCGCGCACAAGAGCAACAAGACTCACGCCACCAAACATAGCAAGACCGCTTCGCCGGCCAAGCCCGCCGCGCAATAATGCGGTGTTCCGGAATGCGCTCCGCCCGGGGCGCATTCCTTTCCCTGCCTGCTGACCCATGCACCTGATCTGGACCATTCTCATCGGCTTCATTGCCGGCCTCGTGGCGCGCGCCATCACGCCTGGCAGTGGCCCCAGCGGCTTCATCCTCACCGCTGCGCTCGGCATCGCCGGCGCGCTGGCCGCGACCCTTCTCGGCCAGTTCCTGCACTGGTATCGACCGGGCCAGTCGGCCGGTTTCATCGGCGCCGTGGTCGGCGCGGTGATCCTGTTGCTTGGCTATCACCTGGTCGCCGGCAAGCGCTGAGGCCGTGGCGCGGGCGCCTGCATTCCGCCGCGGCGCCGGGCGCGCGAAGCGCCTCGACATGGTGCGTGATGCGCGCCGCGGCGCGCCCCGGCATTTGCGCCGGCCTATGCCGGCACGCGGCGCCGATGCGTCGCGCGGGGCCTGCGATCGCGTGCCATCAACGGCCAATGGCGAATGGCGCCTCGCGGTCACATCACCGTGGCAAGAATTGCCAGAAGCGCGATGACAGGATTAAGTAAATTCAATTTGCCTGGCGCCAAGGCGCCGCCTAGTATGGGGAAAAACTAAAAACCGGCGGGTCGTTGGGGAGGCGCAGATGCAGCAGTCTCGAACGCCCGTGGCCTTCCGGCCGCCGCCCGCGCGGTATCGAACCGCGCCGCCTGGCAGGATCCAGCACTGTCGCTGGCCGCACCGTCGGCATGCGGGGGCGACTACCGGCCCGCGCCAGGACGTGAGGCCGCGTGCCTCGCGCAGCGTCGGCGTGCGGTCTTCTGCCGCCACGCCATCGGCGGGCGATTCCGATACCCCCTCATCATCCCGAAGCCGGCGCTCTGCCGATACCAGTCACGACTTGCCGCGTTCTTGCCGGGCCGCCGCAGGCCCGGCCGCGCGCTTTGCCCGGTTGCCCTGAGTCCGGACCGGTAACCCATCTTCGCGGGCCATGGGATGCGTGTCGTTCTCTACCAGGAAGACCCCCGGCAGGCCGCGCAGTTGCTGCGCGCACACGGCCTGCCCGACCATCTTGACGTGTCGGGCGCGGGCGAGGGCATGCTGGTGGTCGTCGCGCGCGCCCGCGGCGACCGCGTGGCGGCCGCCGCGCAGCAATGGCTGCGCGGCTTTCCGCTGCCCGATGCCTTTATCGCCGGCTGCACGGCGAGCACGCGCTGCGATTGCCAGGCGCAGGGGTGGTGGCCCGCGGCGGTCTGCGACCTGGTTGCGGCCGAGGACGACGATGCATTGCTGACCGAACTCGCGTTGCGCCTGGCGCGCCTCGCGGAGATGGAGACCATCCTGTCCTCGGACTGGCTGCAAAAGCGCGCCGTGGGCAAGTCGCCGGTGTGGCGCGGCACGCTGCGCGCGGTGGCGGAGGTGGGGCGCTTCGGGCGCGGCGCCTGCCTGCTGCTGGGCCATAGCGGCTGCGGCAAGGAGTTGCTGGCGCGCCTGATCCATGACCTGGATCCCGTGCGCCGCCGGGGACCGTTCATGGTGGTCGACTGCACCACGCTCAGCCCGGAGCTGTCGGGCAGCGAACTGTTCGGCCATGCGAAGGGCGCCTTCACGCATGCGGTGGCCGCGCGCGACGGCGCGGTGGCGCTGGCCGACGGCGGCACGCTCTTCCTCGACGAGATCGGCGAGCTCGAGCCGTCGTTGCAGGCGCGGCTCCTGCGGGTGATCCAGGAGCATATGTACAAGCGGGTGGGCGAGGACAACTGGCGCCGTTCGGATTTCCGCCTCACCTGCGCGACCAATCGCGATCTCGAGGCCGAGGTGCTGGCCGGCCGTTTTCGCGGCGATCTCTACTTCCGCATCACGCAATGGACCGTGCGCGCGCCGGGCCTGGCCGAGCGGCGCGAGGACATTCCTTTGCTGGTCCGGCATTTCCTGGCCGAAGCGGATGCCGGGGTGCCGGAGGTGATGCCCGAGGTCATGCACCAGCTGATGCGGCGCGAGTACCAGGGCAATGTGCGCGAGTTGCGCAATGTGGTGCTGCGCATGGCCGACCGTCAGCACGGCTTCGGCGTGCTGAGCACCGGCTCGCTCGACCGCCAGGCGACGGACGGTGGCGCGCCCGACGCGCCGGACGACTGGACGCAGACGCTTGCCCGGGCCGTGGAAGGCGCGCTCGACGCCGGGCTCGGGCTCAAGAGCATCGGCCAGATCGCCGAGGCCATCGCGGTGCAGGTGGCCGAGCGCCGCGCGGGCTCCACGGGGCGCGCGGCGGAGATGCTGCGCGTCACTCCGCGCGCATTGCAGTTGCGGCGGCAACTGCGGCCGGTGGAGGGCGGCCAATGAGCCGGGCGGCCGGCAACGGCGCGCGGCGCAGCAGCCGCAGCGCGTTGCCGCCGGCCATGCGCGCGAAGGCCGCGGCCGACGGCCGCAGCGCACGGATCTTGGCGAGTTCCAGGCCGGGGTGCAGCCAGGGCCCGTCCGAGCCGAACAACAGCTTGCCGGGCCCCGCGCGTGCGAGCGCCTCCTCCAGCAGGTCGAAGCGGCGCACGCCCGCCGTGTCGGCGAACAGGTTCGGGTAGCGCGCGATCAGGTCGATCACCTGGCGTTGCGCGGCCCAGTCGTCGGCGAAGCTGCCCAGGTGCGCGAACACGAAGGGCACATCCGGATGCGTCTGCGCCAGCAGGCTCAGCGCGCCGGTCTCGCCGCCGGGGTCGTAGAGCACGGGAAGCCGCCAGCGCCGCGCCGCGTCGCAGACCTGCCGGTGGATGCGCGCATCGTGGCGATGGACCTTGATGCCGCGCAGGCCCAGGCGCAGCACCGCCTCCTCGATCATGCGGTGGACCCGTTCGCGGTCGCGCTCGGCGTGCACCATGGCAAAACCGGTCCAGCGGCGCGGGTCGGCGCGCACGAGCGCGGCCACGTCGCGGTTGCCCTGCGCGTAGTCCGACTGGAACACGGGCAGCAATACCGAGTGCGCGATGCCGGCCTCGCTTGCGCGGCGGGCATAGGCGGCCAGCGGGGCGGTGGTGTCCCACGGCCCGGTCATGCCATCGCCCTGGCCGGCGTGGACGTGGAAGTCGATGATCATGGCGCCAGCTCGAACGCGGAGTCCGCCGGATGGGACATGTGATTGCCCGGCGGCGCGAGCGCCGACATGGCCACCGGCAGCACGCAGCGGATATCGACGCCGCCGGCGCCGACCGAGACCGAGCCCGTGCGCTGCGTATTGACCAGCATGGAGCGCCTGCCGGTGGTCCTGGGCGCCCAGTAGGAGAGCAGGCGGGTCAGCGCATGTTCGACGGCGTCCAGGTCCGCCGGCGGGACCTCGGCGGCCCACACGGCAAGGCCTGTGTCGCGATGCAGCCGTTCGTGCAGGCGATGGTCCAGCATGCGACCGCGCAGGTCGCGGGACTTGCCGACATAGACCGGCACGCCGTTGCGCTCCAGGAGATAGACACCGCTGCGCGGCAATGCCTGCTGGGCGCTGACCGCCGCGTTGATCAGGCTTGGCCACCGGCGCCACGCCAGCGTGCGGTTGACCGAGCGCTTGGGCATTTTGTACTCGGCCTCATCCGCGTAGCCCTTCGGCAGATAGCGCTCGGACAGATGCCCCGACAGATCCGCCGACAGATCCGCCGGCAGACGCGCGGACAGTCGCGCCGGCAGATCTTCCGGGAGATCTCCCGACAGCGCTGGCACAAGGCTCAGGCCAACCAGCGACAGCACGCCTTGCTGCAGCCGCGCGAGCAGGCAGGCGCGGCAGCACGCCCCGGCGCTTTCGAAGCGCGCCGTGCCGAGCCGCGGCTGCGTGCTGACGCGGCGCGCGCGCGCCACGATCTGCCGCAGGTCGTTGACGAGCATCTGCGGCGGCGTGCCGGCGGGGTAGCGGCGCGTGTCGGCAAGCAGCCGCAGCAGCCTGCGCATGCGCCATGGCGCGAGATCCAGCATCTCCCCATCTGCGGTCTTAAACATGCTGTTGCTCCTCAAGGCAAGGTGCGTGGGGCACGGCGCGGCAGGGCGGCAGTTGCCGGACCAGCGTGGCCATCGTGGCCAGCAGCGCGTCGATCTCGTCAATCCCGTGGCTGGCGCGCACGATCACGGCCAGTACGTAGCGGCCCTCGGGCCGGCGCAGCAAGGCGGTGCGGAATCCGCCCGCGCGCAGCTCGGCGTGGAGCGCGAGCGTGCGCTCCGGTGCGCCGAGCCAGATCTGCTGCATCGGATGCGTGGGCAGCGTGGCCTGCAGGTCCGGCAAGGCCGCCCGCGCGAGCCAGTGCAGCCCGGCGCGCAGGTGGTGCACGCGCTGCAGCAGGCGCAGCCGCAGCGCGTCGCCCTCGCGCCGGTTGGTGGCCAGCGCATCGAGCCCGGCCAGCAGCGCCGCCTCGCTCGCGGCGCTGCAGTGCGACTGGGTCGGGCCGTCGCGCGCGATCTCCGCGATCAGCGCGGCGGGGCCGCACAGGCTGGCCAGCGGCGCACCGAAGGCCTTGGCCCATGACGCCAGCAGCAGCACGGGCTGCGCCGCGCCGAGCCCTGCGTAGCGCAGGATGCCGCCGCCGCCGTGTCCCCACGGATGGCGCGCAGAAGGCTGCCGGCCCAGCAGGCCGAGCACCTGGCTGTGATCGACCACCAGCACGCCGCCGCACGCGGCCACCGGTGCGAGATACCGGGCGAGCGGCACCACCGCGCCCTCGCGGCGCGTGGCATCGGTGATGACCGCCGGCGCGCGCGCAGGGTGGCGCTGGCGCATGCGGCGCAAGCGGGCAAGCATGCCGGCCAGGTCGGCATGCGCGAACCACGACACCGGCGTGCCGAGGCCGGCCACGCGCTCCAGGCCCCAGCGCATGACCGGGTAGAGCGCGTCGTCGGCGATCAGCACATGGGTGCGGGCCAGCCGGTCGAACACGTCGATCGCCAGGTGCAGCGTGGATGGCGCCACCAGGCCCGCCTCGCTGCCCTGCAGCGCCGCGGCCTGCAGCGCCAGCCGCCCGGCTTGCGGCGACGCGCCCAGCGCGGCCGGCATGCCGGTGGTCAGCGCCGCAAAGCCGCCGATCCGCGAGGCGGGGTGCGCCAGGCCCAGGTAGAGCGCGGAAGCAAAGTCGACCATGGCGCCGCATCCTGTCGCTCAGGCCACCTTGATGCCCTTTTGCTCGCGCAGGCGGCGCAGCAGGTGCATGCCCGGCACCTGCACGTCGACCGGCTCTGCGCCGACGTCGATGCCGGTCACCGCGCGATAGGAGTGGATGTAGGTCTGGATCTCGGGCCGGAAGAATGCCGCCCAGTTCGCCGCGTTGGACGGGTCGTTGACCGAGTTCCAGTCGCTCCAGCGGATCGACGACACGATCTGCTCGCCGGTGGTGGCCAGCTGCCAGAACTGGTAGGTATTGGTGTCGCCCCAGCCCTGCAGCTTGCGCATGCTCTCCACCGAATGCATCCACGGCTCCGGGTACGCGATCATCGAGCGGCGCGGCAGGAACTCGCGGAACTCGGTGCGCGCCAGCATCCACTGCTGCATCATCATCTCCACGCGCGCCGTGGTGGGCAGGTCGCGGAACTGGTTGTGCGCGCCTTCGGACAGGATCAGGTGGACCTCGCGCAAGGCATTGAGCAGCGGGAAGCCGTCGGGCACCACCGTGGTGTCGTCGGCCTGGCGGAAGAACGGCACGCACAGGTTGAGCAGCGTATGGAAGGCGGCGAGGAACTTGCTGCGCGTGTCGGCCGGCTGCATCTGCGGCACGGCCTTGCCGATCAGGCGGAAGCCGTACTCGTGCATGTACTCGGCCGCGCGGCGCTCGATCGGCAGGCGGTGCTGCTCGTCCTGGACCCAGCCCCAGATCATGTTGTTGAGCGGGCGCAGCGGATCGAGCTCGAGCTGGGCCAGCGGGTCGTGCTGGCCGACCGAGATGTTCTGGAAGCGCCGCGAGATCGCGTTCATGGTCTGCACCAGTTGCAGCTCCTCCATCCAGTAGCTCCAGATCAGCTCGATCAGCGGGGGCTGGGCCAGCTTGGCGGAGATATTGCGGTTCCAGTGGCGCAGCCACAGGCAATTGTTGCCGCACGCGCCGTTGGGGTCGGGCACGTCGTCGCCTACCTTGCCGGCCTCGTCCTCGAGCATGCCCTGGATCACGCCGGCCGCGTCGGTGCCCTGCATGGCGATCGCCACCCGTTGCAGGTAGGGCAGCGATGGCGGCACGCTGGCGTCGCCGAAATACTTGGCGACCAGGCCCTCCACCGCGAGCTGGTTGAGGCGCAGGCCGAGCCGGTCGTTGGCCAGCGCGATGGCGGCCGAGTCCGCGCTCAGCAGCTCGCTCAGGAGGGCCGCGTCGAGCGGCTTGGGCACGACCGCGCCCCATGTCACGATAAACGCTTCGGTGGCGACCTTGAGGGCGCGGTAGGCGTCGGTATCGGTAAACGGCAGGAAGCGGCGGCGGCTGAGCTGGGCGGCCGCGGCATACATCGGCGCGGCGGTGCCGGCCATGCCGTCGGTGAAATCGCCCGGGAAGAACAGGCGGTCCATCTGGTTGATGTAGTTGTCCCAGCTCAGCATGTCGGCATTGAGCTTGATCAGCAGCCACAGCGCGACGTCGCCGGTCAGCGTCCGGGTGGTCCGCTGCAGGGTGACCGGGGTGGGGTGGCCGTAGCTGTCGCGCGCGAGCGGGCCGGAACGCTCGGTGATGAGGTCGGGCAGGGGGTGGAAGCCGGTGACCTGGCCCCCCGTGCCCGTGCCTGTGCCCGTGCCAGGGTTCGCCGGGACCCCCGGGTTGGCATTGGGATCGGCGCGGGACGGAAATACGATCTTGCCGCTGATCTGCGCTTCCTTCTGGAGCATGAGACAGCTGACGATCTCCAGGATCATGACGTCCCGCGAGTCATCCGGCAGTGCCAGCAACTGGGTGAATATCTTGCGTACTTCGGAGACCGCCTTCTTCATGGCTTTCTCATCGCCGACCCGGCCCGAGATTTCCTTCGGCTGGATCGTCAGGATGGCCTCAGGCGCCTCCCGCGAGGCAAATTGCAGCCCTTCCTTGGGGATGTCCGCATACTTGTCTCCGCTCTTGATCCTCGCCGCGCATTGCACCGCATGCATCCATCCGCCCTCCTCGATAAGCGAGGCCGGATTGCGCGCCACGAAGAACTGGCCGTCTTCCACGTACCCGCCGCCCAGGTCCAGCGGAGCGCTGAAAGTCATCTTCTCGATCGTCGTCATCATCCTTCTCCATCAGACTTCACAGACTGCACAGACTTCAGGCGTACATGCCAAAGGGCGCCGCCGCGCCGGCCTGTGGCCGGACCGGCTGCCGCTGGTTCAACACCACACTCAACTGTGGACTCCCCGCGCGCCACGGCAGATAGCCCGCGAGCGCCCAGCGCTGCAGCAGCTCCGAGATCACGAACAGTTCCTGCCTGGCCGGCAGCAGTCCGCTGTAGCGCGCCTGCCCGAGCACGGCGAAGGCCAGCGTGGGGGTGTCCGCGAGGAACTGCTGGGGCCGTGCCTTCACCGTGTGCCAGAGCCGCAGCAGGGTGTGCGGGTGGCGGTCGGGCAGGCGCAGTGCCGCGCCGAGCGTGCGCCCGGCGAGCAGCGGCGGGCGCAGCGACAGCAGCATGGCAAGGAAGGCCGGGATGGCGCGGTCGAGTTCGTCGAACGCGCTGCGCTGGCTCGCGCTCATCTGCCAGCGGGGATACAGCCGTTCCCACAGCTGCGCCAGCGCTGCCCACTGCGGATGCGGATAGAGCGCGTTGCCCATCGCGATGGACAGCTTGACGCGGATCCACGGCGCCGGATGCGGATCGTCCAGGTTGATGCGCAGCACGAACGCGCGCGGCAGGCTCACCACGCTCATCAGCCCGCAGGTGGCGGCGATGCCTACGCGCGACACGGCCCACAGGTCGGCCATGATCTCGCTGATCCAGCGCTCCCACACACGCCAGACGGAGTGCGCCTGCGCATGGCCGAAACGTGCCGCGGAAGCGCGCCGGTAGCCGTTCACCAGGTCGAGCAGCGCAGCCGCCTGGTGGCCTACCTCGTGGAACAGCGACGCCGCCACGCCGGTCCCGACCATGCGCTCGCGCGGCATGCGGATGACCGCCACCGGGTTCGCGCCGCCGCCGGGCAGGCGCGTGCGCGCGCGCCGGATCGCGCCGCCGTGGCCACGCTCGACGTAGCAGATCACGGGCGGCAGCGCCATCGGCACGCCGGGCTGGCGCAAGCCGTCCTGCGCGGCAACGTCGAGCCCCGAGAGCCATACCCCGGTGCCATGCTGGCTGCGCTGGGTGAGCACCTCGGCGAAGATCTCGAAGTGCGTCAGCGCGGCGTGGAAGTACAGCTTCAGCATGGCATAGCGCTGCTGCGCCTGTGCCACGTCGCGCGGCGTGGCGCGGGCGTGCCGCAGGTAAGCGAGAAAACGTGCGATGCGCACGCGCAACTGCTTGCGCGCGGCCTGCATGTGCCGCTCGATGGCGCCCATCGCCTCGTCGCTGACGTTGGCCGCGGGCACCATCGGCATCTGCAGGGCGTAGGGCAGTTGCGCGTCCAGGCGTGCGCGGATGCCGAGCACTTCCTGTTCGAGCAGCCGCAGGGCTTGGACGCAGGCGTTCATCGCAATGCTCCCGGGCTCAGTACGGTTGCCGGCGCGGCGCGAGGTAGAGGATGATGGCGTGGCCGTTGCGCGAGCGCCGCCACGTGCCGCCCTGCGCCACATGGACGTGGGCCGGCCCCGCGCCGCAGGTCGGGCATGCGGGGCCGGGGGTGGGGTAGCCGCCAGGCATGGGCCGCATGGGCGGCGCCGGCGCATAGGCGGCGCCCGCGCCGGCGTAGTCGGGTTGCCCGCCGGCGAAGGCCGGTTGCCCGCCCATGAAGGCCGGCTGCATCGCGCGTGGTGCGGCGGCAGGGGCGCCGAAGATCGGCATGGGCAGTTGCCGCGCACCGGCGATGCCACCCTGGGAGATCGCGCGCATGGCCGGCAGCAGGCCGGGCGCCACCTGGCGTGCCCCGCGCAGGAAGGCGATGCGCGCCGCGCGGGCCGGCGGCACATTGCGCGGCATGCTGCTCAGATGGTGTGCCGCGTGCTGGCCGATGCGCACCAGCCGGCGCGCCACCTCGAACTCGCGGTCTTCATTGCTGAGGCCTTCGAGCTCGAGCCCGAGCGCGCTGCCGGCCATGCCGGCCAGCTTGCCGCCGATCAGTCCGCCGGCGCCGGGCAGCACGAGATTGCCCAGCGCGCTGCCGACGATGGGCAGCGCGGACTTTGCCGCCGAGCGCAGGATGCCGCCGAGCGCCTTGCCCGCCGACGACTTGGCGAAGTTGGTCGCGACGCGGCCCACCGACTTGATCAGCCCGCCGAGGAACTGCTCCATCTCCTGTTCGCTGTTGACCGCGAGCAGTTCCGCGGCAAGCTCCATCTCCTGCATCTCGCCGGAGACTTCGGTCTCGAACTCGTTCTCGAACTCGCTTTCGCCCTGCTCGAATTCAGTCTCGAACTCGTGGCCGAACGCGCCTTCCTGCTCATGGCCGAACTCGCCGGCCGTTTCCCCGGAAAGCTCGTGTTCGAACTCGTTGTAGCCGGTCCCCCAACCGCCCGGCCTGGCGCTCCCGATATCGTGCATTTGCAGCTCCTTTCAGCAGAGGTTGGCGAGCAGCGGCACTCGCGTGACAAGCTGTTCGCATCGAGCGTGCCACCTCGGCGCCAGGAGCCAAGTCTTTGAAAAGAAAGGGGTTTGCGATTCGCGGCCACGGGCGGGCTGCGAATGTGGCTTCGCCGGGACACCTGCGCAGGGACGCCGGCGCGAAGCGCGCTTCGCCACCTCGCGCGCGGGGCGGCGCGCCGGGTGCGTCTCAGGCGGGCGAGCCGAATGCCTCGCGGATCATCTCGCCGATCTCGCGGCGCCGCGCCACCGGCATGCGCGAGGCCGTGGAGACGATGCTGATCGCGGCCTCGCCGGCCAGCGGCAGCGCGAAGGCGTAGCCCACCCCCGCCACGCCGCCGGCGCCCGCCAGCGCATAGCCGAGCTTGCGGCTGCGCTCCACGCCGCGCTGCAGCTTGAGCAGGCTCAGGCCGCTGGATTCGTACTCGGCGCGGTGGCGCTCGTAGTGCGCGACGATTTCCTCGTCGGCCAGCTTGGCCAGCAGCGCCATGCTGGCGGTACCCTGGCCCAGCAGGCGGGTGCTGCCGGCGAGCAGGTGGAAGTGCTGCACGCGGTGGCTGCCTTCCTCGGCATGCATGCAGTAGCCGTGGTCGCCGATGCGCACGATCAGGAAGACGGTGTCGCCGGTGCGGCGCGCCAGCGCCTTCATGCGCGTGGCGCAGGCGCTGGCCAGCGGCGAGCGGTTCATGGTGCGCAGGCCCAGCGCCATGGCCGCCATGCCGAGGCGAAAGCGCTTGCCCTGTTCGTCCTGGCT
Organism: Cupriavidus sp. 05T41; assembly: GCF_056396525.1. Classification (NCBI taxonomy): domain Bacteria; kingdom Pseudomonadati; phylum Pseudomonadota; class Betaproteobacteria; order Burkholderiales; family Burkholderiaceae; genus Cupriavidus; species Cupriavidus sp. 05T41. Next base: position 178,957 of record NZ_JBFTLQ010000001.1, read on the forward strand.
GGCAAAGCCGGCGTGCAGCAGGTAGCGCAGCATGCGGTGGGCCGTGGTGCGGTCGATGCCGGTCTGCGCCACCAGCTGCGCCAGCGTGAGGCCGGTTTCATGCTGCTCGGCCAGCAGGCACAACAGGGTAAACGCGCGGTCCAGGCTCTGTACGCCGGGCATGGGCGCGGGCTGCGGAGCGGCCACGGGGGACGGCGCGGGGTGACGGGCGGCAGGGGTCGGCATCGGGGGCGTGTCTCAAAGACGGATTTGTGCACATTATGCACAAACGGAGGGATTGCGCTTGTCTCGCACCGGCGCCTGGTTTGCAATCGATACATTCCTAGTCCCTTGCCGAGCGCCATGCTTCCCATCGAGTCCCGGATCGATCCCGCCAGTCCCGCCTTCGCCAGCCAGCGCAGCGGCATGCAAGCCCTGATCGAGCGCCTGCGCACGCTGGAGCAGCGCGCCGCCGCCGCTTCCGAGCGCGCCCGCCCGTCCTTTGCCAGGCGCGGCGCGTTGCTGCCGCGCGAGCGGCTGGCCCGCCTGCTGGACCCGGCCAGCGCCTTCCTGCCGATCGCCAACCTGGCCGGCTACGGCATGGACGATCCCGATCCCGACACCTCCATCCCCGGCGGCTCGCTGGTGGCCGGCATCGGTTTCGTGTGCGGGGTGCGCGCCATGGTGGTGGCGACCGATTCCGGCATCGATGCCGGCGCCATGACCGAAGGCGGCAACCTCAAGCTGATGCGCTGCCAGGAGATCGCGCTGGAGAACCGCCTGCCGTTCATCCACCTGGTGGAATCGGCCGGCGCCAACCTGCGCAAGTACCGCGTCGACAAGTTCGTGCGCGGCGGCGGCATCTTCTACAACCTGGCGCGGCTGTCCGCCGCCGGCCTGCCTGTGATCACCGTGGTGCACGGCTCGTCCACCGCCGGCGGCGCCTACATGCCGGGCCTGTCCGACTACGTGGTGATGGTGCGCGGCCGTGCCCGCGCCTTCCTGGCCGGCCCGCCGCTGCTCAAGGCCGCCACCGGCGAGATCGCCACCGACGAGGAACTGGGCGGCGCCGACCTGCACGCCACCGTCAGCGGCCTGGCAGAGTACCTGGCCGAGGACGACGAGCACGCCATCGCGCTGGCACGCGACATCGTGTCCAGCCTGGACTGGCCCGCCGTGGCGCCCGCGCTGCCGCAGCCGGTGCAGCCGCCGCGCCTGGATGCGCGCGAGCTGGACGCGGTCATGACGCTGGACGTGAAGAAGCCGGTGGACATGCTGGAGATCATCGGCCGCATCACCGACGATTCCGCCTGGCTGGCGTTCAAGCCCGACTACGGCCTGTCCACGGTGTGCGGGCGCGGCCGCATCGACGGCCACGCGGTGGGCTTCATCAGCAACAACGGCCCGATCGACCCCGCCGGCGCGACCAAGGCGGCGCAGTTCATCCAGCTGTGCAACCAGAGCGGCACGCCCATCGTGTTCCTGCAGAACACCACCGGCTTTATCGTCGGCCGCGCCTCGGAAGAAGCGGGCATGATCAAGCACGGCGCCAAGATGATCCAGGCGCTGTCCAATTCCACCGTGCCGCAGGTCACCATCTACTGCGGCGCGTCGTTCGGCGCCGGCAACTTCGGCATGTGCGGCCGCGGCTTCCGCCCGCGCTTCTGCTTCTCGTGGCCCAATGCGCGCACCGCGGTGATGGGCGGCGAGCAGGCCGCCATGACGCTGGAGATCGTCGCCCGCCAGCAGGCCGAGCGCAAGGGCGTGGCGGTGGACGAGGCCAGGCTCGCCCAGCAGACCGGCGAGATCGTGGCGAACTTCGAGCGCCAGGCCAGCGCCTTCATCACCAGCGGGCTGCTGCTCGACGATGGCGTGATCGATCCGCGCGACACGCGCGCGGTGCTGGCCTTCGTGCTGGCCACGGCGCGCGAGGCGGCGGCGCGCGCGCCGCGTGCCATGCAGTTCGGCGTGGCGCGTTTCTGAGGGCCGGCGCGTACCCATGGTTTGCTCCCGACTGCCGATTGGGGGGCGGGCGTGACGACTGACAACCAGCGGGCACGCCGGACGGTTTGGCGCACCTGCGCAGATTGAATTGACCCCGGTGCGGACGCGTCAAGCGTTTGCGCCGGCAAAGAACAAGCAAGGAGACAAGGACATGCTCTACACCGAAGACCATCGCAACATCATGGACAGCATCCGCCGCTTCGTGGCGGCGGAGATCAACCCCTTCGTGGACGAATGGGAGGCCGCGGAGATCTTCCCAGCGCATGCCTTGTTCAAGAAGATGGGCGAACTCGGCTTTCTCGGCATCACCAAGCCGGTGGAGTACGGCGGCCTTGGCCTCGATTTCTCGTATGCGGTGGCGGCGGCCGAGGCCTTCGGCTACGTCAACGCGCAGGGCGTGGGCATGGCGGTGGGCGTGCAGACCGACATGGCCACGCCGGCCCTGACGGCATTCGGTTCGGACGCGCTCAAGCGCGAGTTCCTGGCGCCGGCCATCGCCGGCGAGATGGTGGCGGCGATCGGCGTGTCCGAGGCGGGCGCCGGCTCGGACGTGGCTTCGCTCAAGACGCGCGCGCGCCGCGATGGCGATGACTATGTCATCAGCGGCTCCAAGATGTGGATCACCAACGGCACGCAGGCCGACTGGATCTGCCTGCTGTGCAATACCTCCGACGGCCCGGTGCACAAGAACAAGTCGCTGATCGTGGTGCCGCTCAAGCAGGGCGGCAAGCGCACGCCGGGCGTGGAAGTGCAGAAGATCAAGAAGTTCGGCATGTGGTGCTCCGACACCGCGCAGATCTTCTTCGACGAAGTGCGCGTGCCGGTGCGCAACCGCATCGGCGAGGAAGGCATGGGCTTCATCTACCAGATGAAGCAGTTCCAGGAAGAACGCCTGAACGGCGCCGCGCGCCGCCTGGCCTGCACCGCGCTGATCGAGGAGACCGCCGACTACCTGCGCCAGCGCATCGCCTTCGGCAAGCCGCTGCTGGACAACCAGTTCATCCAGTTCAAGCTGGCCGAACTGAAGACCGAGATGGAAGCGCTGCGCGCCCTGGTCTACATGGCCACGCGCACCTATATCGACGGCGGCGACGTGGTCGAGCTGGCGTCCATGGCCAAGCTCAAGGCCGGCCGCCTGTCGCGCGAGGTGGCGGACTGGTGCATGCAGTTCCAGGGCGGCATGGGCTACACCTGGGACAACCATGCATCGCGCGCCTATCGCGACTTCCGCCTGGGCTCCATCGGCGGCGGCGCCGACGAGGTGATGCTCACCGTGATCGCCAAGCAGATGGGCATCATGTCCAAGGGCTGAGCGCCGCGCCGTTGCCTGCCGTGCCACCAATCCAGACGCTGACCGACCCTGCCATGAACCAAGCCATCCAGTCCGAAGCCGCCCAGTCCAGCCACGCCGCGCCAGCCGTGATCGTGCGCGAAGTCCAGGGCGTGCTGTTCGTCACCCTCAACGTGCCGTCCACGCGCAACGCCCTCGCGCCCGAGGTGGTGGCCGCGCTGGAGGCCGCGCTGGCGCGCGCCGAAGCCGATGCCCGATCCGGTATCGCGGTGCGCGCCCTGGTGCTGCGCGGCGCGGGCGGTTTCTTCTGCGCGGGCGGCAACGTGGGCAATTTCCGCGCGCGCCTCGATGCGGACCATGGCACCGATGATCCGGTGGCCAGCCGCAACCGCGAGTTTGGCTATTTCATGCAGCGCCTGGCCGCGCTGCCGGTGCCGGTGGTGGCGGCGGTGGAAGGCGCGGCCATGGGTGGCGGCATGGGCCTGGCCTGCGCCGCCGATATCGTGCTGGCCACGCGCGACGCGCGCTTTGCCTTGTCCGAGACATCGCTGGGCATCATTGCCGCGCAGATCGCGCCCTTCGTGGTGGCGCGGGTCGGCGCGGCGGCCACGCGGCGCCTTGGCTTGTCGGGCGAACGCGTGAGCGGCGACGCGGCGGTGGCGCTGGGCCTCGTCGACGGGCTTGCCGAAGACGGCGCGGGGCTCGACGCGCTGCTGGCCGAGTGGCTCACGCGCATCTGCCGCTGCGGCCCGCAGGCCAACCGCGCCTTCAAGCCGCTGGTGGCGCGCACCGCGCAACTGCCGCAGGGCGAGCTGCTCGACGAGGCCTCCAAGCTGTTCGCGCAATGCATGCGCAGCGAAGGCGCGGAGGGCATCCAGGCCTTCCGCGAGAAGCGCGACGCCGCCTGGGTGGTGCGCTTCGATGCCGCCGCCGTGCGCGCTGCCCAGGCCACGCAGGGCTGAGCGCGCCCGCCCATCCATCCATACCGATTTTCCGCATTCCAGACCGCACCATGCCCGCTACCAGCCGACCCTTCCATACCCTGCTCGTCGCCAACCGCGGCGAGATCGCCATGCGCATCATGCGCACGGCGCGCCGCCTGGGCTTCGCCACCGTGGCGGTGTACTCCGAGGCCGACCGCCACAGCCCGCACGTCGCGTTCGCCGACCGCGCCGTGCGTATCGGCGACGCCGCGCCGCGCGCGTCGTACCTGAACATCGCGGCCATCGTCGAGGCCGCGCGCAGCAGCGGCGCGGACGCGGTGCACCCCGGCTATGGCTTCCTGGCCGAGAACGCCGAATTCGCCGAAGCGGTGGCGCAGGCCGGCCTGGTCTTCGTCGGCCCCCCGGCCACGGCCATCCGCGCCATGGGCAACAAGGCCGAGGCCAAGCGCCTGATGCTGGCCGCCGACATGCCCTGCATCCCCGGCTACCAGGGCGAGGCGCAGGACGACGCCGCGCTGCTGCACGCCGCGGCGCAGATCGGCTTCCCGCTGATGGTGAAGGCCGCGGCCGGCGGCGGCGGGCGCGGCATGCGCCTGGTGCACGAGGCGCAGGCCTTGCCGGGCGCGCTGGCCAGCGCGCGTTCCGAAGCCGGCACCGCCTTTGGTTCCGACGAGCTGATCCTGGAGCGCGCGGTGATCGCGCCGCGCCACGTGGAGATCCAGGTCTTTGCCGATACGCAGGGCAAGGTGATCCACCTCGGCGAGCGTGACTGCTCGGTGCAGCGCCGCCACCAGAAGGTGGTGGAAGAGGCGCCGTCGCCGGCGGTGTCGCCGGCGCTGCGCGCGCGCATGGGCGAGGCCGCGGTGCGCGCCGCCCAGGCCATCGGCTACGTGGGCGCGGGCACCATGGAGTTCCTGCTCGACGGCGACGGCAATTTCTATTTCATGGAGATGAACACGCGCCTGCAGGTCGAGCATGCCGTGACCGAGGCCATCACCGGTTTCGACCTGGTCGAGTGGCAGCTGCGCGTGGCGGCCGGCGAGCCGCTGCCGGTGACGCAACAGCAGGTGGCGCTGCAAGGCCATGCGATCGAGGTGCGGCTGACCGCCGAAGACGTGGCCGCCGGCTTCCTGCCGCAGGGCGGTCCGGTGCTGCGCTGGCGCGTGCCGGGCGCCGCGCACGACGTGCGCGTGGATCACGCGCTGCAGGAGGGCGGCGAGATTCCGGTCCACTACGACTCGATGGTGGCCAAGCTGGTGGCGCATGGCGCCACCCGCGAGGAGGCGCGCCGCAAGCTGCTGCGCGCGGTCGAGCAGACCGTGCTGCTGGGCGTGGCCAGCAACCAGGGCTTCCTGGCCGATTGCCTGGCGCACGGGGCCTTTGCCGGCAATGACGTGCATACCGGTTTCGTCGATACGCATATGCAGGCTGCGTTGGGGGCGCCGTCTCCCGGGCTCCCGCAGCTTGCCTGCGCGGCGCTGGCTGCCACGGGCCTGTTGGCCGCCGCGGCGCGCCCGGGCCTGGTGGCGCCCGCCTTCAGCCTCGGCCTGCAGGCCGGCGCGCAATCATGGCGCGTGGATGTGCGTGCCGCCGCCGACGGCTGGCAAGTGACCCTGCGCGAAGGCGACGATGGCTCGCCGCAGAGCGTCGCCACCCGCGTGCTGCGGGCGGACGCCGGCGACGGCAGCGCGCTGGTGGAATGCAATGGCGCGGCCCTGCCGCTGGTCTTCGCCAGCGAGGCCGATACCCTGCATCTGTTCAGCGCCGGGCGCGCCTGGCGCTTTGCCCGGCTGGACCCGCGCCAGAAAAAACGCAAGCCCGGCAGCGCCGAGAGCGCCGGTGAACTGCTGGCGCCGCTGACCGCGCGCATCGTGGCGGTGAAGGCCGCCGCCGGCGAGCCGGTGCGGGCCGGCCAGGTGCTGGTGGTGCTGGAGGCCATGAAGATGGAGCACGCCATCGTCGCGCCGTTCGACGGCGTGCTGACTGAGCTTCATGCGCGCGAAGGCGGGCAGGCCCGCGCCGGCGCGTTGCTGGCCCGGGTCGAAGCGCAAGCCGGCGCAGGGGAGAAGGCATGAGCAGGATCTTCGGTACTTCGCGCGCGGTGAGCACCGTGAGGATTGGCGGCGCATCGGGCTTCTGGGGCGATTCGGCCATCGCCACGCCGCAACTGCTGGCCGTGCCCGGCCTGCAATACCTGGTCTACGACTACCTCGCCGAGACCACCATGTCCATCCTGGCGCGCGCCCGCGCCAAGGACCCGGCACTGGGCTATGCCACCGATTTCGTGCAGGCCGCGATGGCGCCGCACCTCGGCCAGATTCTCTCGCGCGGCATCCGCGTGATCGCCAACGCCGGCGGCCTCAACCCGCACGCTTGCCGCGCGGCCTTGCTGGGGGCCGCGGCAAAGCAGGGGCTGGCACTCAAGGTCGCCGTGGTGAGCGGCGATGACGTGCTGGGCAGCTTCGAGGGCTGGCGCGCCCAGGGGCTGACCGATCTCTATACCGGCGCGGCGCCGCCCGCGGAACTGCTGTCGGCCAACGCCTATACCGGCGCGCAGGGCATTGCGCGCGCGCTGGCCATGGGCGCCGACATCGTCATTGCCGGGCGCTGCGTGGACAGCGCGGTGGTGGTCGGCGCGCTGGCGCACGAATTCGGCTGGCAATGGCATGACTGGGACCGCCTGGCCGCCGGCACGCTGGCCGGGCATGTGATCGAATGCGGGGCGCAGGCCACCGGCGGCCTGTTTACCGACTGGCAGCGCGTGCCAGACTGGGACCGCATCGGCTACCCGGTGATCGACTGCGCCGAGGACGGCAGCTTCGTGCTCTCCAAGCCGGAAGGCACCGGCGGTCTGGTCGATCCCGCCGCCGTGGCCGAACAGGTGCTGTATGAAGTGGGCGATCCCGCCAACTACCTGATGCCGGATGTCACCTGCGATTTCCGCATGGTGCGCACGGAGCTGCTGGCGCCGGGGCAGGTGCGCGTGCATGGCGCGCGCGGCCGCGCGCCCGGCGCGCACTACAAGGCCAACGGCACCTGGCAGGACGGCTACCAGCTCAGCCTGATGATGGCCATCCGCGGCATCGACGCGCCCGCCAAGGCTCGCCGCACCGCCGATGCGCTGCTGGCCCGCACGCGCGCCATGCTGGCCGAGAGCGGCTTGCCCGATTACACCGAGACCGTGGTCGAGCTGCTCGGCTGCGAGTCGCAATATGGCCCGCATGCGCGCGCGCTGCCTACGCGCGAAGTGGTGCTGCGCATCGGCGCGCGCCATGCGCAGGCCAGGGCGCTGCGCTTCCTGCAGCGCGAATGCTCGTCGGCCGGCACCTCGATGGCGGCCGGCACCCGTTCGTCGTTCGCGGGGCGCGTGGACATCCAGCCGGTGGTGAAGGTGTTTTCCTTCCTGGTGCGCAAGTCGGAGGTGCCGGTGCGGGTGGAGCTCGACGGCAGCGCAGAGATGCTCGCCTGCGCCGCCGTGGCGGGTGACCTGCCGCCCGCGGCACCGCTGTCGGCCGCGATGGCGCCGGCCATGCCCGCGGGCCCGCGCGCGACCGTGCCGCTGGTCAGGCTGGCCTTCGCGCGCAGCGGCGACAAGGGCGACGACGAAAACATCGGCGTGATCGCCCGCCGGCCGGATTTCCTGCCGTTGCTGCGCGAACAGCTGACGGCCGACGCCGTGCGCGCGTACTTCGCGCACCTGGTCGAGGGCGAGGTCGAGCGCTTCGAGGTGCCGGGCCTGCATGCGCTCAACTTCCTGATGCACCGCGCGCTGGGCGGCGGCGGCGTGGCCAGCCTGCGCTCGGACCCGCTCGGCAAGAGCTATGCGCAGATGCTGCTCGATTTTCCGCTGACGGTGCCGCAGGGCTGGGCGTAGACCCGGGGCTGCCATTGCATAACACCGGCCGCCAGCCACCCGATGTCCAAGGCGCCGGCCCTATCCTGACGGAGGAGACATGAACAAGACGAAGACGAACCGGGGCCGCAGCCAGTGGCTGCAAGCCTGCCTGCTCGCGGCAGCGCTGGCTTGCGGCATTTCCGGCGCGGCGCAGGCCGATGCGCCTTACCCGGCCAAGCCCGTGCGGGTGGTGGTGCCCTACACCCCGGGTGGCGTGTCCGACGCGGTGACGCGGCTGGTCATGCAGAAGCTGGCCGAACGCATCGGCCAGCCGGTGGTGGTGGAAAACCGCCCCGGCGCCAACGGCATGATCGGCTCCGACAATGTCGCCAAGTCCGCGCCGGACGGCTACTCGCTGCTGGTGGTGGTGGCCGCCCACGCCATCAATCCCAGCCTGTATCCCAAGATGACCTACGACCCGGTCAGGGACCTGACCGGCGTGAGCCAGATCGGCCGCATCCCGCTGCTGCTGGTCTCCAGCGCGCAGCTGCCGCCCGGCAGCGTGAAGGAGCTCGTCAGCTGGGGCAAGGCGCATCCCGACAAGATGACCTTCGCCTCCAGCGGCAATGGCTCGGGCGCGCACCTCGCGGGCGAGCTGTTCTCGCAGGCCGTGGGCATGAAGATGACGCACGTGCCCTACAAGGGTGTCTCGCCGGCCTTGCCGGACCTGTTTTCCGGCCAGGTGGCGATGATCTTCGACTCGGTGCAGACCATGATGCCGCAGGTCAAGGCCGGCAAGCTCAAGGCCCTGGCTATCACCAGCCCGACGCGCTGGAGCGCCGCGCCCGACGTGCCGACCATGGCCGAGGCCGGCTATCCGGCGGTGACCGCCAGCAGCTGGATCGGCCTGATCGCGCCGGCGAAGACGCCGAAGGACGTGCTGGCGAAACTGTCCGGCGACATGGATGCCGTGCTGCACCAGCCCGACGTGAAGGCGCGCCTGATCGAATACGGCATCGACCCGGTGGGAGGAACCCCCGAGCAGTTCCAGGGATTCATCAGGGAAGAGTCGGTCCGGTGGGGCGCGGTGGTGAAGAAGGGAGGGATCAAGGTGGAGTGAAGGGGGATTCGCTCCCTTCACCCCTGTCCTAGCCGATCAGCTTGAGCAAGGCGGGCACGGTCAGCACGGCGGTGTAGTAGCCCATGAACTGCACGCCGGTGTTGAATCCGATCGCCCTGGAGAGCAGCCCGCCCAGCAGTCCCATGGTCAGGATGACCAGCAGGCCGAGGAACTGGCCTTCCCACACGCTGATCACCAGGATCAGGCCGACGAAGGTGGCGATGATGGCTTCGTGCGACACCTTGCGCGAGACGAACAGGGCGGCGCGGCGGGCATGGTTCATGGCGAACGGGTAGGACACCAGCGCGGCGAGCAGGACGGCGAGCAAGCCATAGCCGAGGAATTCCCCGTGGCTCAGGAGGTTGTGCAAGTTGTGCGTCTGGCCGGAGCCTGCATCCACGGTATACACCGGGGGCGCATTGAACAGCGGTGCGGCAGGGCCGGCGGCAACAGGGCTGAGCGGCAGGCCAAAGGCGATGAGGGGAATCAGGGCCTCGGCGATGTAGGTGGCTTCCGTCACGCCGTTGCGGGCGCTGAGCACGGTGGTCAGCCGGTGATAGGCGTGCCTGATCCTTGCGCCCACGAGTTCTCCCAGCACCACCGTCATGGCCACGGGGCTGAAGACGAACGTCGCGCTGGACACGGTGGCCGTGGCCACGGTCCATTTCACCTGGCTGCGGTCCAGTACCTTGAGCGGATTCGGGAAATAGCCGGACCATCCCTTGACATCGGGCGCGAGGGCGAAGGTGCGCACGCGGTCGCGCTGCATGCGCGGCCGGTCCACCGGAGAGATGACCGAGAAGAGATCGGCGACGAGCGGGCCGATCGCGATGCCCAGGAAGTAGCTGATGCTCAGCTTGACGCCGAATTTCGCGGTCAGCGTCTGCAGCGCCACGATGACGACGACGAAGGGAACCAGCGTCGCGACGGAGGCCCACCGGCCGGCGGAGCTGTAGGCGATGACCGCCGCGGCGGCCACGAAGATCCATGGCGCGGCCTTGGTGATGGCCGCGCCGAACGGCGCGAGCAGGACGGCGAACAGCACCGCCAGCGGCACCGCGATAAAGGCCGCGATGATGGCGCCCGAGATCATCTTGCGCAGCGCGATGTGTGGCACGCCGAGGTTGCGCAGGTGGTTGGCATCCTGCAGCAGCGGCGTGGCCATGGTGTCGCCGGGGATGCCGAGCAGCGCGGTCGGGATGGCATGGGTCATGTGCTTTGCGACGGCGCCGGCAAGGAAGAACGTAAACACGCCCTCGGGCGGCACGCCCAGCAGCACGACCAGCAGCGTCAGCGGTGCCAGCGTGGTGGTCTCGTCGGTGCCTGAGATCAGGCCGATCGCGGCGAAGACGATGGCGCCTGCCAGTCCCATGCCGGTGGCAATGAGGATGTGGGTAAGAAGTGCGGATTCGATCATGATGAACCTTCGATGTCCTTGGGCGGGGGGTCAGGCCAGTGTGGAACGCGCACTGACGGGCCGGGCGGGCGCGGTGCTGTCCTGCGCGGCGTGCGGGGCCGTGGCGCGGCGTTCGCGCGAGGCGAAGAGCTCGTAGAGTTGCAGTTCCTTCAGTTCCTGCACCACGGCCGGCGGCAGGTCCGCGACCGAGCCGAGGCCGCCGGTTTCTTCCTCGAGCTTGTCGAGCACTTCCTCGCGCCAGGCCGGGGCGTGCGCTGCGCCGGGTCCGCCCGCCGCGTCCTCGATCACTTCGCGTTTCGGCCGGAACACCAGCGCGCAGATGACGCCCGCCAGCAGGCAACCGGCAAGGCCGGCCAGCATGGCATAGGCGCGCGCCAGTTCCGGCGATCGGACCAGCCCGGCGAGAATGCGGCTTGCGATCAGGAACCCGGTCAGGCTGACCACCGCTCCGATCGCGATCGACCACGCAAGGTGGCGGGTATCGGCGGTATCGCCCCAGACTTCGACCAGGCGCCGCGCCGGCGCCGCTTCCTGTTTGTTCATTGGCTTGTCTCCGGAATATGGCTGGCACCGAGGCGCGCTGGCGCGTCGCTGGCAGCTCTGTTTATTGTTTGTCCCCTGGTCCGGTGCGGGCCGTATCGAGCCACATCGGGCCACATCGGGCCATATCGGGGTGGATGCCGGCCCGCCTGCCGCGCGCTTACCTGCCCCTCAGTTCGGCCAGCAGCGCGACGGCCCGGTCGGTGCGCACGTCTTTTTCGTCGGCCATCCGCTTGGCGATGCTGTCTGCCTCCGCGCCGACCGCGCCCGCCACCAGCGCGATATTGCGTGCGTGCAGGGCCATGTGGCCGCGCTGGATGCCTTCGGTGGCGAGCGCCCGCAGCGCGCCGAGATTTTGCGCCAGGCCCACCGCGACGGCGGTCTCGCCCAGTTCCTGGGCTGAGCGCGCGCCAAGGATCTTCAGGGCCAGGCGCGCGAGGGGATGCGTCCTGGTGGCGCCGCCGACCAGTCCCACCGGCATCGGCATCTCGATCGTGCCGACCAGGGCGCCGGCCGTGTCTTTCTCCCAGTGCGTCAGGGACGTGTAGCGGCCGCCGCGGCAGGCGTAGGCATGGGCGCCGGCCTCGACCGCGCGCCAGTCGTTGCCGGTGGCCACGATCACGGGATCGATGCCGTTCATGATCCCCTTGTTGTGCGTGGCGGCCCGGTAGGGGTCGATGGCGGCGAAGGTGCAGGCGTCGATCACGCCTTCGATGATCTCGGCGCCGCTGCGCTCCTTCGTGGCGAGCACCTCTGGCGTCAGCCGCACCCGGCCGCGCGCCAGCCGGAGGTCGGCCAGGTTGGAGAGGATGCGCAGCCGCACGGAGCCGCCCGTGATCGTCTCCACCAGCGGCGATACGGCTTCGGCCATGGTATTCACGGTATTGGCGCCCATGGCGTCGCGCACGTCCACGATCAGGTGCATCACGATCATCGCGCCCCGCGGGGTGTCGGGGAAGACGTGGACCTCGATGTCCTTGCAGCCGCCGCCGAGGCCGATCAGCACCTTGTCGCGGCTGTTGGCCACTTCGAGGATCGCGTCCCGATGCCTGAGCAGTGCCTGCCGGGCGCCGTAGGGATCGGTGATGCCGAGGACCTGCACCTGCGCCCGCATGAGCGGACCGGTGCTGGAAGTCTCGAAGCCGCCGCATTCGCGGGCGAGCTTTGCCATGTAGGACGCCGCGGCAATCACCGACGGCTCTTCCACCGCCATCGGCACCAGCACGTCCCGGCCGTTGATGCGGAAATAGCCGGCCACGCCGAAGGGCAGCTCGAACGTGCCGATCACGTTTTCGATCATGCCGTCGGCCCGCTCGGCGCCAAGGGCGCCTGCCTCGGCGACCAGCCGGATTTCGTCGTCGGTCAGGGCGGCGGCCCCCCCAATATATTGCAGGCGCTGCGCCGGCGTCATGGCGCGAAAGTTGGGCAGGCGGGAATCGGTCACCATCGGTGTCTCCGTGAGTGGTATAGGAATGGAGACAGTCTAGGTGTACTGTACCAGTGCAAAAAGGTACAGTTTGGCGGGACAGTTGTCGCCACCCAGATATCGAATCGCCGACCGGAATGTGGAGTACAAGCCCGTGACCAAGCCCAGATCGCCATCGATCGCCACCACGCTGGCGGATTCCATCGAACGCCAGATCGTCGAAGGCGCCTACCGCGTCGGCGACAAGCTGCCCTCGCTGCGGGAGCTGGCGCAACTGCACCGCTACAGCAAGAACACAGTGGTTGCCGCGTTCGAGATCCTGGTCGGGCGCGCGCTGGTCGAGCCGCGGCGCGGTGCCGGCTACTTCGTGCTCGACAGGCCGGTGAAGGCGCGGCAGGACGAAGAGGCCGGCTCGTTCCGGCGCGCGCTGGACATCGTGTGGCTGATGCGCGAGCAATTGAAGAGCAGTCCCGACGTGCTGGCGGTCGGGGACGGATTCCCGCCGGTGGCGTGGCTGTCGGAGGCGCGGCTGGACAAGTACCACCACAAGGTCGTGCGCACGGGGCTGGGGGCGCTGTTCCGGTACGGCAACCGTTTCGGGTACGGTCCGCTGCGCGACCATCTGGTGCGCAAGCTGGGCGACCTGGGCATCGGCGCCGACCCCCGGCAGATCGTGCTGACGCATGGCGCCAATGACGCGATCGACCTGGTGATCCGCTACTTCCTGCCGGCGGGCGCCACCGTCCTGGTCGACGATCCCGGCTACTATCCCTTGTTCGGCAAGCTCAAGCTGGCCGGCGCCAGGATCATCGGCGTGCCGCGCCTTGCCGATGGCCCCGACCTCGAGGCCCTGGAGCAACTGCTGGTCCAGGAGCGGCCGCGCCTGTTCTTCACCCAGTCCGTGGCGCACAACCCGACCGGATCGGACCTCTCGGCCGCCAAGGCCTACCGCGTGCTGCAGCTCGCGCAGCGGTTCAACCTCCTGCTGGTGGAAGACGACGCGCTGGCGGACTTCAAGCCAACCACGCTGCCCCGCCTGGCGGCACTGGACCAGCTGGAGCGGACAATCTATATCGGCAGCTTCTCGAAGTCCTTCTCCGCGGCGCTGCGCGTGGGCTTCATTGCCTGCGGCGCCGACCTGGCCAGCGATCTTGCCGATCTCAAGGCGCTGATCCACGTGAGCAGCTCGGAGTATTGCGAGCGCACCGTCGACGTGATCCTGAGCGAAGGCCACTACCAGCGCTACATCACCAGGCTGAGATCCCGCCTGGCCGAAGCTACCGCCAGGGCCCTGTCCTTGTTCGACAGGCTGGATGCGCGCATCTTCGCGCGGACCGAGCAGAGCCTGTACCTCTGGGGTGCATTGCCGCAGGTGGACGACTCGCTGGTCCTGGCCGAGCAGCTTCTCGCGCAGAAGGTCATGATCGCCCCCGGGCGCGTCTTCCGCGTCGACTCCGAAGCCACCTCGCCGTGGTCACGCTTCAATGTCGGCGCCGTGCTGGACCCGAGGTTCGAAGCGGCGGTACGTGGCACGCTGGGCCGCTCGCGCGGCGCGTGACCGGCGCGCCCGGGCACGCTGCGCGGCGGGCAGCGCTGGCCGCGTCAGGGCTGCTGTTCTCGCGGATCGAAATCCAGTTCGATCCGCGCGCCGTTGGGATCGTGCAGGAATAGTTGCCAGATGCCGGAGCCGGCCTGCCGCCCGAGGCTGAACGGAATATCCAGCCGCCGCAGATGATTCACGAAGTGGGGGAGGTCGGTCGCACTGAATGCCATGTGGTCGAGCACCCCGGCCGCGGGCTTGGGCATCGTATCGGTGACGACAAGATGAACGATGGGAGCGCCGCCGGCGTACAGCCACGCCCCGGGGAAGGCAAACGGCGGGCGCGCGCCGGTCTCGAAGCCCAGCACCTCGCGATAGAAGCTGACGCTGTCTTCGAGCGCGGACGTCAGCACGGTGAAATGGTTCATCCCGGCAATCGGCATGCCTTGCTCCTTTGGCGGAAGCGGTCCGCTCCCTGATTGATACGGCGTGGGGAAGTCCCAGTCTAGGCGTTCCCGCAAGCGCGGCGCAAGCACGCCGCACGCCGAAGTATCATGCATGATATATTCTGTTCGCGTCAATGTCCGGGCGTGAAGCGGGGCCGCGCCTGGCTCGCAGCGGCAGGGATATCCGGCGTTGACGCGTCTCGCGCACCACCAACAAAGAACGCCGTAAGGCAAAGGACGTCTCGATGAAGTACATCAGCCATGGCCCCGGAACCGGGGCGGATACCTTAGTGTTGAAGCAAGCCGATGCCCCGCGGCCGGCCGCCCGTGAAGTCCTGATCCGGGTTGCGTTTGCCGGGGTCAACCGGCCCGACGTGCTGCAGCGGCTTGGTCTCTACAACCCGCCGCCGTCGGCATGTCCTTACCTGGGCCTCGAGGTCTCGGGCACGGTAGTGCAGGTTGGCGAAGCGGTGACGAAATGGAAGGTCGGCGACAAGGTCTGCGCCCTGACCCATGGCGGCGGATACGCCGAGTTCTGCGCGGCCGACGAGCGGCATTGCCTGCCGGTGCCCGCGGGGCTGACGCTGCAGCAGGCCGCGGCGCTGCCCGAGAACTACATCACGGTCTGGGCCAACCTGTTCGCCGGCAAGCTGGTCTCGGCCGGCAAGTCCATCCTGATTCACGGCGGCAGCAGCGGCATCGGCATCACCGCCATCCAGCTTGCCCGCGAGGTTGGCGCCGACGTCGCGGTGACCGCCGGCAACGCGCAGAAGCTGGCGATCTGCCGGCAGCACGGCGCGTCGCACCTGATCAATTATCGCGAGCAGGACTTCAACGACGTCGTGGCCGAGGTGACCGGTGGCCGGGGTGTCGACGTGGTCCTGGACATGGTCGGCGGGCGCTATATCGAGAAGAACCTGCGTGCGCTGGCGCTGGACGGCGCGCTGGTCCAGATCGCATTCCTGGAGGGCAGCCGGGTGGAGATCGACCTGCTGCCGGTCATGCTGAAGCGGCTCAACATGACCGGCTCCACGCTGCGGGCGCGCACGCCTGAGAACAAGGCCGAACTGATCGAGGGCCTGCGCAGCGCGTTCTGGCCGGTGCTGGAGCAGGGCCGGTGCCTGCCGCTTATCCACGCCATCATGCCGCTTGCCGACGCGGGCAAGGCGCACGCGCTGATGGAGTCGAGCACGCACGCCGGCAAGATCCTGCTCGAAGTGAGCCAGGCGGGCGGTCAGGACTGAGGCTGGCCGCAGGCGCGCCGGGCCGTCCCGCCGGCGCGCCTTGCGCCGCGCAGGCGACCGGCGCGCGCCGTACGTCGTGACAGACGGCGAACTGATCACCGGGCAGGACCCGGCGTCGGCCCTGGCCGTCGCCGCCGCGCTGATGGACCGGCTGAAGTAGGCCGGCGCATTTCCGCGGGCATGGCCGCGGTCACGCGCGGCCGGACACGGAATCGCCGAGCTGCGCGCCGACGTAGTCGAGGAACGCCGTGATGCGCGAGGAGAGCAGGGTGTTGCGGTAGTAGACCGCATGGATGGGCTGTCGAACCTCCACGGTGTCCTGCATCAGTACCTGGACCAGGTCTCCCCGCGACCGGCTGGCCTGGGTCATAAAGTCGGCCAGGCAGGCAATGCCCTCCCCGGCGAGGGCCAGCTTGAGCAAGGTCTCGCCGCTGGATGCGCGCACGCTGGGTTCGATGCGCAGGGCCTCGCCGAGTTCGTGTCGCAATGGCCACTGGTTCAGCGTGTCGGGCTGGGTAAAGCCAAGCAGGCTGTGGCCCTGGAGCGCCGCCACCTCGCGCGGCGTGCCGCGTGCCTTGAGGTACGCGGGGCTTGCCACCAGCCGCAGGCGGCTATTGCACAGGGGGCGCGCGTGCAGGGTCGAATCGCGCAGCATGCCGATGCGGATGGCGACGTCCGTGCGCTGCTCCAGCAGGTCGATGATGTGCTCGCTGGTGTGCAGGTCCAGTTCGATCTCCGGGTAGCGCGCGCGGAAGCCGCCGATCAGGGGCACGATCACATGATGCATGAACGGCGTTGCCGCGTTGATCCGCAGCTTCCCGGCCGGTGTGCGGCGCTGCGTCGCCATCTGGTCCTCGGCGGACTCGACGGCCTCCAGTATCCGCCGCGCGTGGGCCAGGAACGTCCCGCCTTCTTCGGTCAGCTCCAGCCGGCGCGTGGTACGCCGCAAGAGCGTGGTTTCCAGTTTCTCTTCGAGCCGTGTAAGCGAGCGGCTGACCGCGGAGACGGTCTGCTGCAGTTGCTCGGCGGCCGCGGTGATGGAGCCTGTATCCACCACGATGGTGAAGGTGAGGAGTTCGTCCAGGGTGGTCTTCATGGCTGCGGTCTTGCCCAGGCGGCTGATGATATTGGCGGATGGCCGACATGCCCGGCGCAATTGGCGCGGGGCGGGGTCTGCCGCCGCAAGCCGGAGGGCTTGCGCGGCTGGAGTATCGCGCCTCCCCGCGTGCGGGAAAAACCCGTCCGGAGTCAGAAGATATTTGCCTGGAGGGCAACAATGGCGGCCGGCCCGGCCAAGGGCGGCCAATCGGGATCAGCGCGTGGCTGCGGGCGGGGACGGGTTTGCGTCTTCCGGCGATGCCCTGCCGTGCAACCGGTTCACCACCTGGGTAGCGGGGGACGAGAAATCGGGCGCACGGGCGTGCGCGCCCCGGGAGATCAGACAGGCTCTTCTTCGCGCGATGCCATCCATTCGAGCAGAACGGTCTTGCCCCACTGGATATCGTCCCGAATGGCCGCCGAGGCAGTCTTGGCGTCGCGCCTGGCGAGGCCGTCGAGCACGCGGTAGTGCGGATGCTCCTCGAGGCTCTCGCGGCTGGCCTGCAGTTCCGTATGGAAGATATGCAGCAGGGGACCCATCCGCACCCACATGCTCTCGACGACCGCGAACAGGTTCGGCAGGTGGGCCGCGGCAAGCAGCTCGAAGTGGAACTTGCGGTTCTGGCTCGCCGCTTCGCGCGGGCTGGTCGACACGGCCTTGATAAAGGCTTCGTGCGTCTTGCGCAGGCGGGCGATCTCTTGCGGGGTGATGCGCAGCGCGGCGGCCTCCGCGGCGGCGCCTTCGAGCAGCGTGCGCATCAGCTGGATCTCCGAGACCGTGCCGGGGTCGAGCTCGGGCACGGTGATCGAGGTTGCCGCGGTCATCTCCAGGGCCTGCTCGCTCACCAGCCTGAAGATCGCCTCGCGCACGGGGGTGGTGCTCGTTCCCAGCGACTGTGCCAGTTCCGCCACGCGCAATCGCTCGCCCGGCACGTACTTGCCGCTCATCAATGCGGACCGAATCTGGTCGTAGACGCGTGACGACAGATTGCTCTTCTCCACGCGCGCGAGTTCTTTCATGACAGCTTGCCTCGGTAAGGAATGTTCAGGAACACATCATATATGATATGCAACGCCGGCCCGCCCGTCATCCCGCGCCACGTTCCCCGCTTCCCACGCTTTCCTCGCCTGCCGGCATGCCCAGCAGGTAATCCACCAGCAGGTCGATCTGCGCCGTCACCATGTGCTCGCCGAGATGGATGCGGCACCCGCGCGCCTTCGCCGCGAGCAGCAAGCGCGTCTGTGCCGGCTGCATGATGACTTCGGCCACGATGCTGTGCGCTCCCAGCGTGGCAGGATCGAGCGGCAGGGGATCGTCGGGCTTGAGGCCGAGCGAGGTGCCGTTGACGACCAGATCCCATTGGCCGGCCGGGCTCGCCGCGGAGGCGACGGGCGCGCCGGGCCGCTTCGCCTTCAGTTGCGCCACCAGGCTGTCGGCCTTGTCGCGCGAGCGGTTGACGATGGTCAGTTGCGCGACGCCTGCATCGAGCAAGGCGGCGGCAACCGCGGTGGCGGCGCCGCCCGCGCCCAGCAGCAGCGCTCGCTTGCCCGCCGCATCGATCCCCTCCGCGCGCATGCCCGCGACGAAGCCCACGCCGTCGAACATCCTGCCGACGAAGCGGCCATCGGGCGTGCGCCGCGCCACATTGCACACGCCCAGGTCCGCGGCGACGCCTTCGAGTTCATCGCAGAGCCGGGCCATCTGTTGCTTGTGCGGCACCGTGACGATCACGCCGGCCAGGTTCTCCACCTGGCGCAGGCCCGCCAGCGCGCCGGGCAGTTGCTCTGGCGAGATCTGCCATGGCACGAGCACCGCGTTCAGCCCCAGGGCGGCGGCGCGTGCATTGAAGAAGGCAGGCGTGCGCACGTGGTGCGTGGGGTAGGCGAGGATGACGACGACCCGCGTGCGGCCGTCGATCGGCGTCACGGGGGGCTTGGTTGTTTCCGGCATGGTGCGGTGCTCCTGAAGAATCGAAAAAGGCTGTGAAGGCAGGGTTGCGGTGACGGCGGCGGAAAAAAGCTTCTTGCCACGCGTCGATAATGATGTAGCATATATCCTATATCATGTATTTGGAAGGGCGCGGCACCGATCGGATCGGCCGGGCGGCGCCCTCCGGCACACAGCAGCAGGCCGGCACCTGGCAGGCCGGCGCTATCCAAGGAGGAGAGAACGTGCAAGCGGTATTTGGCTCGCCCGGACGTTACGTCCAGGGCGTGGGAGCGTTGGATTTGCTGGGCGCGCATGTGGCCCGGCTCGGCGGCGACGCCGTGCTGGTCGCGGACCGCTGGGTGATGGAAATGATCGGCGAGCGGGTCGGGCGGCAATGCAGTGCCGCCGCGGTGGCGCTGCGCCGCGTCAGCTTCGACCAGGGACTGACCCCGCAACTGGTCGCCCGCCTGGTGGACGAACTCGGCGCCAGCGCGCCGGCGGTGGTCATTGCCGCCGGCGGCGGGCGCGGCATCGACGCGGGCAAGGCGCTGGCGGATCACTACCGGGTGCCGGTGGTCACGGTGCCGACCGTTGCCTCCAACGATGCCCCGACCAGCAAGAACTACGTCCTGTACGACGAGCATCACCGCCTGCTGGCGGTCAGGCATCTGCCCTACAGCCCGGCCTGCGTCATCGCCGACACCGCGCTGATCTCGCAGGCCCCGGCAGCGATGCTGCTGGCGGGCATCGGCGACGCCATCTCCAAATCGTTCGAGGCGGCGCAATGCGCGGCCGCGCCACAGGGCGTGAACATGTTCGGCACCCGGCCCCTGCTGTCGGCCGCGGCGCTTGCGCGCGAATGCCACCGCGTGCTGATGGCCGATGCGCAGGCCGCGCTGGCGGTTGCCGGCACGGGCAGGCCGGATGCCGCGTTCGAGCGGGTAGTGGAGGCCACCATCCTGATGTCCGGCCTGGGTTTCGAGAGCGGCGGCCTGTCGATCGCGCACGCCCTGACGCGCGGGCTCTCCACGCTGCGCCAGGCGCAGCGGGCCCCGCACGGGCTGCAGGTGGCATATGGCCTGCTGGTCCAGCTGGAGCTGGAGCGGCGCCAGGACGACGCGCGCGCGGAGGTCGAGGCGCTCTATCGCCGTATCGGCTTGCCCCTGCGCCTGGCGGATCTCGGGCTGACCGACGCCTCGCGCGAGGAACTCGAATCCGCCGCCGCGCTGTCGCTTGCCGCCCCGCACATGAAGAATTTCTCGCGCGAGCTGGACGCAGCCGCCATCGCGGATGCGATGCGGCAGGTGGATGCGCGCGCTGTACAGACCCCACGATAAGCCGGAGACAACATGAATCTGAAGGACGCCGCATTGATGCGCACGCATGCGTACATCGATGGCGAATGGGCCCAGGCCGACGATGGCGCACGGTTCCCCGTGACCAATCCCGCGAACGGCGCGCGCATTGCCGAAGTGCCCGACATGGGCGAGGCGGAAACGCTGCGCGCGATCGCCGCCGCCGAGCGCGCGCAGGTGGCCTGGCGCGCCACCACCGCAAAGCACCGGGCCGACTGCCTGCGCCGCTGGTACGACCTGATCCGTTTGCACCAGGCGGATCTCGCTGCCTTGATGACCGCGGAGCAGGGCAAGCCGCTGGCCGAAGCCGAGGGGGAAGTCGTCTATGGCGCCTCCTTCGTCGAGTGGTTCGCGGAAGAAGCCACGCGCACCTACGGGGAGCTGATCCCGGCGCCGGCCGGCGACCGCCGGCTGATCGTGATCAAGCAGCCGGTGGGTGTGGTCGCCGCGCTCACGCCCTGGAATTTCCCGGTGGCCATGGCCACGCGGAAAGTGGCGCCGGCCCTGGCGGCAGGCTGCACGGTGGTGCTCAAGCCTGCTTCCGAGACACCGCTGTGCGCGCTGGCGCTGGCCGAGCTCGCCCGCCGCGCCGGCGTGCCGCCCGGGGTATTCAACGTCGTGACGAGCGCGCGGGCCGCGGTGGTCGGCGCGGTGCTGGCGCGCAGCCCCGTGGTGCGCAAGCTCTCCTTTACCGGCTCCACGCGCGTCGGCCGGCTGCTGATGGAACAGTCCGCCGCCAATATCAAGAAGCTGTCGCTCGAGCTAGGCGGCAACGCGCCGTTCATCGTCTTCGAAGATGCCGACCTCGACGCCGCGGTGCGGGGCGCGATGGTCTCCAAGTACCGCAACGCGGGGCAGACCTGCGTCTGCGCCAACCGTATGTTCGTGCATGCCGCCGTCTACGACGAGTTCGCGCGCCGCCTGGGCGAAGCCGTGGCGGCGCTGAAGGTCGGCGACGGCAGCGAGCCCGGCATCACCGTGGGGCCGCTCATCAACGCGCGCGCCGCCGGCCGCGTGCACGCCATGGTGGAAGACGCGGCCGCCCGGGGTGCCCGGATACTGGCTGGCGGCAAGCGCCCGGATGCGGGCAGCGCATTCTATGCGCCCACCATAGTCGGCGACGTCACGCCGGCGATGGAGCTCGGGCGCGAAGAGATCTTCGGGCCGGTGGCGCCGCTGCTGCGCTTCGAATCCGACGAGCAGGTGGTGCGGATGGCCAACGACACGCCGTTCGGCCTCGCCGGCTATTTCTACACACGCGACCTGAGCCGCGTGTGGCGCGTCGCCGAGGCGCTGGAATGCGGCATGGTCGGCATCAACGAAGGCTTGATTTCCACCGCGGTCGCCCCCTTCGGCGGCGTGAAGGAATCCGGCCTGGGCAGGGAAGGCGCCCGGCAGGGTATCGAAGACTACCTGGAACCCAAGTACATGTGCATG
Source organism: Cupriavidus sp. 05T41 (assembly GCF_056396525.1). NCBI lineage: Bacteria > Pseudomonadati > Pseudomonadota > Betaproteobacteria > Burkholderiales > Burkholderiaceae > Cupriavidus > Cupriavidus sp. 05T41. The sequence goes on from NZ_JBFTLQ010000001.1 coordinate 200,563, forward strand.
GGCGGTATTTAAGAGGAGCGTAAGCGATGCATTTTCTTTATCTTTCACAAGAATGCATGATATATCGTGCATCAAAGACAGCCGGAGACGACAGATGAACCACGCCATTGCGCCAGCCAAGCCGGCCGCCACCGAGAGCGCGTTCGCTCCGGGCGCCGGACAGATCGCGCTGCTCAAGGAGCGCGCGACCTTCGTGCGCCTCGAAACCATCAGGCTGATCGAGATCGCCAAGACCGGCCATTACACCTCGGTGTTCTCCGCGGCCGAAACGTTCGCGGCGCTTTACTACGACGTGATGAAGCTGCGCCGGGGCGAACCCGGCTGGCCGATGCGGGACCGCTTCCTGATGGGCAAGGGACACGCCGCGGTGGGCCTGTTCCCGATCCTTGCCGACCTGGATTTCTTCCCCAAGGCCTGGCTCGACGAGTACACGCGGCTGGGCAGCCCGCTGGGCGACCACCCCGACATGCGCAAGGTGCCGGGCATCGATTTCAGCTCGGGCTCGATCGGGCACGCGCTTTCGGCGGGCCTGGGCATGGCGCTGGCCGGACGGCACGCCGGGCTCGACTTCACCACCTTCGTGATGCTGGGCGACGGTGAAATGCAGGAAGGGCAGGTGTGGGAGGCGGCGATGTCCGCCGCGCACCACCGCGCCAACCGCCTGGTCGCCATCGTCGACCGCAACGGCTACCAGCTCGACGGGGCGGTGGACGAGGTGATGGGCATCGAGCCGCTCGACGCCAAGTGGCGCGCGTTCGGCTGGGAAGTCCACGTGGTGGATGGCCATGACGTGGCCGCCCTGACCGCCTTGCTGCGCCAGGTGCGCGCCGATGACGGCCGCACCACGCCGGTGTGCGTGATCGCCAGGACGGTCAAGGGCAAGGGCGTCTCCTACATGGAGACCGAACCCGGATGGCACCTTGGCTATCTGGCTCCCGACGACGCGCGGCGCGCCGTCGAAGAAATTCTCGCAAAGGATCGATAGCATGAACCAGCCACTTTCCAAGGACTCCTGGCAGTACCGGGGCCTGAACGCCATCACGCCCGGCCTCAGCTACCTATCCGACGGCCTGACCGACCTGGTCGAAGCCGGCGCGCCGGTGCTCGCCGGCTCGGCCGACCTGCAATATTCGAACGGGCTGGCCCGCTTCGCGCAGCGCTTCCCCGAGCGCTATATCCAGTTCGGCATCTCCGAGCAGAACATGGTGACCGCGGCGGCGGGCATGGCCAGCGTCGGCTACACGCCGTTCGTCGCGACCTTTGCATCCTTCCTCGCGCTGCTGTGCTGCGAGCAGATCCGCATGGACGTGGCCTATTCGGGCCTGCCGGTCCGCCTGATCGGCCACCACGCCGGTATCTCGCTGGGCTTCTATGGCACGTCGCACCACGCCACCGAAGACCTGGCCATCATGCGCTCGATTGCCGACCTGACCGTAGTGGCGCCTGCGGACGGTCCGCAACTGCGCGCCGCCATCAAGGCCTCGGCCGGCCACGCGCAGCCGATCTACTTCCGCATCGGCCGGGGGCGCGAGCCGCAGGTCTATGAGGACGGCATTGCGTTCGAGTTCGGCAAGGCCATCGAGCACCTCCAGGGCGAGGAGCTCACGCTGATCGCCACCGGCTCGAGCGTGCATCCCGCGCTGGAGGCCGCCAGGCGGCTCAACGCCGCGGGGCACTCGGTCGGGATGATCGACATGGCGACGGTCAAGCCGCTCGACCGCGATGCCGTCATGCGCGCTGCCGCGCGTTCGCGCGTGCTGATGACAGTGGAAGAGCACAACGTGCTCGGCGGCCTCGGCGGCGCGGTGGCGGAAGTCCTGGCCGATGCCGGCGCGGGGGTGCGCCTGGTGCGCCACGGCATCCTCGACGAGTACAGCCTGATCGCACCGCCGACGCATCTCTACGCGCACTACAAGCTCGATGCGAATGGCGTCGAGCAGCTGGCGCGGCAAGTCATCGCGTCATAGGCGGACCCGGCGGCGGCGGACACGGCACCGGCCTGTCCGCCGCGTCGCAGGCATCCGCCTTTGCCAGAACAAGACAGAGTCGATTCGACACAGGAGACAATATGCGTACCCTTATTTCAAGAACCCGGCGCGGGTTCCTGCTGGCGGCTGGCATGGGCGCCGCGCTGGCATGCGCCACGGCCCTTGCCCAGGTCAGGGAAGTGCCGATCGGATTCGTGCTGCCGCTGTCGGGCGGCGCCGCCACCATCGGCAACCAGACCAAGCTGGGCGCGGAGATCGCCGCGGAGCAGATCAACCAGGCGGGCGGCATCCGCTCGCTCGGGGGCGCCAGGCTCAAGCTGATCTTCGCCGACAGCCAGTCGAAGCCCGACGTGGGCGTGGCGGAAACCGAGCGCCTGATCCAGCGCGAGAACGTTCCCCTGATCGTGGGCGCCTACAACAGCGCGGTGACTTTCCCGGCATCCGAGGTCGCGGAGCGCTACAAGGTGTCCTGGCTGGTGACCGGCGCGGTCAAGGACGAGATCACCGAGCGCGGCTTCAAGTACGTATTCCGCCCGAACAACAAGGCCATCTACGACGCGCGCGAGCAGATCGACGCACTGGACCTGCTCAAGAAGGAGACCGGCAACGGGCCCAGGACGATCGGCCTCTTCTACGAAGGCACCGACTGGGGACGCTCGCATGCGGCCAATATCAAGAAGCTGGCCAAGGAGCGCGGCTATGCGATCTCGCTCGATGAATCGTACCCGCCCAACCAGACCGACCTGTCCGCGCAGTTGCTGAAGATCCGCAGCGCGAAGCCGGATGCCCTGATCGTGGTGGCCTATACGCCGGATCACATCCTCTTCACGCGCCAGCTTGCCGAAAGCCGGCTCTATATCCCGTACGGCGTGCACTCGGTGGGCGGCGGTTCGGAAGACCCGAACTTCTATAAGGCGGTGTCGCCCAAGGCCGTCGAGTACATGTTCGTGCAGGATGACTTCCAGGTCGACATCATGCGGGCCGCCAAGGACCCCGTGCTCATCGCCGCGGATGCCAGGTTCAAGGCGGCACTGGGCTACGGCATGAACTCGTATGGCGCCCAGGGCGTGTCCAACGTGTACATCGTCAAGGATGCGCTGGAGCGTGCCGCCTCCGTCGACCGGGAGAAGGTGCGCAATGCGCTCGCGGCCACCGACATCGCCAGCGGGCCGGCGCTTGTCACGGGCTACCAGCGCATCAAGTTCGACGCCCAGGGCCAGAACACCTTTGCCCATGGCGTGATCTCGCAGAACCTGAACGGCGAGCGTCGCACCATCTGGCCGGCGGACAACCGGCTCGCGGGCGTCAAGCCGGTGTGGCCGCTGCCGGCACCCGGCGCGCGCTGAGCCCCCCGCGCAGTCGCACGGTCCGGCGCGGGCGCCGGACCGTCACATCCCGCACGGCGGCCGCGGCCGGCCGTGCCCAATCGAGGTAGGTATATGGACCCAATCATTCTGGCTTACGCCGTCGTCAACGGCGTACTGCTCGGCGGGATCTACGGAGGTATCGCGCTGGGCCTGAGTCTCATCTTCGGTGTGCTGAGGGTGATCAACTTCGCGCACGGCTCCTTCCTGATGCTCGCCATGTATCTCAGTTACCTGATCTGGTCGGTGTTCGGCATCCATCCGTATGCCACGGCCTTGCTGACGGTGCCGCTGCTGTTCCTGCTCGGCTATTTCACCCAGGCCGTCGTCATCGCGCCGCTGTTCCGGCGCGAGACCACCATGGTGGTCGAGCCGCTTGGCGCGCTGTTGCTCACCACCGGCGTCTTCCTTGTCATCGACAACGCAATCCTGATGGGTTTCGGCCCGGATGTGCGCACCGTGACCTCCGATGTGCTGAGCGGCTCGATCGACATCGGCGGCCTGCCCGTGAACGTGCCGCGCCTCATCGCGTGCGCGGCCGCGGTTGCCGTTTCCGCCGGCCTGGCCTACTGGCTGCGTTTCACCGACACCGGCCGGAAGATCCGCGCCACCGCGCAGAACCGCGAGGCGGCGGCGCTGTCGGGCATCAACGTAGGCCGCATCTACAACGTGACCTTCGGCATCGGCGCCGGCATCCTCGGCTTGTTCGGCGCGCTGCTGGTGCCCTTCCTTTCCGTCTCGCCCACCACCGGCCTGGGCTTCGGCATCAAGTCCTTCCTGGTGGTGGTGCTGGGCGGCATCGGCTCGATTCCGGGCTCCCTGCTCGGCGGGCTGGTGCTGGGAGTGTTCGAATCGTTCTCTTCGCAGTTCGTGACCGCCACGTCCGCGTCGGTCTTCTCGTTCTGCCTGTTCATCATTGTCCTGCTGGTCCGGCCGAACGGCCTGCTAGGCCGCAAATGAGGGGGACCTCCGTATGACGTCGTCAAGGACCAATATCAACCTGGTGCTGGGCATGCCGCTGCTGTGCGCAGCTGTCGTGCTGCCCCTGTTCGTCAAGGACAGCTACGCGCTGCACTCGCTCGTGATGGTGCTGTACTTCGCCTACATGGCGTCGGCATGGAACTTCGTGTGCGGCTATGTCGGGCAGCTTTCGCTCGGGCACTCGGTCTTCGCCGGGGGCGCCGGCTATGTCACCGTGCTGCTGTTCACCGGGCTGGGCGTGTCGCCCTGGCTCGGCATGCTCGCCGGCGGGCTGGCCGCGGCGCTGCTGTCCGTGTGCATCGGCTATCCGACCTTCAAGCTCAAGGGGCCGTATTTCACGCTGACCACGATCGCCTTCGCCGAGATCGTGCGCATCTGGATCGAGAACACCGACGAATTCCTCGGCATTCCGCTCAAGGGCGCGCAGGGCCTGGTGATTCCGCCGTCGGCGGGGGGCTGGGCGGTCTTCCAGTTCGATGGCAAGGTGCCTTACTACTACATCATCCTTGCCATGCTGGTGGCGATGCTGCTGGCCACCTACGCGCTGGAGCGCTCGCGCCTGGGCTACTACCTGAAGGCAATCCGCGGCGACGAGGCCGCGGCGCAGGCGGTGGGGGTCAGCACCACGAAGTACCCGCTGATCGCCCTGGCGATCAGCGCCTTCATGACCGGCCTCGGCGGCGCCTTCTACGCGCAGTTCTTCCGCTACATCAACCCGGAGCGGAACATGGGCCTGGACCTGTCGATCGACGCTGCGATCATGGCCATCGTCGGCGGGCAGGGCACCATCATCGGCCCGGTGCTGGGCGCCTTCGTGCTGCACCCGATCGCCGAGTTCACGCGGACCTATTTCGCCGGGCGCTTCCTCGGACTGCACCTGGTGATCTATGGCCTGGTGCTGATCGGCGCGGTGCTCTACTTTCCCAAGGGCATCATCGGCCCGCTCGAGCGCCTGCTGCAACCACGCGCCAGGCGGCGCGCGGCGGTGGACACGGCTGCCACGCGCAAGGTCTAGCGGGAGGACACCATGCAAAACCTACTTGAAGTGAAATCCATCTCGAAGCGCTTCGGCGGCCTGCAGGCGGTGAACCAGCTTTCGTTCACCGTCGGCAGCGGCGAGATCCTGGGCCTGCTCGGCCCCAACGGCGCCGGCAAGACCACGGCCTTCAACCTGATCGCGGGCTTCATCAAGGCGGACGAAGGCGAGATCCTGTTCGGGGGCAAGCAGATCCGCGGCTGCGAGCCTTACCAGATCTGCGCCAGCGGCATCGCGCGCACCTTCCAGTTGTCGAAGCCGTTCGGCGGGCTGAGCGCGCTGGAGAACGTCATGGTGGGCGGCTTCGCGCGGGGCGCCTCGCGCGCCAGGGTGCGCGACGAAGCCTACGCCTGCCTGGAGTTCCTGGGCCTGGCGCAGCGCGCGGACACCGATGCCAACGACCTGACCGCGTTCGACAAGCGCAAGCTCGAGCTTGGCCGCGCGCTGGCCACCAGCCCGCGCCTGCTGCTGATGGACGAGGTGGTTGCCGGCGCCACGCCGAACGAGGCGGGCGAGATGGTCGAACTGGTGCGCAAGGTGCGCGACCGCGGCATCACCGTACTGATCGTGGAGCATGTGATGAAGGTGATCATGGGCCTGTCGGACCGCGTCATCGTGATGGAGCAGGGACGGCTGATCGCCGACGGCGTGCCGGCGGAAGTGGTGAAGATGCCGCAGGTACTGAAGGCTTATTTTGGAGAGGGCTATGTCAGCGCCAGTGCTTGAAGTCAGCGATATCTGGTCCGGATACGGCGAGCAGCAGATCCTGCGCGGCGTCAGCATGTCGCTCGCGCCGCGCTCGATCACGGCGCTGATCGGCGCCAACGGTGCCGGCAAGACCACCTTCCTGCGCACGGTGTCGGGCCTGCTGCGCCGCAAGCGGGGCACGGTGCGCCTGAATGGCAAGGATATCGGCGGGCTGGCCCCGCACGAGGTGGTGCTGGAGGGCTTTGTCCAGTCGCCGGAGGGCAAGCAGTTGTTCCTCGGCATGTCGATCCTGGAGAACCTGCTGATCGGCGCCAGCAACGCGCGCGCGCGCCAGCGCCGCGCGCAGAGCCTGCGCGAAGTGTTCACGCTGTTCCCGATCCTGGAGGAGCGCCAGAAGCTGGCGGCCTCCACCTTGTCGGGCGGACAGCAGCAGATGCTGGCGGTGGGGCGCGCGCTGATGGCGATGCCCCGCGTGCTGGCGCTCGACGAGCCGTCGCTGGGGCTGGCGCCGATCATGGTCGACCGGCTGTTCGACAGCATCCGCCGCCTCAAGGAGCGCGACCTCGCCGTCCTGGTCATCGAGCAGAACGTCAACCAGGTGCTGGACATGGCGGACTACGGCTATGTGATCGAAAGCGGCACGATCGCGCTCGCGGGAACGGGCAGGGAACTGCTTGCCAACCCGCACCTGCGCGCAACCTATCTCGGCGTCTAGTGCAGGCGTCCAAGGGCTCGGCCCGATGCAAGACCAACAGGAGTCAGGAAAGATGGAACAAGCTGTAGCGGTAGTCACGGGGGGCGGCACCGGCATTGGCCGGGCCATTGCCGAAGAACTGAACGCGACGGGGATGCGCGTGGTCTGCCTCGGCATGGATGCCGATGCGGACCTGCCCGGCGGGCTGGCATTCCGCCAGCTCGACGTGACCTCGGCCGAGCACGCGCGGGCCGCCGTGGCGGACCTCGACGAGGTGGCGGTGCTGGTAAACGCCGCCGGCATCATCCGGCACGAGGGCAATGAATTCACGCCGGAAGGCTTCCGCGCCGTGGTCGACGTGAACCTGAACGGATCGCAGATCCTCAGCAGCGTGCTGCAGGAGCGCCTGGTGCGCGCCCGTGGCGCGGTGGTGAATATCGCGTCGATGTGGAGCTATTTCGGCTCGGCCAACAATCCGGCCTATGCCGCCAGCAAGGCCGGCATCCTGGGCCTGACGCGCTCGTACGCCGCCGCGCTGGCGCCGCACGGCGTGCGGGTCAACGCGGTCGCGCCGGGCTGGATCCGCACGCGCCTGTCGGCCGGCGCGCTCGACAATCCGGAGCGCAGCGCCGCCATCATGGCGCGGCTGCCGATGCGCCGCTGGGGCGTGCCGCGCGACGTGGCGCGCGTGGTGCGGTTCCTCTGCTCCGAGGACGCCCAGTATGTGACCGGGGTGATCCTGCCGGTGGATGGCGGCTTCGGCATCGCCTGACGCGCTTCGCTACCCTGGCGCCGCGTCCGTCGTGCTGGCGGACGCGGCGTGCGCTCACCGCCTGGCCAGTTGCCTGCCGCGCGCATGGCCGCACTTGCGGGCGGCCAGCGCCGCCGGCAGCGCGGCGAATTCGTGGATGGTCATCGGGCCCGGGCAGGCGGATGTCTCGCCTGATCTCGGGCACGGATTATCCGGAAACCCGCGGCGCCGAAAAACCTGCGTGCGCGCAAATCATCCTTGTGCGCCGGTCAAGAATGGCCGCCGGCCCCTGGCGCGTCCGCGCGGGGGGCGGCCGGCGCGCTGCCATTGTTGCAGCGAATTCAAGTCTCTTATGCCCGCGCGGCGGTTTTTCTCGCGCCACCGGCTCTCCATACTTCGTTGCACAGCGTGCGGCAGGCCCCAGCCGGGACACCCCGCCACGCATCGCGCTCATTGCGAGCGTCGATACACCGTAACGCCATGGAGATCATCATGAATGCCAGGACCCTCATCACCGCCGCCGCGCTCGCCGCCACTGTGTTCGCCGGCTCGGCGCAGGCCGCCTATGTGAACCACGTCGTCGACAGGGCGGCACGCAACACCGCCGTGCAGGGCGCGCTTGCCCGCGAGCGCGATGCCCGCGCCGACGGTGCCCATGCCCGTGTCGATCCCTACCTGGCCGGCGCGCGCATCGCCGGGCTCGACCGCAGCGGACCGTCGGCGGATCCGGCGCGCCAGCGCGACACCTTCACCGACGGCGCCCGCACCAAGGCCGATCCTTTCACCGACGGCGCGCGCGCGTAAGCCATCGCCACAGCGCGCATGCCGGCGCGCCGGGCGGGACGCCAGGCAGGGTCCCGCGCCGGCGGCAGCAACCGGCATGCCCCCGGATAGCCGGCGGGCACGGAAATGCGTACAGGAATCCCAATGAAACAGAATTTACGGACCCGGCGCCTGGCGCGGGCGGCCGTGCTTGTTGCGCTGCCGCTGGCGGCCCTGGCACTGATGTCGGGCTGCCGGTCGGAAGATGTCGGCAAGCCCGCGCGGCAGACCGTGACGGTGAGCAAGCCCGCCGCGCGCGAGGTGCAGGACGTGGACACCTACACGGGCCGCTTCGAGGCTACCGACGCGGTGGAAGTGCGCTCGCGCGTCAGCGGCTATCTCGAGAAGATCGCCTTCCAGGACGGGGCCTTCGTCAAGAAGGGCGACCTCCTCTTCGTGATCGATCCCCGTCCCTTCCAGGCTGCCGTCATGGAGGCCGAGGGGGCGCTGGCAAAGGCGCGCTCGCAGCTGGCCCTGAGCGAGCAGGAGTTCGAGCGCGCCAACGTGCTGATCGGGACCAATACGATCGCCAGGAGCCTGTTCGACCAGCGCAAGCAGGCGGTACAGGGCGCGCGCGCCGAAGTCACCAGCGCGCAGGGCACGCTTGCCCGGGCCAGGCTGGAGCTTTCCTTCACGCGCATCGCCGCGCCGATGTCGGGCCGGATCAGCCGCAAGCAGGTCAGCGAAGGGAACCTGGTGCGGGGCGGCGACAGCGCGGCAACCGTGCTGACCAGCATCGTCTCGCAGGATCCGATCGACATCTATTTCGATGTGGACGAGCAGAGCTACCTGAGGTACGTCCGCGCGACGGCGGCAGGCGGGCAGGGTGGCGGCGCGGGGGCGGGCAGGGAGGTCACGATCTCCCTGCCCGGCGATGCGCAGCCCACGCTCGCCGGCAAGATGAACTTCGTGGAGAACCGTCTGGACAGTTCGACCGGCACGCTCAGGCAACGCGCCAGGGTGCCCAACCCGGACCTGGCGCTGAGCCCCGGGCAGTTCGGCCGCGTGCATCTCGCCAGCACCACGCCCCATGCCGCGCTGCTGGTCCCCGACGCCGCCGTCGCCACCGACGCCACGCGTCGCGTGCTCTATCTCGTCAAGCCAGACCAGACCGTGGAAGTGCGCGCGGTGACGCTGGGCAAGCTGTTCGGCAATCTGCGGGAGATCGCCTCGGGCCTGCAGGCCAGCGACAACGTCATCGTGGAAGGCTTCCAGCGCGTGCGCGCCGGGGAAGCCGTCACGCCCAGGGCGCGGGCCGCGGAGTCCAGGCTGGCGCAGCAAGGCAAGCCGGAGGCCACGCCATGAATATCGGCCGCATATCCGTGGAGCAGCCGGTGCTTGCCATCGTGCTGTCCATCGTCCTGACCATCGTGGGCGGCCTGGCGTATTTCTCGCTGGCCGTGTCCGAGTACCCGGAGATCGCGCCGCCCACCGTGGTGATCCAGGCCAGCTATCCCGGCGCCTCGGCCGAGACGGTATCGCAGACCGTGTCGACGCCGATCGAGCTGGAGGTCAACGGCGTGGAGGACATGATCTACATGTACAGCCAGGCCACCTCCGACGGTGGCCTGAACATCACCGTCACGTTCAAGCCCGGCACCGATGTCGACAAGGCCCAGGTGCTGGTGCAGAACCGCGTAGCGCTGGCCACCCCGCGGCTGCCGGAGCCGGTGCAGCGCAGCGGGGTCTCGGTGCGCAAGTCGTCGCCGACCCAGCTGGCCACCATCTTCCTGTATTCGCCGGACAAGAGCTACGACCAGCTCTACGTCTCGAACTACGCCATCCGCAACGTGGCCGACGCCCTCAAGCGCATCGACGGCGTGGGCGATATCAACCCGCTGGGCGCGCGCGAATACGCGATGCGCATCTGGCTCGATCCCGAGCGCGTGGCTTCGTTCAGCCTGGCCCCGGGCGACGTGATCGCGGCGGTTCGCGCGCAGAACACCCAGGTGGCGGGCGGCGTGGTCGCGCAGCCGCCGATCAGTGCCCAGGCCTTCCAGCCCAACCTGATCTTCGAGGGGCGGCTCAAGGAGCCGGCCGATTTCAGCAATATCATCGTCAAGCAGGGCGCGGACGGCCGCATTGTCCGCCTCAAGGACGTGGCGCGCGTGGAAGTAGGCGCGCTCGCCTATGCCACGGACAGCTATATGCTGCGCAATCCCACCATTGCCCTGCAGGTGCTGCAGCGGCCGGGGGCCAACGCGGTCGCCACCATGGCCGCGGTCGAGAAGACCATGGCCCGCCTGGGCAAGGACTTTCCCAAGGGCATCGTCTACAACATCGGCTACAACCCGACCGAGTTCATCGGCGACAGCATCGACGAACTGGTCAAGACCATCTACGAAGCCGTGGTGCTGGTCGTGCTGGTGGTGCTGGTCTTCCTGCAAGGGTGGCGCGCGTCCATCATCCCCATCCTCGCCATCCCGGTGTCGCTGGTGGGGACCTTCGCGGTGATGGCGATGCTGGGCTACTCGATCAACAACCTCACGCTGTTCGGGCTGGTGCTGGCGGTGGGCATCGTGGTGGACAACGCCATCGTCGTGGTGGAGAACGTCGAGCGCCATCTCGCCGGCGGGGCCAGCCCGCGCGATGCCACGCTGCTGACCATGAAGGAAGTGGGCGGCGCCCTGTTCGCCATCACGCTGGTGCTGTGCGCGGTGTTCGTGCCGACCGCCTTTATCAGCGGCATCTCGGGGCAGTTCTTCCGGCAGTTCGGGGTGACCATCGCCGTTTCCACCGCGATCTCGTTCTTCAGCTCCATCACCCTCGCGCCGGCGCTGGCCGCTTCGATCCTCAAGCGGCACCAGCACGGCGAGCCGGCCACGGACGCCACCGGCCTGCGCGGGCGCATGCGGCGCCTGGCGGCGGCATTCAACCGGGGCTTCGAGCGTCTTGCGCAGGCGTACGGCAGGCTGGTGCGCCGCGTCGTGGCGGCGATGCCGGCAATGCTCGGGCTCTACGTGCTGCTGATCGGGGCGACGCTGTACCTGCTGGCATCGACGCCGAAGGGCTTTATCCCGCAGCAGGACCGCGGCTACCTGGTGGTCCTGGTGCGGATGCCCGATGGCGCCACGCTGGAACGCACCAGTGCCGTGGCCCGCAAGATAGAGGACATCGCCCTGCAGGTGCCGGGCGTGGCGCGGGTGCCGGTATTCTCCGGCGTCTCGGCCGCCACCGGCACCAACTCCGCGAGCAATGCCGGCCTGTTCCCCGTGTTCAAGCCGTGGGCCGAGCGCAAGCCGCTGGGCCTTACCATCGACAAGATCGCCGCGGACCTGCGCGGCCGGCTGGCGGGCATCACCGAAGCCTCGATCGTGGTGGCCATGCCGCCGCCGGTGCAGGGTCTGGGCAGCACGGGCGGTTTCTCCATGCGCCTGGAGGACCGCGGCGGGCTGGGCACGGCGGCGCTGGCGAAGGCCACCGAAGACCTGGTCGCAGCGGCCGGCAAGACGCCAGGCATGGTCGGCGTCTACTCGCCGTACTCTGCCGCCACGCCGCAAGTCTTCGTCGAGCTGGACCGCGAGAAGGCGGAAATGCTGGGCGTGCCAAGCAAGGAGATCAACGACGCGGTGGAAACCTATTTCGGCTCCACGTATATCAACGACTTCAACATCCTCGGGCGCACCTATCGCGTCACGGCGCAGGCCGACCTGCCGTTCCGCGTCACCGCCGAGGACCTGGCGCGCCTGAAGGTGCGCAACAAGGATGGAAACATGGTGCCAGTGGGCAGCGTGACGCGCATCGAGCAACGGCCCGGGGTGGACCGGGCGCCGCGCTACAACCTCTATCCCGCCACCGAGATCAGCGGCGATACCGAGCCCGGGCTCGGCTCCGGGTTCGCGATCCGGACCATGGAAAGGCTGGCCGGCGAAGTGCTGCCGCCGGGCATCGCCTTCGAATGGACCGACCTGTCCTATCAGCAGAGCACGGCGGGGAACTCGGGCCTGCTGGTCTTCCCGCTGTGCGTGCTGCTGGTCTACCTGGTGCTTGCCGCGCAGTACGGCAGCTGGAGCCTGCCGGTGTCGATCCTGCTGATCGTGCCGATGTGCCTGCTGGCGGCGTCGCTCGGGGTGAAGGGCATGGGACAGGACATCAACATCCTCACGCAGATCGGCTTTATCGTGCTGGTGGGGCTGGCGGCGAAGAACGCGATCCTGATCGTGGAGGTCGCGCGGCAGCTCGAGGCGCAGGGCGTGGCCCTGGTCGAGGCGGTGGTGGAGGCATGCCAGCAACGGCTGCGCCCGATCATCATGACCTCGCTCGCCTTTATCCTGGGGGTGCTGCCGCTGATCCTCTCCGAGGGCGCGGGCGCCGAGATGCGCCAGGCCGTGGGCGCCGCCGTCTTCTTCGGCATGATCGGCGTCACCTTGTTCGGCCTGGTCTTCACGCCGGTGTTCTATGTCGGCATCCGCAAGCTGGTGACGCGACGAAGGGGAGCGCACGCCGCGACGCTGGCATTGCCGGAGGTGACGCAATGAACGCCGTTCGCCTGATTCCTGCTTTGCTGGCCGCCGTCGCGTTGCTGGGCGCCTGCGCCGGCGCGCCGCCCGCGGCACCCACGCCGCTGCCGCTGGCGGATGGCTATGCCAATGCCTCCCTGGCCAGCGACGCGGCGGTGCCCGATCTGTCCGGCTGGTGGAAGGGCTTTCGCGATCCCGTGCTGGACAAGCTGGTCGATGCCGCGCTGGCCGAGAACCTGGACCTGAAGACGGCGGTCGCCCGCATCGACGCGGCCCGCGCCTTGCGGGCCGGCACCGCCGCGCAGGGGCTGCCGGAAGTCAGCCTGGGTATCGACACCGCGCGGCGGCGGCTGCCGGCCGCGCAATCCCCCTCGGGGGTGCCGGTCACCGCCAACGCATTCGGGGCAGGCCTCGAAGCTTCCTGGGAAGTCGATGTCTTTGGCCGTATCCGGCAAGGCGTGGCCGCGGCCGAGGCCGACGTGAGGTCGGCGCAGGAGGACGCCCGGGCGGTCGGGATCGCGGTGACGGCCGAGGTCGTGCAGACCTATCTCGCCGCGCGCAGCCTCGAGTACCGGCTGACGCTGGTCAGCGAGAATGCGCGCAACCAGTCGGAGACGGAAAAGCTGACGCGCCTGATGTTCGACGCCGGCGCGCTGCCGGTGGCGGACGTCGATCGCGCGCAAGCCCAGGCGCAGACCACGCTCGCCCAGTTGCCGCTGCTCGAGCTGGAGCGGCAGAACGCGCTGCACCGCTTGTCCATCCTGGTGGCGGCCACGCCCGCGGAGGTCTACCAGCAGATGGAGCCGCTCGCGGCGCGCCCGCGCTGGACACCGCCCGCGGGCATCGGGACGCCGGCCGAGCTGCTGCGCCGGCGTCCCGATATCAGGGCGGCCGAGGCCCGGGTGGTCGCCGCCTATGCGCGCGTCGGCGTGGCGCAAGCCGAGCTGATGCCGCACCTGCAACTGGCCGGCGCGATCGGCGCCGTGGCGGACGGGTTCTCCGGCGCGGGGCTGGCGCGCTCAATTGCATGGATGCTGGGGGCCGGCGCCAGCGCGCCCGTGTTTGACGGCAACCGCCGCCGCAGCGTGGTGACGCTGCGGCGCGCCGAAGCGGAGCAGGCGCTCTATGCCTATCGCGCCGCGGTGCTGAGGGCGGTCGCCGAGGTCGAGAGCGCGGTGGCGGCGTCCGCGCGCAGCCGGGACCGGGTTGCCAGGCTGGCAAGCGCGACTTCCAGTGCCCGCGCTGCCTATGAGCAGATCGATCGTTCCTGGCGGGCGGGCGAGACGCCCTTTATCGATACCCTGCAGGTGCAGCGCACGCTGCTGGAGGCCGAAGACGCGCTGTGCGTGGCGCAGACGGTGGAACTGCAGAGCCAGGCCGGTCTTGTCACGGCCCTGGGGCAATAAGAACGGTCGGCGGGGCCGGATCACCGCTCCGCATGGGGCGGTGATGGCCGCGGGGCGGCAAGACCTACAATACCCCGCGCTCCTTCAGGCCCTTCACTTCCGCCTCGCTCAGGCCCAGCTCCGCCCGGAGCGCGCCCTCGGTATGTTCTCCGAGCATCGGCGGCGCCTTCACCACCACCGGCGTGGCTGAAAACCGCAGCGGGCTGCGCAGGCTCGGCGCCGTGACGCCGCGCCCGTGCGGCAGGTGCATCAGCAGGTCGCGGTGCCTGACCTGCTCATCCTCGAAGACCGCGTCGAGCTGGTTGATCGGGCCGCCGGGCACGCCGGCGCGCTCCAGGGCTGCGAGCAGATCCGCGCTTTGCCATTCGGCGATGCGCGCGCCGATGATCTCGCGCAGGGCGTCGCGGTTGTCGACGCGGCCCATGTTCTGCACGAAGCGCTCGTCGGTGGCGACCTCGGCACAGCCGAGCAGCTTGCACAAGGCGGCGAACTGCCCGTTGTTCCCGGCGGCGACGATCAGGTGGCCGTCGCGGCAGGGGAAGACCTCGGAGGGCGAGGCCACGGGGTTGGTGTTGCCGGCGCGGCGCGGCAGATTGCCGGTCATCTGGTAGCCGAGCGCGAGGTGGCCGTTGGCGGCGACCGAGGCGTCCAGCATGGCGGCGTCGATGTACTGGCCTTCGCCGGTGGCCTGGCGGTGGTAGAGCGCGCCGAGCAGGGCGACCGAGGCGTACAGCCCGGTGAGGATGTCGGTGATGGGGATGGCGGTGCGCATGGGCGCGCCGCCCGGGCTGCCGTCGGGCTGGCCGCAGGTGCTCATCAGGCCGGCCATGCCTTGCAGGATGAAGTCATAGGCCGGGCGCGCGCTGTAGGGGCCGTCCGGGCCGAAGCCGGTGACCGAGCAATAGATGATGTCGCGGCGCAGCGCGCGGATGGATTCGTAGTCGAGCCCGTATTTCTTCAGGCTGCCGGCTTTGTAGTTCTCCACCACCACGTCGCAGCGCGCGGCCAGCTGGCGCACCAGCTCGGCGCCCTCGGGCTGGGAGATATCGATGGTGACGGACTGCTTGCCGCGATTGCCGGCGAGGAAGAAGGCGGAGTCGTTGGTGACGTTGCCGTCGGCGTCGGTCAGGAAGGGCCCCAGCTTGCGGGTATCGTCGCCGTCGCCGGGCTTCTCTATCTTGTAGACGGTGGCGCCCATGTCGGCCAGGTTCTGCGTGGCCCAGGGACCGGCCACCACGCGCGTCAGGTCCAGTACCTTGATGCCTTCCAGGATTGCGCTCATGTACGTGCCAGCCAAATAAGGAGATCCGGCATCATTGGCCGGATCCGGGGTTCATGCAATTCGCCAATGCCAAAGCCGGATTACGGCGCGGCCAAAGCGTGCTAGTGGGCGGCGTGGGGCTTGTGCTCGCCAGCGTGGCCGTGGTCGGCCTCGTGCACATGCATTGCCGCCGCCTGGTTGGGGTCGAAATCGCAGCTCGGGTTGTCCGCGTCGTGCGAGTGCGGGTGCAGCGCGCCGGGGATGTGCCGGTTGTTGAGGCCGTCGGCATTGAGCCAGGCGAGCGTGGCGGCCGCGGCGCGGTCGATCAGCGTGCCGCACTGCGTATAGTCGTACGGGGAAACATCGAGCGGGCACAGCGGCGGCACCACCGAGATATGCGCCCGGTCGGCCCAGCGCTCGAGGTCCTGCACCAGTTGGCGCGCCACCAGCAGCGACAGCGCATTGAAGGCATGGTCGATGGGGCCGCGCGGCTCGCGCCTGGCCGCGCAGGCAAAGCCGGCCGGCAGCACCACCACGCGCGTGGCGCCAAGCCGGATGGCGGTGGAGACCGGGGTGTTGTTGGCCACGCCGCCGTCGATCAGCGTGCGCCCGCCCAGCGCCACCGGCGGGAACACGCCGGGGATGGCGGCGCTGGCCAGCACCGCCTGCACCAGGCTGCCGGAGGAGAGCACCACCTCCGCGCCGCTCTGCATATCGGTGGCGACCACATAGAGCGGGACTTCGGCTCGCTCCAGCGGCATGTCGCCGAAGTGGTGCGACAGCAGGCGCCGCAGCGCGGCGGATTCCACCAGGTGGCCGCGCTGCCCGCGCAGCATGCCGAACAGGCTGCGCCACGACCACGGCATCACCTCGGCGCGGCGCAGGCTGCGCCAGATCGATTCCAGTTTCGCGGTGCCGGCGGTGTGGGGGTTGCAGGCGTAGTAGGCGCCGTTGATGGCGCCGGCCGACGCGCCGATGACCATGTCCGGCTTGACGCCCCAGGCCACCAGTTCACGCAGCATGCCGGCTTCGATCGCGCCGAGGCTGCCTCCCCCGGCGAAGACAAATGCGGTTTTTTCCATGGTTCGTGGTGCAGAGCAACAGCGCTAGAAGAATCCTGACAAGGACAGCATAGGCGACATTGGGCCGGCTTGACAGGCGTTGGACGCGCGAGGGTGCGCCTATGGCACATAATGTGCATACAGTGCCAGAAAAAGCACGAGCGCGCCTGCTTTTCCGGGCCGACAAGAGAGGAGACGATGAGTAGTTCAACCGACAAATTCTCGGCCACCATGCGCGATGGCCTGGCCAATCTTGCGCGGCGCCTGCGCTTTGTGATGGAGGAGGGCTCCATCTGGCTCGACGAACAGCGCATGATCCTGCTGCATACCGCCGCACTGGGCGCGCTGCGCAAGGAGTTGGTGGATACCCTCGGCATGGAGCGGGCGCGCGGCCTGTTCATGCGCATGGGTTTCCATTCCGGCATGCGCGACGCCGAGCTGGCCAAGAAGATGCGACCCAACGAGAGCGACTTCGGCCTGCTCGAGATCGGTCCCTGCCTGCATACCATCGAAGGCGTGGTGCGGGTGACGCCGGTCAAGGTGGACATCGACATCGCCGCCGGCATCTACGATGGCGAATTCCTGTGGGAAGACTCCTTCGAGGGCGACGTGCACCGCCAGCTGTTCGGCGTCGTCGACGCGCCCGCCTGCTGGATGCAGATCGGATACGCCACCGGCTATACCTCGGCGCTGATGGGCCGCACCATCCTCTACCGGGAGGTGGAGTGCATCGCCTGCGGGCATGCGCATTGCCGCATCATCGGCAAGCCGCTGGAGGCATGGGAGGACGGCGCCGAAGTGCTGGCCCTGTACCAGCCCGACCCGGTGATCGAGACCATCCTGGAGCTGCAAAGCGAGGTCGAGCACCTGCGCGCGCTCCAGCGCAACAACGGCAAGCCCGCCGACCTGGTGGGCTGCTCGCCCGAGTTCCGCGCCGCCTGGGGCCTGCTGCAGCGCGCCGCCGCCAGCAACGTGACCGTGCTCCTGCTGGGCGAGACCGGGGTCGGCAAGGAGCGCTTCGCGCAGGCGCTGCACGGCGTGAGCGCACGCGCGGACAAGCCCTTCGTGGCGGTCAACTGCGCGGCCATCCCCGACGAGCTGATCGAGTCCGAGCTGTTCGGCGTGGAGAAGGGCGCCTTCACCGGCGCGCACCAGTCGCGCCCGGGCCGCTTCGAGCGGGCGCATGGCGGCACCCTGTTCCTGGACGAGCTGGGCGAGCTGTCGCTGCCGGCGCAGTCCAAGCTGCTGCGCGTGCTGCAGGAGGGCGAGCTGGAGCGCGTGGGCGGCACCGAAGCGCGCCGCGTGGATGTGCGGCTGGTGGCCGCCACCAACGTGGACCTGGCCGAGGCGGTCAAGGCCGGCACCTTCCGCAAGGACCTGTATTACCGCCTCAACGTCTATCCCGTCACGATCCCGCCGCTGCGCGAGCGGCTCGACGACATCCGCCTGCTGGTGGAGCGCTTCGTGGCACGCTATGGCGCGCGCCACGGCAAGAAGATCGTCGGCATCACCGACCGCGCGCTGGCCGAGCTGCGCCGCTACGACTGGCCCGGCAATGTGCGCGAGCTGGAGAACGTGATCGAGCGCGGGGTCATCCTGGCCAGCAACGGCGGCCTGATCTCGGCCGACCACCTGTTCCTGCCCGCCAGCGCGCCGGCCGCCATGGACACGGCGCCGCGGCTCGGCGCGGGCGGCACCCTGCCGGCCTTGCGCGAAGCGGCCGTGCACGGCTTGCTGGACCATATGGCCGAGCAGCAGCTGGCGCTGGGCGACGTGGAAACGGTGCTGATGGAGGCGGCCATGGAGCGGGCCAACGGCAATATGAGCCAGGCCGCGCGCCTGCTGGGCATTACCCGGCCGCAGCTGGCCTACCGCTGGAAGAACCGGGGCAGCCGCGGCGCCTGAGCGCCCGATCTCCTGGCCGCCCCGCGAAAACGCTCGCCAGGCAGCGTTTCACCATTTGATGCACTCCCCCGAACGGCGCGGCCAGGCCGCCAGCGCGGCCTGCTGCACCGCATATGCCGCGCGGCCCAGCCCGCGCATGGCATTGCGCCGTCTCCGGCAAATCGCCTGTTGCACCGCGGGGCATCCGCGCCGCGCCGCAAGCCTGTCCGCAAACGTCCGCCCCGGGCGGCTTTTCACCATTTGATCAAGCCCCTTCGCCGGATTGATCAATTCATCGATGGCGCGGCACCCGGCGCTTGCGGGTAAACGCGCAGGCGAATCCCGCCTCGACGCCGCCGGCCCTTGTGCCGCCGTGCTTCGCGCTGCCTGGCACGCTCTTCGCAATAGAGCTCGTATCTGCCACCAGAGGAGCGCGCCATGATCAACCAGTCGGTCCCCCTGTTCGAAGCCACGCCGCGCTATGTGCGCGTGGACGGCCGCACGCCCGAGGGCTTCGTGCAGTTCGCCTTCAGCGTGGCGGACCCCGAGCTCAACGTCGAGCTGATCATGCCCGAGCCGATGTTCGAGGCGTTCTGCAGCGTCAACCACGTGCGCTTCCTCCCGCCGCAGGCCCCGCCGTCCGGGCAGGACGCCTGACCAGGCCGGCGGCACCCGGCCCGATCCCCCCGACAAGAACAACACGACAAGAACAACACGACCCAGGAGACCCAGCGATGCAAGTCGATATCAAGACCCAGCAGATCCAGCCCTTGCGCCAGACCTACGGCAATATCGCGCGCCGCTTCGGCGACAAGCCGGCCTCGCGCTACCAGGAAGCCACCTACGACGTGCAGTCGGAGGTCAACTTCCACTACCGCCCCACGTGGGACCCGCAGTACGCGCTCTACGACAAGCGCCGCACGGCGATCGTGATGGAAGACTGGTACGCGCTGAAGGACCCGCGCCAGTACTACTACGGCGCCTACGTCGGCGCGCGCGGCCGCCAGCAGGACGCCGCCGAGAAGAGCTTCGCCTTCGTGGAAAAGCGCGGGCTGCTGCCGGCGCTGCCGCTGGAGTGGCAGGAACGCCTGGCCGACGGCCTGCTGCCGCTGCGCCACGTGGAGTGGGCCGCCAACATGAACAACTTCTACTGCGCGGACTATGGCTGGGGCACTGCCATCACGCAGGCCTGCACCTACTGCGCGATGGACCGGCTCGGCATTGCCCAGTACCTGTCGCGCATCGGCATGCTGCTCGACGGCAACACGGGCGTGGCGCTCGAGCGCGCCAAGGCCGCCTGGATGGACAGCGCCGCGTGGCAGCCGCTGCGCCGCCTGGTGGAGCACAGCTTCGTGATCGAGGACTGGTTCGAGACCTTCGTCACCCAGAACCTGGTGCTCGACGGGCTGCTCTACCCGCTGGTGTACCAGCACGCCGACGCCGTCATCGCGCGCGCCTGCGGCACCGGGCTGGCGGTGCTGACCGAGTTCATGAACGACTGGCGCGAGGAGCATGCGCGCTGGGTCGACGCGGTGGTACAGGCCGCGGCAGCCGAGTCCGAGGCCAACCGCATGCTGCTGTCGGGCTGGGCGCGCGCGGCGCGACAGCAGGTGGGCGCGGCGCTGGTGCCGGTGGCGGACACGCTGCTGGGCGACGGCGGCGAGCAGATCGTGGCGCTGTGCCTGGAGCAGTTCGACGCGCGCCTGCACAAGCTTGGCCTTGCCTGAGGAGAGCGCCGCCATGACCGCCAATGTCTATATCGCGCTGCAAAGCAACGACGACACCCGTCCCATCATCGACGCCATCACCGAAGCCAACCCGCATGCCGTGGTGTCGCGGTTTCCGGCCATGGTCAAGATCGACGCGCCGGGGCACCTGACCATCCTGCGCGAGCTGGTGTCCGAGAAGCTCGGGCGCGAGTGGGACCTGCAGGAGATCCACCTCAACCTGATCTCGCTGTCCGGCAACATCGACGAGGACGACGACGCCTTCACGCTGCGCTGGAACGACTGAATTCGCCGCCGCGCCCGCGGCAGGCAAGCAATAACGGAGACATCATGGACGCACGCAAGAAACTCAACCTGCGCGAGAAGTACGCGACGATGACGCGCGACCTGGGCTGGGAAACCACCTACGAGCCGATGGACAAGGTCTTCCCGTACGACAAGTACGAGGGCATCAAGATCCATGACTGGGACAAGTGGGAAGACCCGTTCCGCATGACCATGGACGCCTACTGGAAATACCAGTCGGAGAAGGAGCGCAAGCTGTACGCGATCATCGACTCCTTTGTGCAGAACAATGGCCACCTCAACGTCTCGGACCCGCGCTACCTGAACGCGCTGCGGCTGTTCCTGACCGGCGTGACGCCGCTCGAATACGCCGCGCACCGTGGCTATGCCCACCTGGGGCGCCATTTCCGCGGCGCCGGCGCGCGGGTGGCGGCGCAGATGCAGTCCATCGACGAGCTGCGCCATGCGCAGACGCAGCTGCACACGCTCTCGGTCTACAACAAGTACTTCCATGGCTTCGGCGAATGGCGCCACATGCACGACCGGGTCTGGTACCTGTCGGTGCCCAAGTCCTACTTCGAGGACGCCATGAGCGCCGGCCCGTTCGAGTTCATCACCGCGATCTCGTTCTCGTTCGAGTACGTGCTGACCAACCTGCTGTTCATGCCCTTCATGTCGGGCGCGGCCTACAACGGCGACATGGCCACGGTCACCTTCGGCTTCTCGGCCCAGTCGGACGAGTCGCGTCACATGACGCTGGGCCTGGAAGTGGTGAAGTTCCTGTGCCAGCAGGACCCGGACAACATCCCCATCCTGCAGAAGTGGCTGGACAAATGGTTCTGGCGCGGCTTCCGCCTGCTCACGCTGGTCGGCATGATGATGGACTACATGCTGCCACGCCGCGTGATGTCGTGGGCCGAAGCCTGGGAGATGTACTTCGAGCAGGCCGGCGGCGCGCTGTTCAAGGACCTGGAGCGCTACGGCCTGCGCATGCCCAAGTACCACGAGGTCGCCACCAAGACCAAGGACCGCATCACGCATGAGGCCTGGGCCACCTTCTACAACTACGCCGGCGCGGCGGGCTTCCATACCTGGGTGCCCAAGCCGGACGAGATGGGCTGGCTGGCCGAGAAATACCCGGACACCTTCGAGCGCTACTACAAGCCGCGCCTGGACCACTGGCAGGAGCGCCAGGAAGCCGGCGAGCGCTTCTACAACGGCACGCTGCCGATGCTGTGCCAGACCTGCCAGATTCCCATGGTGTTCTCCGAGCCGGACGACCCCACCCAGACCTGCTACCGCGAAAGCAGCTACCACGGCATGAAGTTCCACTTCTGCTCGGACGGCTGCAAGGACATCTTCGACGGCGAGCCGGAGAAATACGCGCAGGCCTGGCTGCCGGTGCACCAGATCTACCAGGGCAACTGCGGCGGCGCCTCGCTCGATGACGTGCTCAAGTGGTATCGCCTCGACCCCGGCGCGGACAACCTCGATTTCGAGGGCTCGCAGGACCAGAAGAACTGGAACGCCTGGAAGGGCGTGGCGGGCGGCGCGGGCTGAACGACGCGCACGCAAGACCGCAGACCGCAGACCGAAGACACAAGACACAAGACACAAGACAGAAGACACAAGACAGAAGACAGAAGAGAGCAAAGGAGACCACCATGCCCGTCGTATCCATCGGCCCCTACGCCTTCGAGGCGGCAGACCGCGAAGCCGCCTTCCACGGCAACCGGCTGCTCTATATCGGCTGGGACCGCCACCTGCTGTTCTGCGCGCCGCACTGCTTCCCGTTCCCGCCCGCGATGCGCCTGCGCGACGTGGTGGAGAACGTGCTGCCTGGCGTCTACGGCTATCACCCCGACTTCGCCCGCATCGACTGGAGCCGCGTGGAGTGGCTGCGCGGCAATGCGCCGTGGCAGCCGGAGCTGGACCGCACGCTGGCGGAAAACGGCCTCGGCCACAAGGACGTGATCCGCTTCCGCACGCCGGGGCTGGACGGTATCGCAGGCAGCTGCAGCTGAGCGCGGCGCGGGTTTGAAGGAGAACCGAGATGTATTCCCTGACCATTGAACCGATCGGCCAGACCATCCCCATCGCGCCGGGACAGACCGTGCTGGATGCCTGCCTGCGCAACGGCGTGTGGCTGCCGCATGCCTGCTGCCATGGCCTGTGCGCCACCTGCAAGGTGCAGGTGGTGGGTGGCGAGTTCGAGCACGGCGAGGCATCGAGCTTCGCGCTGATGGACTTCGAGCGCGACAACGGCCAGTGCCTGGCGTGCTGCGCCACCGCGCAGTCCGACATGGTGATCGAGGCCGATATCGAGGAAGATGCCGACTCGCTCGGCCTGCCGCTGGCCGACTACCGCGCCGAAGTGGTGGCCACGCGCGCGCTCACGCCCACCATCCGCGGCATCTGGCTGCGCGTGAAGGACGGCGGCGCCGCCGCCTTCCAGGCCGGGCAGTACCTCAACCTGCGCGTGCCCGGCTGCGACCAGCCGCGCGCCTTCTCGCTGGCCAACCGGCCCGGCGACGACCTGGTCGAGCTGCATGTGCGGCGCGTGGCGGGGGGCCAGGCCACCGGCTACCTGCATGAGCAGCTCGCGGTGGGCGACGAACTGCGCTTCTCGGCACCGTACGGGCGTTTCTTCGTGCGCAAGTCCGCGCGCGTGCCGATGATCTTCCTGGCCGGCGGCTCGGGCCTGTCCAGCCCGCGCGCGATGATCCTCGACATGCTGGCCGCCGGCGAGACCTTGCCCATCACGCTGGTGCAGGGCGCGCGCAACCGCGCCGAGCTGTACTACGACGAGGAATTCCGCGCGCTGGCGGCGGCCCACCCGGGCTTCCGCTACGTGCCGGCGCTGTCCGACGAGCCCGGCGACAGCGGCTGGGACGGCGCGCGCGGCTACGTCCACGATGTGCTGCAGGGCCTTTATGGCGCCAGCGGCGGCGGCGCGGATTTTCGCGGGCACAAGGCCTACCTGTGCGGGCCGCCGCCGATGATCGAGGCCTGCATCCGCACGCTGATGCAGGGGCGGCTGTTCGAGGCGGACATCCATACCGAGAAGTTCATCTCGGCGGGCGACGCGCAGAACAGCGCGCGCAGTCCGCTGTTCAAGATCTGAACGAACCCTGCACGAGGACTCGCCATGCACAACGTGGAGATCGCCGGCAGCGGGCAGTGCTACCCGTGCGCGCCGGAGCAGAACCTGCTGCGCGCCATGGAGGCGCTGGGCAAGCGCGGCATCCCGGCCGGTTGCCGCGGCGGTGGCTGCGGCGTCTGCAAGGTGCGCATCGAATCCGGGCGCTACCACACCGGCAAGATGAGCCGCGCCTGCCTGTCGGAGGCGGAGGAGGGCAGCGGCCTGGTGCTGGCCTGCAAGGCCTACCCGGACAGCGACATCCGCCTGCGGCCGGTGGCGCTGCTGCAGCGCTGCCTGGAGCGGCGCATGCCGAAGACGTAGTCGCAGCAGAACCGTAGAACAGTAGATCAGTAGAAAAAACGCAGCAAGAAAAGATGGACCGATAACCCCATCATCAAGGATCAAGGAGACAGTCATGGCATTGACAGGCGTATTGCGTCCGGGGCACGTGGCATTGCGCGTGCTGGAGCTGGAGCCGGCGCTCAGGCACTACACCGAGGTACTCGGGCTGATCGAAACCGCGCGCGACGACAAGGGCCGCGTCTACCTCAAGGCCTGGGACGAGCATGACCACCACAGCGTGGTCCTGCGCGAGGCCGACAGCCCGGGCATGGACTACATGGGCTTTCGCGTGGACAGCGGCCGCACGCTGGAGCGGCTGGCGCACGAAGTGGAGCAGTCGGGCCTGGCCTCGGACTGCCAGTGGATTGCCGCCGGCGAGCATCCGCGCACCGGCGTGCGCTTTCGCTTCACCATCCCCACCGGCCATGCCATCGAGCTGTTCGCGGACAAGGACAAGCTGGGCTGCATGACCGGCGACAGCAACCCCGACCCGTGGCCCGACGACCTGCGCGGGATGGCGCCGAGCCGCTTCGACCATTGCCTGCTGTATGGCGACGACGTCGACGGCACGGTCAGGCTGTTCCGCGACGTGCTCGGCTTCACGCTGGCCGAGGAAGTGGTGGCCGGGCCGGACCGGATGCTGATCGGCGCCTTCCTGACCTGCTCCAACAAGGCGCACGACATCGCCTTTATCCGCCACCCCGAGAAGAACAAGTTCCACCACGCCTCGTTCAACCTGGACAACTGGGGCGAAGTGCTCAAGGCCGCCGACATCATCTCCAAGAAGGACGTCTCGCTCGATATCGGGCCCACGCGCCACGGCATCACGCGCGGCGCCACCATCTACTTCTTCGATCCTTCCGGCAACCGCAACGAGGTGTTCTCCGGCGGCTATATCCACTATCCGGACAAGCCCACCATCACCTGGACCGACAACGAACTGGGGCGGGCGATCTTCTATCACGACCGCAAGCTCAATGATGCGTTCCTGAGCGTGCTGACCTGAGCGCCGCGAGTTGAGCGGACCGGCGTGGCACCGGATGGCGCCGGTTTGCTCCCCCCTCCCACGCGGTGGGAGAGGGGAGAGCGCGCACAGCCGGCCGGGCGCCCGGCCCGGCGCAACGTCCCAACCATCGAGACAGACATGAAAGAATTCAAGAACTTCATCAACGGCGAGTGGGTCGGCACCGCCCGCCAGTTCGACGACCGCAACCCCGTCGACAACAGCCTGATCGCCCGCGTGCACGAAGCCGGGCAGGCCGAGGTGGACGCCGCCGTGAGCGCGGCCAGGCAGGCCCTGCACGGACCGTGGGGCAGGATGACCGTGGCGCAGCGCGTGGAGTTGCTGCACGCGGTGGCCGACGGCATCAACCGCCGCTTCGACGATTTCCTGCAGGCGGAGATCGCCGACACCGGCAAGCCGCTGTCGCTGGCCAGCCATGTCGACATCCCGCGCGGCGCGGCCAATTTCAAGGTGTTTGCCGACCTCATCAAGAACGTGCCGGCGGAGAGCTTCGCCATGGCCACCCCGGACGGCGGCGAGGCCATCAACTATGCGGTGCGCGCGCCGCGCGGCGTGATCGGCGTGGTGTGCCCGTGGAACCTGCCGCTGTTGCTGATGACGTGGAAGGTCGGGCCCGCGCTGGCATGCGGCAATACCGTGGTGGTCAAGCCATCGGAGGAGACGCCAGCCACCGCCACGCTGCTGGGCGAGGTGATGAACGAAGCCGGCGTGCCGCCCGGCGTCTACAACGTGGTGCACGGTTTCGGCCCCGATTCCGCCGGCGCCTTCCTGACCGCGCACCCGGATGTAGACGGCATTACCTTCACCGGCGAGACACGCACCGGCGAGGCCATCATGAAGGCTGCCGCCAATGGCGTGCGTCCGGTCTCGTTCGAACTGGGCGGCAAGAACGCCGGCATCGTGTTCGCGGATGCGGACTTCGACAAGGCCGTCGCCGGCATCACGCGCTCGGCCTTCGAGAACAGCGGCCAGGTGTGCCTGGGCACCGAGCGGGTCTATGTGCAGCGGCCCATCTTCGCGCGCTTCGTCGCCGCGCTCAAGGCCAGGGCGGAGGGGCTGAAGCTGGGCAAGCCGGGCGACGACGGCGTGAACATGGGGCCGCTGGTGTCGCTGGAGCATCAGGCCAAGGTGCTGTCGTACTACCGCAAGGCGGCGCAGGCCGGCGCCACCGTGGTCACCGGCGGTGGCGTGCCGCCGATGCCGGGCGCGCTGGCCGAAGGCGCCTGGGTGCAGCCGACCATCTGGACCGGCCTGCCCGAGGACGCGGCGGTGATCCGCGAGGAGATCTTCGGGCCCTGCTGCCATATCGCGCCCTTCGATACGGAAGAGGAGGTCGTGCGGCTCGCCAACGATACGCCCTATGGCCTGGCCGCGACCGTGTGGACCAGCGACCTCGGCACCGCCCACCGCATGGGCCGTGCGCTGGACGTGGGCATCTGCTGGATCAACGCCTGGTTCCTGCGCGACCTGCGCACGGCCTTCGGCGGCGCCAAGCAATCCGGCATTGGCCGCGAGGGCGGGGTGCATTCGCTGGAGTTCTATACCGAACTGCGCAATATCTGCGTGAAGCTGTGAGGCTGGCCATGGGCAACGAGACAAACGCGACAAACGCGACAAACGAGATGGACGTGACGAGCATCACGCGAGAACAGATCCGCGAGATCGGCGCGAGCCTGCACCAGGCACTGGTCGCGCGCGCGCCGCTGGCTCCGCTGACCGCGACCTGGCCAGGCCTGTCCATCGACGACGCCTACCGCATCCAGCTGGCCATGGTGCAGCACCGGATCGATGCCGGCGAGCGGGTGGTCGGCAAGAAGATCGGCGTGACCAGCCGCGTGGTGATGGACATGCTCGACGTGCGCCAGCCGGATTTCGGCCACTTGCTGTCCGGCATGGTCCACGGCGACGGCGCGGCGATCGCCGCCGACACGCTGATCGCGCCCAAGGCCGAAGGCGAGATCGCCTTCGTGCTCAAGGAAGACCTGGCCGGGCCGGGCGTGACCAATGCCGACGTGCTGCGCGCCACCGCCTACGTGCTGCCGTGTTTCGAGATCGTCGATTCGCGCATCCGCGACTGGAAGATCCGCATCCAGGACACCGTGGCGGACAACGCCTCGTCGGGCGTGTTCGTGCTCGGCGATGCGGCGGTGGACCCGCGCGGGCTCGACTTGGGCACCGTGGGCATGACGCTGGAGAAGAACGGCGAGATCGTTGCCACCGGCGCGGGTGCGGCCGCGCTGGGCCACCCGGCCAATGCGGTGGCGTGGCTGGCGAACACGCTCGGGCGGCTCGGCATTGGCCTGAAGAAGGGCGAGGTGATCCTGTCCGGCTCGCTGGCCGCGATGGTGCCGGTCAAGGCCGGCGACCAGCTGCGCATCAGCCTCGGCGGCATCGGCTCGGCCGGCGTGCGCTTCGTGTGAATCCCGTCTATCCGCTGCACAGGAGCTAGCCATGAACCTGACCCAAGACACCATCCTCCAGCTCGCCGAGTTCCTGGAGAACGCCGAACTCACGCGCGAGCCGGTGCGCAAGATCACCGATACCCATCCCGACATGGACTGGGACGACGCCTACGCCATCCAGGACGCGATCCGCGCCCGCAAGCAAGCGCGCGGCACCCGCATCGCTGGCCTCAAGATGGGCCTGACCTCGTTTGCCAAGATGCGCCAGATGGGCGTGACCGAACCGGTCTACGGCTTCCTGACCGACTACGGCGCCTGCATGGATGGCGGCGCCATCGACACCGCCGCGCTGATCCATCCCAAGGTGGAGGCGGAGATCGCGTTCGTGCTCAAGCATCCGCTGCGTGGCCCGGGCTGCCATATCGGCGACGTGCTGGCGGCCACGGACTTCGTGCTGCCGGCGGTGGAGGTGATCGACTCGCGCTACGAGCAGTTCCGTTTCGATCTCAAGAGCGTGATTGCGGACAACACCTCGTCCGCGCGCTTCGTCACCGGCGGCACGCACCGCGGTGCCGACGGGCTGGACCTGAAGAACCTCGGCGTGGTGCTGGAGAAGAACGGCGAGGTGGTGGCCACCGCGGCCGGCGCGGCGGTGCTGGGCCATCCGGCCAGCAGCGTGGCGATGCTGGCCAATATGCTGGGCGCGCGCGGGCGCGAGCTGCCGGCCGGCACCTTCATCATGACCGGCGGCGTGACCGAGGCCGTCGCGGTGGCGGCGGGCGACAGCATCACGGTGCGCTACCAGCACCTGGGCACGGTTTCGATGCGCTTCGTCTGAGCACGCCGCCAGCAGGTGGCTGGCCGAGCGCGAGGGCTACAGCAACGGCACCCACTGTTACGATGTCATGCTGGCCGAACTAGGCCTGCCGCACGGCATGGCAAGCCCGCGCCGAGTGCGCGGGGCCTGGCGGCACCTTATACGCAATCGATCGACCCAAGCCAGGTCAAGCCAACCCAACCCAAACCAAACCAGACCAAACCAGACTGGAGAAACACCATGCCCATCATGCAAGTCTTCCTGATCGAAGGCAGGACCGAAGAGCAGAAGGCGCGCCTCATCCGCGCGCTCACCGACGCCGCGGTGGAATCGATCGGCGCGCCGGTCGAGACCGTGCGCGTGATGATCACCGAGGTGCCGAACACGCAGTTCGGCATCGGCGGCAAGACCGCGAAGGCACTGGGCCGCTGAGGCGGCGGGGAGAACCGGCATGGACATGAGAACGAGCGGCAGGCACAAGGTGGCCATCATCGGCTCGGGCAATATCGGCACCGACCTCATGATCAAGGTGATGCGCCAGGCCAGGCACCTGGAGATGGGCGCCATGGTCGGCATCGACGCGGCTTCGGACGGGCTGGCGCGTGCCGCCCGCCTGGGCGTGCCCACTACCGAGCCGGTCCGGAGCTGGCCCGGAGTTGACCCGGAGTTGACCCGGCGCTGACCCGAAGCAGGCCCGGAGCAGACTACAATCCGTGCAGATACCTGCCTTCCCGGAAACCGCCATGACCGCACTGCGCACGCTCTATCCGCCCATCGAACCCTACGCGAGCGGCACGCTCGATGTCGGCGATGGCCACGTCATCTATTACGAGCGGGTAGGCACGCCGGGCGGCAAGCCGGCGCTCTTCCTGCATGGCGGGCCCGGCGGCGGCATCTCGGCCGAGCATCGCCGGCTGTTCGACCCCGCGCGCTACGATGTGCTGCTGTTCGACCAGCGCGGCTGCGGCCGCTCGACCCCGCATGCCGGCCTCGAGGCCAATACCACCTGGCACCTCGTCGAGGATATCGAGCGCCTGCGCCGGCTGACCGGTGCCGAGCAATGGCTGGTGTTCGGCGGCTCCTGGGGCTCGACGCTGGCGCTGGCCTATGCGCAGCGCCACCCGGAGCGGGTCAGCGAGCTGGTGCTGCGCGGCATCTATACCCTGAGCAAGGCGGAACTGGCCTGGTACTACCAGTTTGGCGTCTCGGAGATGTTCCCGGAAAAGTGGGCGCGCTTCCAGGCGCTCGTGCCGGAGGCCGGGCGCGGCGACATGCTGGGCGCCTACCGCAAGCTGCTGACCGGCAGCGATACCGCGAAGCAGCTGGAGGCCGCGGTGGCGTGGAGCCTGTGGGAGGGCGAGACCATCACGCTGCTGCCGGACGCCGCCTTCTCGGCCACGCACGGCGACGCGCATTTTGCCCTGGCCTTCGCCCGCATCGAGACACACTATTTCGTCCACGGCGGCTGGCTGGAGGAGGGACAGTTGCTGCGCGACGCGCACCGGCTCGCCGGCATTCCCGGCGTGATCGTGCATGGCCGCTACGACATGCCCTGCCCGGCACGCTACGCCTACGCGCTGCACCAGGCCTGGCCCACAGCCGATTTCCACCTGATCGAAGGCGCTGGCCATGCATGGTCCGAGCCTGGCATCCTCGACCAGCTACTCGCCGCCACGGACCGGTTCGCGGCGAATCACGGCTAGGCCTGTCGCCCGGCCCCGGCGCGCCGGTCAGGCCGGGGCGGGCTCCGCTTCCGTGCGGCTCATGCGCCGGATCGCCTGCGGCGGCTGGCCGAAGGCGCGCAGGAATGCGCGCCGCATGCGTTCGCGGTCGCCGAAGCCGGTGTCCCTTGCCACCACGTCGATCGGATGCCGGCCCGACTCCATCATCAGCCGCGCGGCTTCGACGCGCAGGTGCTCCACCGCCTTGGCCGGCGTCTGCCCGGTCTCTTCGCGGAAAGCCCGGCTGAACTGGCGCGGGCTCAGGTGCGCGGCCTGCGCCAGTTGTTCCACCGAGAGTTCCGCATGCAGGTTCTGCCGGGCGAAGTCCAGCGCCAGCTGGATGCGGTCCGACTTGGGCTCCAGCTCGAGCAGCGCCGAGAACTGCGATTGCCCGCCCGCGCGGCGGTGATAGACCACCAGCTTGCGCGCCACCTGGCGCGCGACCTCGGCGCCCGCATCCTTTTCCACCAGCGCTAGCGCCAGGTCGATGCAGGCCGTCATGCCCGCGGAAGTCCAGACCGGGCCGTCGATGATGAAGATGCGGTCTTCCTCCAGCTTCACCTTGGGATGGGCGCGCCGCAGGTGGCTGGCGAAGAACCAGTGGGTGGTGGCGCGGCGGCCGTCGAGCAGGCCGGCCTCGGCGAGGTTGAAGGCGCCCGTGCAGGTGGCGCCGATGCGGCGCGAGGATTGCGCCGCCTTTTGCAGGAAGCTGACCATGCCGGGGCTGGTGGGCAGGATTTCGTTGTCGCCCACCACCAGGATCGTGTCGAAAGGCGTGTCGTCGAACGGCTTCGTGGTGACGGCGAAGCCGCCCGAGGTGAGCACGGGGCCGCCGTGCTCCGAGAGCAGCGAGAGCGCGTAGAGCGGGCGGCCGGCGGTGAGGTTGGCGAACTCGAGCACCGAGCTGACCGCCAGGTTCATGGCCTGGAAGCCGTCGTAGACGACGATGCCGATGCGCAGCGCAGCAGGCTCGGCCTGCCCGGTCTTGGGTGGCATGGAAGGTTGCATCCGGTAGATTGATGCCAACCGACTATACGCCAGATCCGGGATGCCCACCGGCCGGCGCCGGAAGTGGCGCGCGCGGCGCCGGCGGCAAGGCTTGGCGCGGACCCAGGCCGCTCAGGCCCTTTTCCAGACCGGCGAATCCGCCACCACCACCTTGCGCGGCAGGATCTTCTGGCTGGCAAATGCATCGGCGATCCGCTGCTGCTCTTCCAGCGATGCGGCGTCGACGGTCTGGACCTGGTAAGTCCGCCGCCGGTTGGCCGCTTCCACCGTGGCCGCGTCCAGCCCGATCAGCGGCGCATGCCATTGCGCCGCGGCTGCGGGGTTCTGCTTGATCCATTCGCCGGCGCGGCGCAGTTCGTCGTAGACCGCCGCTAGCACTTCCGGGTGCTTCTGGGCGTATGGCGTGGCGGCCAGATAGAAGCGCCGGTAGCTCGCCAGGCCCTTGCCGTCGCGCAGGATGCGCGCGCTGGCCTGGCGCTGCACGGCGGCCAGGAACGGATCCCAGATCACCCAGGCGGCCACGCTGCCGCGCTCGAAGGCGGCGCGCGCGTCGGCCGGGCTGAGGTAAGCCGGCTCGATGTCGCGGATCGACAGGCCCGCGCTGGCCAGGGCCTCGAGCAGCAGGTAGTGTGCGCCGGCACCCTTGGCGAAGGCGATGCGCTGTCCCTTGAGCTGGGCGATTTCCCTGATCGGCGAATCCTGGCGCACCACGATGGCCT
Organism: Cupriavidus sp. 05T41; assembly: GCF_056396525.1. NCBI lineage: Bacteria > Pseudomonadati > Pseudomonadota > Betaproteobacteria > Burkholderiales > Burkholderiaceae > Cupriavidus > Cupriavidus sp. 05T41. The sequence goes on from NZ_JBFTLQ010000001.1 coordinate 232,166, forward strand.
GCGCCTCGGGCGACGGGGTCTCGATCGCGTAGTAGGTCAGGCTGGCGCCGGCGGCCAGGGCGAAGGGCGGCACCGCGTCGGCCACGTCGGCGCTGAGGTCCAGGTTGCCGACATTGAGCGACTCCAGCAGCGGCAGCCCGGAGGTGAATTCGTACCACTGCACCGTTGCGCCGAGCGGCGCCAGCGCCTTTTCCAGCGTCTCGCGCGATTTCAGCAGGATCATCAGCGTGGAGGATTTCTGGTAGCCGATGCGCAGCGTGTGCTTTTGCGCTTGCGCGCGGGCCGGCTGCGCCAAGCCGAGCAGGGCAGCCGCCCCGGCCGCGAGCACGCTGCTGACCACCGTGCGCCGCTGTTTGTCGAGTTCTTGCGCCATTGCCGTTCCTGCATTGTCCGTCGATAAGCGCAGAAGGGTAGGCGAGCGCCGGCCGGCAGGGAACGAATAATGCCGCAGTTGCTTATGCGTCCGGCAGGGCGGGTGAGGGGGTAATGTCCATGCATTCGCGCACCCGATAAATGTCTGCGTGAATGTATTTGCACTGCGCGCAACACCTTTGAAAGCGGCCATCGGCGTTTGCCAGCGAAGGCCTGCCGCGCCGCAAACGCCGTGCTATATTCGTCCACTGTCGACGCAATGAGCGCATCTGCGGGCTCGGGCAAACGTCCTCGCCACCGCATGCCGCCCGCGCGCCCTGGTCCGGTGGCGGTGTCGACGATCTGCAGCGATCCTGCCGTTCTTTCCGTCGTTCATTCCGTCGTTCTTTCCGTCGTCCTTTCCACAAGAGACCCGCCTCGTGTCCATGGTCCAGCTGGCGCTGCGTCGCCCGTACACTTTTATCGTGATGGCGATGCTGATCGTGCTCGCCACGCCCTTCGCGCTGCTGAAGATGCCGACCGACATCTTTCCGGAAATCAACATCCCGGTCATCAGCATCATCTGGAACTACAACGGCCTGTCGCCCCAGGAGATGGGCCAGCGCATCTCGGCGCAGAACGAGCGCAGCCTGACCACTACCGTCTCCGACATCGAGCACATCGAGTCGACGTCGCTCAACGGCGTGGCGATCATCAAGATCTTCTTCCAGCCCACCGCCAACATCCAGACGGCGATCGCGCAGGTGGTGGCGGTGGAGCAGTCGCAGCTGCGGCAGCTGCCGCCCGGCATCACGCCGCCGCTGGTGATCAAGTACTCGGCCTCGAGCATCCCGGTGGTGCAGCTCGGCCTGTCCAGCCCCACGCTGCCGGAGCAGTCGCTGTTCGACGCCGCCGTGAACCTGCTGCGCCCGCAGCTCATCACCATCCCCGGCGTGGCGGTGCCGTTCCCGTACGGCGGCAAGAGCCGGCTGGTGTCGGTGGACCTCGACATGCAGGCGCTGCAGGCGCGCGGCCTCGCGCCGGCCGACGTGGTCAACGCGGTCAACCTGCAGAACCTGATCCTGCCGTCGGGCACGGCCAAGCTCGGCGAGACCGAGTTCAACGTCAAGATGAACGGCTCGCCCGACGCGATCGCCGGCCTCAACGACCTGCCGGTGCGCACCATCGGCAACAACACCACCTACCTGCGCGACGTGGCCTACGTGCGCGACGGCTTCTCGCCGCAGACCAATATCGTGCGCCAGGACGGCCAGCGCGGCGTGCTGCTGTCGTTGCTCAAGAACGGCGAGGCCTCCACGCTGGACATCGTCAGCAACCTGCGCGCGCTGCTGCCCCGCGCGCAGCAGATCCTGCCGCCGGACGTGAAGGTCACGCCGTTGTTCGACCAGTCGGTGTTCGTGAAGGCCGCCGTCAAGGGCGTGGTGTTCGAGGCGCTGATCGCCGCCGGCCTGACCGCCGCCATGGTGCTGCTGTTCCTCGGCAACTGGCGCAGCACGCTGATCATCGCGCTGACCATTCCGCTGTCGATCCTGGCGTCGGTGCTGATGCTGCACGCGCTCGGCGAAACCCTGAACCTGATGACGCTGGGGGGCCTGGCGCTCTCGGTCGGTATCCTGGTGGACCAGGCCATCGTCACCATCGAGAACATCGAGCGGCACCTGCACCTGGGCAAGCCGCTGCTGGAGGCCATCGACACCGGCGCCGGAGAAATCGGGGTGGCGGCGTTCGTGTCCACGCTGTGCATCTGCATCGTGTTCGTGCCGATGTTCTTCCTCGAGGGCGTCGCGCGCTTCCTGTTCGTGCCGCTGGCCGAGGCCGTGGTGTTCGCCATGGCGGCCTCCTATATCCTGTCGCGCACGCTGGTGCCGACGCTGGTGATGCTGCTGATGGGCGGCGCGCACACGCAGGGCGGCGACGGCAAGCCCAGCTTGCTGCAGCGGCTGTACCGCGGGTTCGACCGCCGCTTCGAGAACGTGCGGCGCGTCTACACGCTGGCGCTGTCGGCGCAGCTGGCCAACCGCAAGCGCTTCGCCACCGTGTTCCTGGGCTTCTGCGTGCTGTCGTGCGCGCTGATCCCGTTCCTCGGGCGCGACTTCTTCCCGACCGTGGACGCCGGCCAGATCCGCCTGCACATGCGCATGCCGACCGGCACCCGCATCGAGGAGACCGCGCGCGTGGCCGACAAGGTGGAGGCGGCCATCCGCGAGATGATCCCGCCCGCCGAGCTGGAGACCATCCTCGACAACCTGGGCGTGCCCAATAGCGGCATCAACCTGTCCTACAGCAATGCCGGCACCATCGGCACGCTCGACGGCGAGATCCTGATGTCGCTGCGGGAGGGCCACCGGCCCACCGAGGAGTACGTCTCGCTGTTGCGCGCCGAGCTGCCCAGGCGCTTCCCCGGCGTGGAGTTCTTCTTCCAGCCGGCCGATATCGTCACGCAGATCCTGAACTTCGGGCTGCCGGCGGCCATCGACGTGCAGTTCACGGGCAACAACCTGCAGGCCAACGCCCAGCTCGCCGGCGAGCTGGTCAAGCAGATCCGCCAGATCCCCGGCGCCGTCGACGCGCACGTGCACCAGCGCAACGACTATCCCGCCATCAACCTGGACATGGACCGCACGCGCCTGCAGCAGCTCGGGCTGTCGGCGCAGAACGTCGGGCAGAACGTGCTGATCTCGCTGTCCGGCAGCTCGCAGACCGCGCCGGCGTTCTGGCTCAATCCGGGCAACGGCATCGTCTACAGCGTGGCGGTGCAGACGCCGCAGTACAAGATCGACTCGCTCGACACGCTGCTCAACCTGCCGGTGGGCGCCGCCGCGAATGCCGCGAGCCCCGCGGCCCCCGCGAACGCCGCCACCAGCCCGGGTGGCTCGCAACTGCTGGGCAACCTGGTGCAGGCCTCCACGTCGCGCCAGCCGGCGGTGGTGTCGCGCTACAACATCCTGCCGGCGATCGACATCTACGTGAGCGTGCAGGGCACCGACCTCGCCACCGTGGCGGGCAAGGTGCAGAAACTCGTGGACCAGATGCAGGGCAAGCTGCCGCGCGGCTCGCAGCTCGTGGTGCGCGGGCAGGTGCAGACCATGCAGTCGTCGTTCATCGGCCTCGGTGTCGGGCTGGCGATGGCGATCGTGCTGGTGTACCTGCTGGTGGTGGTGAACTTCCAGTCGTGGATCGACGCGGCGGTCATCGTCGCGGCGCTGCCCGCGGCGCTGGCCGGCATCGCCTGGATGCTGTTCATCACCGGCACCACGCTGAGCGTGCCCGCGCTGACCGGTGCGATCATGACGATGGGCGTGGCCACCGCCAACAGTATCTTGCTGGTGTCGTTCGCGCGGCAGCGGCTCGACGAGGGCGTGCCGCCGCTGTCGGCCGCGCTGGAGGCGGGCGCCACCCGCATCCGCCCGGTGCTGATGACGGCGCTGGCCATGATCATCGGCATGATCCCGATGGCGCTGGGCCTGGGCGAGGGCGCCGAGCAGAACGCGCCGCTGGGCCGCGCGGTGATCGGCGGGCTGCTGTTCGCCACCGTGTCGACACTGTTCTTCGTACCGGTGGTGTTCGCCGCCGTGCACCGCTGGCTGGCCGGGCGCAAGGCGCACCGGGGCGGGGCGCATCCGCCGCTGGCTCCCACACATCAAGAGGGTTGAGGCAATGACCGAACAACGCCATGCAGAGCTGGGCCTGCACATGGGCGATGCCGGCGGGGACGATCCGCACGAGCATTTGAAGCGCCGCGAGGTGGCGCGGCGCACGCGTATCGCGGCGCTGGTGGTGCTGGCGCTGCTGGCGGTGGGCGCCGGGCGCACGCTGATCAGCCGCTATGCCGACGCCAAGGCCCTGCGCGCGGGCACCGAAGAGCGCGCCAGGCAGTACGTGCTGACCGCGTTGCCGCAGGCCGGCAGCAGCCAGTCGCTGGCGCTGCCCGGTACGCTGCAGGGTTTCGTGCAGGCGCCCATCGCCGCGCGCGCCAACGGCTATGTGAAGCGCTGGACCAAGGACATCGGCGCGCATGTGGAGAAGGGCGAACTGCTGGCCGAGGTCGAGACACCCGAGATCGACCAGCAGCTCAGCCAGGCCATCGCCGCGCGCGAGCAGGCCGCGTCCAGCCTGGCGCTGGCGCGCAGCACGGTAGAGCGCTGGGAGGGGCTGCGCAAGAAGGACGTGGTGTCGCAGCAGGAACTCGACGAGCGCCGCAGCGCGGTCACGCAAGGCGTGGCCAACGTGGCCGCGGCCGATGCCAACGTGCAGCGCCTGCGCCAGCTCGAAGGCTTCAAGCGCGTGGTGGCGCCGTTCGCCGGCATCATCACCCGCCGCAGCGTTGACGTGGGCGACCTGATCGATGGCAACCGCCAATTGTTCCTGCTCTCGCAGACCGACCCGCTGCGCGTCTACGTGAACGTGCCGCAAAGCTATGCCAATCTCGTCAAGGCAGGGCAGGAAGTGGTGGTGACGCAGGCGGAGCTGCGTGGCCAGGCCTTCAAGGGGCAGGTGGCGCGCACCGCTGCGTCGATCGACGCCGCCACGCGGACCATGCAGGTGGAGGTCACGCTGCCCAACCGCGACGGCGTGCTGCTGCCCGGGGCCTACGTCACGGTCTCGCTGCCGCTCAAGAGCAGCCAGGCGTTGCAGGCGCCGAGCAACACGTTGCTGTTCCGCGCCGAGGGCACGCGCGTGGCCGTGGTCGACGCGCAGGGCAAGGTGACGCTGCGCCCGGTCACGCTGGGCCGCTACTACGGCGCCACCGTGGAGGTCCTCGACGGCGTGGGCGCACAGGACCGCCTGGTACTGAACCCGTCGGACTCGATCGCCGACGGCGACCGCGTGGCGCTGGCGCCGGCGTCACCGGCCTCCGCGCCCGCCGCCACGGAGGCCAGGCGATGAGGCTGCGGCGCAGCGCGCAAGCGATCGCACCGGCCGTGGCGCTGGCCGCCTTGCTCGGCGGCTGCGCGGCCGGGCCCGATTACCGCAAGCCCGAGGCCGACATGCCGGCGGCATGGAAGCTCGAGCCGCCGTGGCGCGAAAGCACGCCGGGCGACAGCGTGGCCAAGGGCAACTGGTGGGAGCGCTTCGGCGATCCGCGCCTGGACGCGCTGGAGCGCCAGGCGCTGGCCGCCAGCCCGACGCTCGCCGCCGCCAACGCGCGCCTGCTGCAGGCGCGCGCGCAGGCCAATGCCGCCAACGCCGGGCTGTTCCCGCAGATCGGCATCAATGCGCGCGAGCAGCGCGCGCGGATCTCGGCCAACCGGCCGCTGACCAACTACGCCGCGCCGAACTACTCGACGGTGCAGAACGACTTCACGGCCTCGTTCACCGTCGGCTACGAGCTTGACCTGGCCGGCCGCGTGCGGCGCACGATCGAGAGCGCACAGGCATCGGCGCAGCAGTCGCTCGCCGATTTCGAGAACGTGCGATTGCTGCTGACCACGGATCTCGCCGCCAACTACTACAACCTGCGCGCACTCGACGTAGAGGTCGACGTGCTGCGCCGCTCGATCGCGCTGCAGCGGCGCGCGCTGGACCTGGTCAATGCGCGCCACGACCTGGGCGCCGCGTCGGGCCTGGACCTGGCGCAGCAGCAGGCGCTGCTCGACGCCACGCTCACGCAGGTGGACGTGCTCGCGCGCCAGCGCGGCCAGTTCGAGCACGCCATCGCCACGCTGACCGGCACGCCCGCGCCGCTGTTCACGCTGGCGCCGGAGGGGGCCGAGCTGGTGCCGCCGGCGGTGCCGCTCGGCGTGCCGTCCGACGTGCTGGAGCGCCGCCCCGACGTGGCTTCGGCCGAGCGCGCGATGGCGGCCGCCAATGCGCAGATCGGCGTGGCGAAGTCAGCGTTCTATCCCAGCGTGATCCTGGGCTCGGCCATCGGCACGGAGACGCGATCGTTCGGCTCGCTGTTCGACCTGCCGAGCCTGGTGTGGTCGCTTGGGGCGTCGGCGGCGGTGACGCTGTTCGACGGCGGCAAGCTGCGGTCCAACCTGGACTTCGCGCGTGCTGGCTATGACGGCACGGTGGCCAACTACCGCCGCGTGGTGCTGACCGCGATGCAGGAAGTGGAGGACGGCATCACGGGCCTCGCCGCGCTGTCGCGCGCCAACGACCAGCAGCAGCGCGCCGTGGGCAGCGCCAGCAAGGTGCTCGACATGGCCACGGCCCGCTACGACGGCGGCGCCACCGGCTACCTGGACGTGATCACGGCCCAGCAGGGTTTGCTGGGCGCCGAGCGCACCGCCGTCCAGTTGCGGGGGCAGCAGATGCTGACCGCAGTGTTCCTGGTGAAGGCGCTGGGCGGGGACTGGGGCGGGGCGTCGACGCTGGCCGATGGCGGGAAGTCCGGCGGAAAGACTGGCGGGCAGGCTGGCGGGCAGGTGGCCAGCAAGTAGCCGCGCGGGCCGCTGCTGCGGGTCATGGCGCGCAGCGGCGGATGCCTGTCCAGCAAGAAGCTTGTTTGGTTACTTCGCTGGGCGGCCCAAGGCGCGCTCTCCTACCCCCTTCGCTTACTGATCGTAGCCTGCAATGCGCGCCAGGGCGCTTGCAACCGCGAGCAGGCGTGCGTCATCCGCATAGCGTCCGATCAGTTGGGCTCCAATTGGCAGCCCGGCGGGGCCAGTCCCTATGCGCAATGAAACCGTGGGCAGGTGCAGCGCTGTCCAGAGTGCGCCGAAACGTGGCGAGCCCGAGTCTGCCAGGCCCAGCTCGGCTTCGCCGTCCGCGGCGGGGTAGAGCAGCACGTCGAGATCGCCGAACATGGCATCGGCTTGTCGGGTGCCGGCGTGCATGCGGCTTCGTATTTGCAGGTAGGCCTCTGTGCTCACGGTCTCCCCACCGGCCAGGCGCGTTTGCAGGCGCGCACTGAGCTGCTCGTGATGTTGCGTACGTTCATGGGCGAGCGATTGCCTGGCCTCGTAGGCGAACATGCTGCTCTGCAGATCGATCAAGGCTTCCAGTTCCTGCGGCAGCCTGCAGCGCAGCACGCTTGCGCCGGCCCGCTCGGCGCGGGCGGCGATCGCGTCGAGGGCGGCGTGCGTTTCGGGGCTGGCATGCTGCCACTGACTCGACAGGCACACGCCAATGCGCGGCCTCAACCCCGGTTGTTCGACGGCGCGTGCCTGCGCCGGGCCAAGGCAGAAGAAGGCGGCGTCGGCGACGGTGCGGGTCAGCAGGCCCACCGTGTCCTGGGTATGGCTGAGGGTCTTCACGCCGGCACTACTGATGAGGCCGAAAGTCGGCTTGTAGCCGACCACGCCGCAGTACGCTGCCGGGCGGGTGATCGACCCGGTAGTCTGCGTACCGAACGCGACCGGCACCATGAAATCCGCGACGGCGGCTGCGGAACCGCTGGACGAGCCGCCCGGCGTGCGTTCCAGGTCGAGGGGGTTGCGCGTTGCGCTCGGCGTCTGCGTGGCGAATTCGCTGGTGGCAACCTTCCCAAGTATGACGGCACCGGCTTCATGCGCAGACGCAACGCAGCCGGCGTCTGCTGCAGGGCGATGCCCGGCATAGATCGCTGCCGAGCCGTAGGCCGTGTCGTAGCCGACGGTATCGATGATGTCCTTGACGGCGACAGGAATGCCGCGCAGCGGGCCACCCGGGCGGCGATCCGCCGCACGCGCCTGGGAGAGAGCCAGATCGGCATTGACGGCGACGAAGGCCTGCACCGCGCCGTTGCGTTCCTGTATGCGCTCGAGGCAGGCATGCGTCAGCGTTTCGGCGGTAAGGTTGCCTCGCTCGATCCGGGTGGCCGCCTCAAGGGCGGTGAGACGATTGGGGGCGCGCATGAGCTGGATGCTCCTAGTTTAAGGTGATGCCGGCATTGCGGATGACAGCCGCCCAGCGATCATGTTCCTTGCCCACGAAGACGGCAAAGGCTTCGGGCGTATCGCCGACGGGCTCCGCGCCCTGGGCCAGCAGTTGCTCGCGTGTCTTGGGATCTTTCAGGATGCGGACAACTTCCGCATTGATGCGGCTGACCACTTGTTTGGGCACGCCGGCTGGCGCAAACATGCCGAACCAGCCTTCCACCACGTAGCCGGGCAGGCCCGACTCGGAAATCGTGGGAACGTCGGGCAGCAGAGGCGATTTCCGCGCCGAGGTCACGCCGAGGGCAATGAGCTTGCCGGAGCGGATATGCGGCAGGCATAGCGGGAGGTTGCAGAACATCATTTGCACGCGCCCGGCGAGCAGATCGGTCAGCGCAGGGGCACCGCCCTTGTAAGGCACGTGAAGGATATCGGTCTTCGACATGGACTTGAATAATTCGGCCGACAGGTGCTGGCTGCCACCGGCGCCTCCCGAGGCATAGCTGTATTGCTGCCTGTGCAGCAGTGCCAGCAGTTCCTTGACTGAGCGCGCGGGAACGCTAGGCGGAACCACAAGCACATTGGGCACGCTGGCCACATTGACCACCGGCACGAAGTCGCGTTGGGGGTCGAACTTGAGGTTGGTGTGGAGGCTGGCATTGATCGCGTTGGTGCTGGCCGCGCCAAAGAGCAGCGTGTAGCCGTCGCGCTCCGCCGCGGCAACATAGCCTGTGCCGATGTTGCCGTCGGCGCCCGCCCGGTTGTCAACCACGACAGGCTGGCCCCAGGCCTCACTGAGCCTGGTTGCAATGATGCGCGCCAGGGTGTCGGTCACGCTGCCAGCGCCGAACGGCACAACCATATGGATCGGCTTGACCGGGTATTGCGAATGTTGTGCCATGGCGGGCAAAGGCAGGAGGGCGCTGAAGCACACTGCGGCGATACTTCCCGCCAGGGTACGGAACAGGGCTTTGGGATTCATGTTGGAGTTCCTATGGGCAAGAATCGCGGGGCTTTGAAGGGGATATCGAAGGCAATCTTATGCTGGTCTATTCGATAGATCCAATATAATATTCCAGAGTATTCATTCATTTTTATGTATCAATGGCTCTCTCGTTGCACGCGTTGCGCCTCTTTGTTGTGGTGGCCGAGGAACTGCATTTCGGACGTGCCGCGGCGCGGCTCCATATGGCACAGCCGCCTTTGAGCCAGCAAATCCGACAACTGGAAGCCAACGTTGGTGCGGACCTGTTTGCGCGAACGACGCGGTCGGTCCAGTTGACGGAGGCGGGCAGGGTGCTCTTCGACCGGGCAAGGCAACTGCTGGCCGATGCGGACGCCGCCGGGCAGGCAGTGCTCAGGGCAGCGCATGGCGAGACGGGACGGATCTCGCTGGGATTTACAAGTACCGCCGCGTACCGCCTCTTGCCACGCATACTGTCTGCGTACCGCAGCGCCTATCCTGCCGTCGCATTCGACTTCACGGAGGCAACGTCAGCCGAGCAGTGGGATGCCTTGCGCGCCGGCAAACTCGACGTGGCGCTGCTGCGCCTGTCCACACCGACGGTGGAAGCGGATTTCGATGCGTTCGAAGCCGATCGTGAGCCGATGTTGCTGGCGTTGCCACTCGGGCATCCGCTCGCCGCAGACGCCACGGTGGCGCCAGCGGCGCTGGATCGCCTTCCGATGGTTGGATTCAGCGCGGTCGGCTCAGCCTATTTTCGCGACCTGAGCCAGAAGATCTATCATGCGGCCGGCGTGCAGCCACGCATCGATCAGGAGAGCGTACTCCCGACCATGCTCGCCCTGGTCGAGGCCGGGCTTGGCGCCGCGCTGGTGCCCGCATCGGCTGCGGAAATGCGCTCGGCACGCGTGACATACCGGCCGTTGCAAGCGGCAAAGTCCAGGCGCGGCGGCACCGTCGATGCCGTGTTGCACTGTGCACGCCCGCATGCCAGCACCAACATGGCCGCGCTCGCATTTGTCAGGCTGCTTGCCACGATGAGCGCGTCGTCGGCTCCTGCAGGCCAGGCCGGATGAACGGAGGGAGCGCAGCCTGCTCGACTATTCATTCTTTCCAGGTGTCAGTTGGGCATAGACATCGTGCGAGATGTCGAGCAGCACCGTGTGATCGATTCCGCCGCTGACGGCATAGCCGAAGTCACCGTCCAGCCAGTAGAAGACATTGACCGGTCCGTCCTGGTACAGCTGGAACGCGGTGGTGTTCGCGCTCGTGGTCCGGTGGGATATGTAGAGGGTGATCCGTTCGCCCTTGGCGTTGCGATACATGAATTGTGCAACGCCCCCACCGGCATCGGGCAGCAAACGGCCGCCGACGAGTTCGAAGCCGACCCGTGTCAGCACCGGCGGGTGCACGTTGGTGCCGAGTCGGTTTGCCAGCCATTGCACAAAATCCTGCTCACGATCGGAACCGATCTCGGCCGGGCGGACAACGTCGGGCATGTAGACCACATGTGCCACGGCCGCATTGCGTGCAAGTCCGTCCTGGCCCTGCAGGCTGCCGATCGGCTCATTGCTCGCGAGTTGACCCGTCATGCGCGGCATCATCTGACTCCCGACACCGAGTGCAATGCCCAGCACCAGCGTGGCGGCGATACCCGCAAAGCGAGGCCAGTTGGCCGCTTCGCCCCGGCCCGGGTGCCTTGCAGATGATGGCTGAAGGCGTTTGGGCACCGGCTCGGCCAGGACCCTGTCATAGCGCTCGTGGAGCAGACTGTTCAGCGAGAAATAGTCACTGATCCTTGCCGCGAGGGCCGGGTCCTGCTCCAGGGCTCGCTCAACCTGGGCGCGGCGCTCTTCCGACAGCGCCCCGTCGGCGTAGGCATGAAGATCGTCTTCGGAAATGGAAATCCGTTGTTCGCTCATTGCACCACCCTGAGTCTTGCGCTGGATTGCGAGCCCGCCATCAGTGCCCGCAACCGTTCCCGGCCACGCGACAGGCGGGACATCACGGTGCCAATCGGGACATCAAGCGCAATCGCTACATCGGCGTAGCTCATTTCCTCCAGACCCACCAGGAGGACGACTTCACGCTGTTCCACAGGCAGGCGCTGCAACGCGTAGTCGAGATCGCGAATTTCCAGCGAGCGCATTTGCTCCGGGGGCACTGCGTATTCGCCCTCATCCACGGAATCATCGTCGACCGATACGTGCACCACGCGCTCGGAGGCCCGGCGAATCTGGTTGATAAAAAGATTATGCATAATTGAGAACAGCCAGGCGCGCAAGTCAGAACCTGGACGGAACTGCTCGGTTCGGCCCAACGCGCGTTCCAGCGTGTCTTGTACAAGGTCGTCGGCCAGGTCGTGATTGTGGATCAATGCCCTGGCATACCTGCGCATCCGTGGCACATGCTCGACCAACTCATCCTGGATTTTCATGGCCCGCTCCAGTCGGGAACTGTCGTTGCCGAGGCGATCCCATCTCACTCTAGTCCTTGTCGATGCGCTCGACGTCAGCGCGAAGTCATGAGATCGGCCGCCTGCATCAAGCGCGGGGTATTGGCGCTACCGGCGAGCACGTAGTGAGTGGTACCGGTCTTCCAGGTCAGCAAACGAACATCGCCAACCCGGCGTGCGGACCAATGTGGCGTTGCCGGATCAAAAGGCAGGGCGCGGGCCTCCAGCAGGACGATACGCCGCTGATTCGGGCCTTCATAGACCGATTGAAGCACTTCAGACACCGGCCCGATGCGAACCGGCTTTCGACTCATAAGACTGAATCCGACCGAATTCAGGTCGGGCGAGGGCCTGCCTCCGGCCATGTCGATCGCACTGGGATAAGCAGGTGCACTTATTGCCTCGACCAGTGCAAGTACCGCCACACTGTCCAGCTCCTTGTTCGACGCGCTTGCGCCAGCCAGCCACCCGCCCACTGCCGCCAGCAGCACCAGGCCGGATACGAGCATGCGGGCAACCCTGCGGGTGTACCTCACGGGCCGCTTGCTGGCCGAGCGAGAATCAGCTTCCCGCGCAACGTCGTGATGAGAATACGATTGTTTGATCTGCTCGTTGAGGCGCATGTAGAAGGCAATCCTGCCAGCTTCGCTGGGGTAGCCTTCAAGATACCTGTGGAGGCTGGCGGCCTTGCCGGGGGGCAGGAGACCATCGGCATGCGCCTGGATATCGACTTCCGAGAGCCGTTCGGTGTCGGGGGCGTTGTCAAGGTGCATGGCAGCGTGCCGTAGTTAGTCAAGGGGTCTTGATTCGTAAACACGCTGGCTTCGCTTTTATTCCCGTTGGTCTCGCGGCGTCATTTGCATATTCTCCTAAGATATTGATGCCGCTCCGAGTGGCGGCTCCTGCGAGGGGTTGCCGAAATGACTATGTCCGCTGCCAGAATCGCGTCAAGCCTTGTGGCGATGGGGTGGCTGACGCTTGCCATCCATGCAATGCCGGCTCGCGCGGCCGGCAGCACGGCGGACGACGAGGGGGAGCGCGCGTTCCTGGCCGAAAACGGCGCGGCCATGACCGCCATGATGAGGCACATGGAAATCACGCCGAGCGGCAATATCGATCGGGACTTTGTCTCCACGATGGCGCCACACCACCAGGGTGCGATCGATATGGCGCAGGCCTATCTGCGCTTTGGCCACAATGAGCAACTGCGTCGTCTGGCGCAGGAGATCATCGTTGAGCAGCAGCAGGAGATCCTTGCCATGCGTCTGGCGGTAGGGCTGCCGCTACCGCCCCCGGTTGCGGCCCCCACCGACATCGGCAGGCCGACCGGCATATCAGTGCCTGTGGAGGAAGCGCACCGTGAAGGCGGTGAGCGCGTCTTGCCCGTGCATGGCCACCAACCAGAGCAGTCGCAGGAGTCAAGATGAAATTCGAATCGCTCCTTGTCCTCGTCCTGACGGTCAGTGCCCTGGCGGCGGCGGCACCGTCATTGGCTGGGCAGGCCCCCGTATCCCAGTCCGAACCGGATATCCCTGTCAGCCACCGTGACCGCCTCTATGCCGCCGAGCAATTTTCGAACACGGTTTCCGTGGTGGACCCGGTCGATCATCGTCTGCTTGGCCTGATCCGGCTCGGGGATCCTTCGCCCGGAAATTTCAGTCCGCTCTACCGTGGACAGGTGCTGGTACATGGCATGGGCTTCTCACCAGACCATCGGACCCTGGCCATTGTCTCCATCGGTTCAAATTCGGTGACGTTCATCGATACGCAAACCAATGCGGTCAAGCACGCTACCTACGTCGGCAGGGCGCCGCATGAGGCGTTCTACACGCCAGACGGCAGCGAGGTCTGGGTTACCGTGCGCGGAGAAAACTATGTTGCGGTTCTCGATGCCAAAACCTTCGAAGAGAAGACCCGTATTGTCGTGCCCGCCGGACCTGGCATGCAGATCTTCTCGCCCGATGGCAAGTACGGCTACGTGTGCTCTTCATTCAATCCGGAAACCGAGGTGATCTCATTGGCCGAGCACAAGATCGTGGGTGCGGTGAAGCAGGACAGCCCGTTTTGTCCGAATATCGCCGCCACGCCGGACGGCAGGCAGGTCTGGTTCACACTCAAGGATACTGGAAGGGTTCAGGTCTTTGACGCACGTCCTCCATTCGCCCGCATCAAGAGCTTCGAAACCGGTCCCCTCACAAACCACGTGAACTTCGCGCGCAATGCCAAGGGCAGTTTTGCCTACGTGACTGTGGGCGGGTTGAATCAGGTAAAGGTCTTTCGTACCGATGATTTTTCACAGGTGGCTACCATTCCAACGGGGAGCCTGCCTCACGGCATCTGGCCCTCGGGCGATGGCAGCCGCATGTATGTGGGTCTGGAAAATGCCGATGCCATCGCTGCCATCGACACGCTGAGCAACAAGGTGATCGCGACGGTTCCGGTAGGCCAGGCACCGCAGGCGATTGCATATGTACCGAACGCAGTGACGCAAGGGGATGGAACGCAGAACCTGGAGCCGCTTGGCATTGCCGGGCAGGCAAGCCACCTGACGCTATTGGCGCCGAACAAGGGGCAGCCGGGCGGGAAGGCAGCCGCCGCGAGCAGCATTACGTTATTCGACCAGGGGTTGGTGCAGGTGCTGCAGGCGGCGGTGACCGGCCTTCAGCCGAGGCAACCTTATGTATTGGCGCTTGCGAACAAAGCTGACGGCGGTGGGCCGCTCGAGCCGCTTGCCGTGTTCATGACGAATCCGGCCGGCGCGGCCATCGTCAATACCATCGGGCCGATCCGGCAGGTCGTTGCGCCGGGAACAAGCGCCGCAGAGGACATGCGCCGCTACCTCGTGGTAGCCCCGCAGATCTCGGGAAAGCCTGGCGCTCCGGTTCAGGTGCAGGCTCCCTGATCGCGGCGGGACCACCGGGTGGCATCAGCAGCTGTGGGTGACACGCGGTGGTTGTCGCGAGTCATCCGCAGCGCTGCAAGGATTGCTGTCATTCCAGTCTGGCGAGTGATTGAGGCCCGTTGTCAGGCATGGGTTCCGTCGATGTAGGGATCGGCAGCGCTTGCGGGAGAAATAGACGTGCCCGTGCGATCCATGCCTGCAAGGGTTCGAGCGGCGTCGATACGATCATTCAGCGCCGAATTTCAGGCACCATCGGTGAATGCGTCACGCTGTCCGATGCGGGCGCCATCGGTGAATGCGTCGCGCTGTCCGATGCGGGCACCATCGGTGAATGCGTCACGCTGTCCGATGCGGGTGCCATCGGTGAATGCGTCACGCTGTCCGATGCGGGCGCCATCGGTGAATGCGTCACGCTGTCCGATGCGAGCGCCATCGGCATAGACGTCGCGGGGCGAATTGACAGCCGCACCGGCGGCTTGGGAAGCAAGGGCGGCGGCTGTGGCAATCAGCAGGGCAGCGCCGGAGATGTGGCCGAGGCGTTTCATGAGTAGCTCCTTGGGGCATGGATGGAAAAGCTTCAACGACCGGATCCGTGCGGCCTGCAGGAGCCGCGCCATGTTGCGATCGTTACTACCGTATACGCGCCGTTATCGCGAAATATTCCCGACGTCAGACTAAAAGTTTGAGTCGGTTTCATGGATGCCTGGTGTGCATCCGATGTGCGAAGTGAGCGGACACGGCGAGCGGGTATCCCGGTTGCAGTCGCCAAAGTGATGGAAGCTCGGCGTGACAACCCCGCGTCCAGGTTGATTTCCGTGGGCATCGCGCGCGCTATCAAACGCTACCAGTGGATTGAAGCCGCCGCATTCACTAATGTCCCCTTCCGGGGCCATTGTGAACGAGGCAGCCGAGGATCCGCGCTCTTCGAGGCAAAGCACGTTACCGCGAGGGCGCCTGCGACACCAACGCTGCGCCGGTATTTCCCTGGTGCGTTTTTGCTAGTTGCTGTAGTGCCGTTTGCAGATCGGCCGGATATTTGCCTTCTCTGCTTGGCTCGTATCCCAGGGCCGCCAGTTCCTGGACTTCACGGAGCAAATCCGCTCGCGTGACGTTAGGGGCTGTGACTTGTGCGTACTGCGCGAACACTGGAGTGGCAATGAGGGCCGTTACCGAGATGACTGCTGCACAGACAATACGAATAGGGTCTTTCATGATGACGTTCCTTCACAAGATGTTTGCTATCGCGCGCTGAAAGCCGCCGGTGCTCAGTTGCGGGCCCCGTCCGTATAGCCATCCCTCGAACTGATCCGCGCACCATCGGAAAACACGTCACGTTGTCCAACGCGCGCGCCATCCGTGAAGACATCGCGCTGGCCAATACGCGTGCCGTCGGTATAGACGTCGCGAGGCGAAGTGACTGCGGCAACGGCGGCCTGCGAGGCGAAGGTGGTAACGGTGGCAATCAGCAGGGCAGCACCGGAAATTTGACTGAGGCGTTTCATGATCGACTCCTTGGCGAACGATTACAGAGATGACAGTTCAACGACCGGACCTGCGAGGCTTTATGTGCAGCGCCATGTTGCGATCGTTACTGCGTATACGCCGCGAGATCGCGGAGCATTCCCGATGCAGGATTGAAATTTCAAATTGGCGCCATAGTGCCGCGCCGCGCAGCGCACGGGCCACCACGCGAGGCTGTGATGAATGCGGAGAACGTGAAGCCGGCGCCCGTCCGGCAGCTTCCAGAATGAGACTGCCGGTCTCGTCGGGAATGTGAGATCGACGATACGTGACTCGCCTTCAGCTCGAAGGTCCTGGCCCCCATGCGCTTGGCCATGAAGCTCTGGAGGCCAGGGTTGATGGTCCGGCCGCCCAAGGAAAACCGCGGCCCACTCGGGTCCGTCAGATCGCCATAGATAGACGCGTCTTTTTCCTTGCCGCCATCCGCGCCTGCAGCTCTCCGTGTGGCTCTTTCCACATCCCATTCATCACCGCCTCGCGTCGTGACCCGTGTGCTGCACCGCACGGCCCGACCGCGTGGCGTTATGACGGCAAATCAAAATTTCGATCTGACGACGGGAATGATTTCCGATCGCGCAGCGTATACGGCAGTAACGATCGCAACGTGGCGCTGCTGCTGCAGGCCTCTCGGATCCGGTCGTTGACTGTCATCTCTCTGTCCGGTTTTCAAGGAGCTACTCATGAAACGTCTCAGCCAATTCTCTGGTGCCGCCCTGCTGATTGCCACGGCCGCCACCTTTGCCTCGCAAGCCGCCGTGGCCGCGGTCAATTCGCCTCGTGACGTCTATACGGATGGCGCGCGTATCGGCCAGCGTGATGTCTTCACGGACGGCGCACGCATCGGAGCGCGCGATGTCTTTACCGATGGAGCACGCGTCGGACCGCGCGACGTGTTCTCCGATGGTGCCCGCGTCGATTCGAGGAACGTCTACACGGACGGCGCTCGCAACTAGGCCCTGGCGCTTTCCACGCACCCGTTAGCCAATGCCTTGCCGGGGAGAGGGTTGCGTGGTTCGAGTAGCGATCTTGGCTTTGCCGTCAAAGGTATCAGGGCTACGCAAAGCTCAATGACCTCGCTTGACGAGGTGGAGAGGAATATGTCAGAAAATATCAATTCGCGTCGTCGCGGCTTCATGGGCATGACAGCCGTGGCGCTTGCCGCTGCCCAGTTTGGCGTGCCGCGTTCCGCCAGGGGCCAGACACGTTCGCCGAATTCGTCGGTCGTGCCTTCGGCCTTGCCGGGTGCCCATACATCGTTTGCGTCAATGAAGCAGGTCGACGCCGCGCTGCTTAATGTCGGCTACGCCGAGGCGGGGCCGGTCGACGGACCCGCGGTCATCCTGCTGCACGGCTGGCCCTACGATATTCATAGTTTCGTTGACGTGGCGCCGCTGCTGGCGTCGCGCGGGTATCGCGTGCTTGTCCCGTATCTGCGCGGCTACGGTACTACGCGTTTCCTGTCGCAAGAGACGATGCGCAACGGGCAACCGACTGCCGTGGCCGCAGATATCGTCGCGCTGATGGATGCGCTCAATATCCGGCATGCGACACTCGCCGGGTTCGATTGGGGGGCGCGCACCGCCGATATCATCGCGGTGCTGTGGCCGGAGCGTTGCAAGGGGCTGGTGTCGGTAAGCGGCTACCTGATCGGGAGCCAGAAAGGCGGTGCGTTGCCGCTGCCGCCCGAGGCAGAGTTCCAGTGGTGGTACCAGTTCTACCTTGCAACCGATCGCGGGCGGGCCGGCTACGAACAATATACGCACGATTTTGCCAAGCTGATCTGGAGGCAAGCCTCACCGGGATGGAAGTTCGATGACGCCACGTTTGAGCGGAGTGCATCGGCCTTCAACAATCCAGACCATGTCGCCATTGCCGTCCACAACTATCGCTGGCGGCAAGGTCTTGCCTCTGGCGAAGCAAAGTATGACGCCTTTGAGCAGCGACTTTCCCTGGCGCCGTCCATTGGTGTGCCGACCATCACCATGGAAGGCGATACCAACGGCGCACCGCACCCGGCGCCGAGCGCCTATGCGGGCAAGTTCACCGGGAAATACGAGCACAGGACTATCACGGGGGGCATCGGCCATAACCTCCCACAGGAAGCGCCTCAGGCATTCGCGCAGGCCGTGATCGACGTCGGCAGGCTTTAAGCCCGAATTGCGCGAAGCCTATGTCCAGTTCCATCGTTGCCCATGCCGACACCACCCCTTGCCGGGTAGGCAGCACTGTCGCGGTCATCGACGCCAGACCGAAGTGGGTCGATCCATCGGACGAGCACGCAGTCGACGCAGGTTGACAGCCTTCTCTCGTCCTTTCTTTCTCGGGCGAGGCCGTGAGGCCTCGCATCTCAGCGCTGGTACGACGGCGGCAGGAAGCCCGCGAAGCGCTGCTGCGTGGTCGCCTTGAACTCAGGCGACTGGTAGGCATCGCGGATGTCCTTGACGAAGGGCTTGCTCACGTCGGCGGTGCGCACGGCCACCAGATTCATGTAGTAGTCGGGGATCTTCTCCAGCGCCAGGGCTTCGGTCAGCTTGAGGCCGGAGGAGAGGGCGAAGTTGCCGTTGACGAAGGCGTAGTCCACGTCGTCGAGCGAGCGCGGCAGCTGCGCGGCCTCGAGCTGGATCAGCTTGAGCTTGTTCGGGTTGGTTTCGATGTCGCGCTCGCT
This sequence comes from Cupriavidus sp. 05T41, assembly GCF_056396525.1. Classification (NCBI taxonomy): domain Bacteria; kingdom Pseudomonadati; phylum Pseudomonadota; class Betaproteobacteria; order Burkholderiales; family Burkholderiaceae; genus Cupriavidus; species Cupriavidus sp. 05T41. The sequence goes on from NZ_JBFTLQ010000001.1 coordinate 250,847, forward strand.
GGCACGGATCGGGTCGGTGCCGGGCTTCAGCGTGACCCAGCCGGTCTGCTGCAGGATAGCGATGGCACGCGCCAGGTTGGACGGATCGTTGGGCAGCGAGACGGTGGCGCCCGCTTTCACTTCGGTCAGGGTCTTGTGCTTGCGGCTGTAGATGCCGATGGGGGCGGTGGGCACCTGCACGACTTCCGACAGCTGCAGCTTGCGGTCGCCGGAGAATTTCTTCAGGTAGGCCACGTGCTGGAAGGCATTGGCGTCGATGGCGCCATCGGCCAGCGCCAGGTTGGGCTGCACGTAGTCGCTGAACTCGACGATGGTGACCTTGTAGCCTTTCTTTTCCAGCAGGGGCTTGATGCCGTAGCGGATCTGGTCGGAGTACGGGCCGGCGGTGGCGCCGAAGCGGATTTCCTTCTTGTCCGGATCGGCCGCGCCGGCCGTCTGGATCACGCCCAGCGCGAGCACCGCGCCGATCAGTCGAATTCCTAGACCCAATTTCATCAAAGCTCCCCTTGTCGTTGGTATGTAGCGGGCCTGGGCGCGCTTGGCGCGAACAGGCAAGGGGCTCATTGTAGTGGGGGTCTTATGCGCAAGGAACGAGTTAATGCGCATGGTGATATTACGTCGGGGAATAAGCAGGCGATGCAGGCAGGCGATGCGCCTGGCCGCTTCCCCGGCCCTCTCCCGCCGGGCGGGAGAGGGGGCGGACCGGCAGCGGCGTCAGGCAGCTGCCAGCGCGCGGTCCAGGTCTTCCAGCAGGTCGTCGATATGCTCGATGCCGATCGACAGGCGCACCATGTCTTCGCTCACGCCGGCGGCCTTCAGTTCCGCTGCGTCGAGCTGGCGGTGCGTGGTGGATGCGGGGTGCGTGGCCAGCGACTTGGCGTCGCCGATGTTGACCAGGCGGGTGAACAACTGCAGCGCATCGAGGAAACGTGCGCCGGCTTCCCGCCCGCCGCTCTTGAGGCCGAAGGAGAGGATGCCGGGGCCGCGGCCGCCGAGGTAGCGCTGCACCAGGGCGTGGTCCGGGTGCTCGGGCAGGCCGGCGAAGTTGACCCATTCGACCTTGGGGCTGGCCTTGAGGTGGCGCGCCACGGCCAGCGCGTTTTCCGTGATGCGGTCCAGGCGCAGGGCCAGGGTCTCGATGCCTTGCAGGATCAGGAAGGCGTTGAACGGCGACAGCGCGGCGCCGGTATTGCGCAGGGGTACCACGCGCGCGCGGCCGATGTACGCAGCGGCGCCGAGCGCTTCGGTGTAGACCACGCCGTGGTAGGACACATCGGGTTCGTTCAGGCGCTTGAAGCGCGCCTTGTGCTCGGCCCAGGGGAACTTGCCGCTGTCGACGATGGCGCCGCCCACGCTGTTGCCGTGGCCGCCCAGGTACTTGGTGAGCGAGTGCACGACGATGTCGGCGCCATGCTCGAAGGGCCGGCACAGGTAGGGCGACGGCACGGTGTTGTCGACGATCAGCGGGATGCCGTGGTTGTGGGCCACCTTGGCAATGGCGGCGATGTCGACGATGTTGCCGAGCGGATTGCCGACCGATTCGACGAAGATGGCCTTGGTGCGCTCGTCGATGAGGTCGCCGAAGGCGGCGGGGTTGCGGCCGTCGGCGAAGCGTGTCTCGATGCCGGACAGCGGCAGCGTGTGGGCGAACAGGTTGTAGGTGCCGCCGTAGAGCTGGCTGGCCGAGATGATGTTGTCGCCGGCTTCGGCGATGGTCTGGATGGCGTAGGTGATGGCCGCCATGCCGGACGCCAGCGCCAGCGCGCCCACGCCGCCCTCGAGCGCGGCCAGGCGCTGCTCGAGCACGTCGTTGGTGGGGTTCATGATGCGGCTGTAGATATTGCCGGGCACCTTGAGGTCGAACAGGTCGGCGCCGTGCTGCGCATTGTCGAAGGCGTAAGCCACGGTCTGGTAGATCGGCACGGCCACCGCGCGGGTGGTGGGGTCGGGGGAGTAGCCGCCGTGGACTGCAATCGTCTCGATTTTCATAGTCTTTTCTTGTTGGATTTCCAGGTGGATTACGTCGTGGAAGACGTCGTGGATTACGTCGCGGATGACTTCTTGGATGACTTGGTGGCTGGACGCCGCCCGGGAGCGGGCATGGTAGCAGCGCGGGTTGGCGCTTGCCATGGCGGCGGCCGGTGATCGCACCCGGCGCCGGCCGCCATGCCCGGCCGGCGGCTGGCCGGGGTCATTGGCTGGCGAGCGGGAAGGTGGCCTGCCAGACGTTGTCCCTGACCTGGAGGGCGGCGGGAATCAGCTTTTGCTGGTGGAACAGGTCGGCCACCTGCTGCTGGACGGCCACCACTTCCGGCGTGACCGGGATCGCGCCGTAGGGCACGCGCTTGAGCCAGGCCTCCACCACCTGCACGTCCAGGCCCACGGCGGGGGCGAGCAGGGCGGCGGTCTCGCCGGGGTTCTTCGCCACCCACAGGCCGGTGGTGCGCAGTTGTTCGAGGATGGCGTTGACGACCTGGGGCTGTGCCTTGACGAAGCCGCCGGCGGCTTCGTAGAAGTTGAAGGGCGAGGGCACGCCTTCGTAGTCGGCGATGGTGCGCACCTTGAGCGCCTTCTGCGCGAGCGCATAGTACGGATCCCACACCACCCAGGCGTCCACGTTGCCGCTTTCGAAGGCGGCGCGCGCATCGGCGGGCGGCAGGTAGATCGGCTGGATGTCCTGCAGGCTCAGGCCGTTCTTCTTGAGCAGTTGCACCAGCAGGTAGTTGGAACTGGAACCCTTTTGCAGCGCGACGCGCCTGCCCTTGAGATCGGCCACGGTGCGCACCGGCGATTTGTCCAGCACGAACAGCGCCTCGTTGGTCTTGCCGCCGGGCTCCGCGCCGACGTAGACGAAGTTGGCCCGGGCGGCCTGGGCGAACACGGCGGGCGGCGCGCCGGTGTAGCCAAAGTCGATGCTGCCGGCATTGAGCGCCTCGAGCAGCTGCGGGCCGGCGGGGAATTCCTTCCACTCCACCTTGTAGCCCAGCGGCGCGAGCTTCTTGTCGAGCGAGCCCTGGGCCTTGAGCACGGCGAGCAGGCCGGCTTTCTGGTAGCCCACGCGCACGGACTGTTCGGCGGCGCCAGCGGTCGCGGACCAGGACAGGGCGGCGCAGGAGAGGGCGGCGAAGGACAGGGCGAGGCCAAGGCGGCGGGGCCAGTTGCGCAACAGGGTCATGCGATTTTCTCCGGGTGGGGTCGGGGATCGGGAGGGATCCGGGCCGGCCCCATGGTTGCGAAATCGCGGCGCGAGGGGAACGAAGCTTATTGCATTTGGATAGAACTGCCGGGGTCGCCGGGGGTCAGAGCGTGGGCCGCCGGCGCCGGCGCGCGACGCCGCGCGCACGTTGTGATTTGTGCAACTGCTTTCAAGGGTGCGCACCCTGCGACACCTTGACGCACTCGCAGAATTTTCTGACAAGCGAGCCGTTGGCGGCGTGATCGCGAAAGATGGTGCATTGTCCGATTAACCGAACAGTGTGTTCCAGGTTCCGGGTTTACCCTCGTTGCTGCAATGCGGTAGATTCGCGGCCACGATGTCTGACGTACCGCGATTCTCAGCCAGAAACCACGTTTGCCGCACCGGCAGGCGTGATGGGTATCGCGAGCGCGGCATCCTTCTGTGTGGACCGCCGCAGTCCCACGGTGCTCCGTCCTACAAGGACCGAGCCAGCCTGCTAGCCCCGTCCTACAAGGATCAAGCCAGTCTGCCGTTGATTGGCGCCTCGCCGGGCAAGCAGGTCGCTTAACCAGGTTTCCCGTTTTCCCCCAAGCCTTAAGGCTGCCTTTCGCTCGCGCCTAGGCGGCAAAACTGCGCCGCGCCGTCGTTCCGTGGCCTACACAACCAGTCGTGACATGAAGATACCCAAACTTCCGCGTTGGACGCGGTTCCTGCCCTGCGGCGGCCTGTTGCTGGCCGGCTGCAACATGACCGTGCTAGATCCCAAGGGCCAGATCGGCGCCGACGAGAAATCCATCATCCTGATCGCGACCTGGCTGATGCTGCTGGTGGTGGTGCCGGTGATCGTCCTGGTATTCACCTTCGCCTGGAAATACCGGGCCAGCAACAAGAACGCCCGCTACGAACCGAACTGGTCCCACTCCACCGGTATCGAGGTGGTGGTGTGGCTGATCCCGTGCCTGATCATCCTGGTGCTGGGCATCATCACGTGGAAGTCCTCGCACGACCTGGACCCGTACAAGCCCATCGAATCCGACGTCAAGCCGATCACCATCGAGGCCGTGGCGCTGAACTGGAAGTGGCTGTTCATCTACCCCGAACTGCATATCGCCACCGTCAACGAGATCGCGTTCCCGGTCAATACGCCGGTGAACTTCAAGATCACGTCCGATTCGATCATGAACTCGTTCTTCATCCCGCAACTGGGCAGCCAGATCTACGCGATGGCCGGGATGGAGACCAAGCTGCACCTGATCGCCAACGCAGCCGGCACCTACGACGGCATGTCCGCCAACTACAGCGGCGGCGGCTTCTCGGGCATGAAGTTCAAGGCCAAGGCCGTGTCGAACTTCGACTTCGAGCAATGGGTCAAGCAGGTACGCGCCTCGTCGCGCGAGCTGACCCTGGCTGACTACGAACAACTGGCCAAGCCCAGCGAGAAGGAACCCGTGGCGATGTTCGCCAAGGTCGATCCGCAGCTGTTCCACGGCATCCTGCACAAGTACATGGACGGCACCGGCGGCGCCATCGCCGGAAACGGTACCTCGTTCGGTCCTGTCTGCACCTCGCGCAACACCCTCGGCACCAGCCAGGTGTCCATGGCCGCGCCCGCCCTGCCGGCGCCGGGCTCGAATTCCTAGGAGTAAAGATGTTTGGCAAATTGAGTTTGGATGCCATTCCGTTCCACGAGCCCATCGTCATGGGCACGTTGTCGATGGTGGCACTGGGTGGTCTGGCGCTGTTCGCGCTGATTACCTATACCCGCAAGTGGGGTTGGTTGTGGAATGAATGGTTCACCTCGGTCGACCACAAGAAGATCGGCATCATGTATTCCGCCGTGGCGATGATCATGCTGCTGCGCGGCTTTGCCGACGCCATCATGATGCGCACGCAACTGGCGCTGTCCACCAACGGCTCGCCGGGCATCCTGCCGCCCGAGCACTACGACCAGATCTTCACCGCCCACGGCGTGATCATGATCTTCTTCGTGGCCATGCCGCTGATGACGGGCCTGATGAACCTGGTCGTGCCGCTGCAGATCGGCGCGCGCGACGTGGCCTTCCCGTTCCTCAACACGCTGAGCTTCTGGCTGTTCGTGGCCGGCGCCATGCTGGTCAACGTCTCGCTGGGCGTCGGCGAGTTCGCGCGCACCGGCTGGCTGGCCTATCCGCCGCTGTCGGGCCTGCAGTTCAGCCCTGGCGTGGGGGTGGACTACTACCTGTGGAGCTTGCAGATCTCGGGCCTGGGCACCTTGCTCACCGGCGTGAACTTCCTGGTCACCATCCTCAAGATGCGCGCCCCGGGCATGACCCTGATGCGCATGCCGGTGTTTACCTGGACCGCGCTGTGCACCAACGTGCTGATCATCGCCGCCTTCCCGGTGCTGACCGTCTCGCTGGGCCTGCTGGGTCTTGACCGCTATCTCGGCATGCACTTCTTCACGAACGAGATGGGCGGCAACGCCATGATGTACGTGAACCTGATCTGGATCTGGGGCCACCCCGAGGTGTACATCCTGATCCTGCCGGCGTTCGGTATCTTCTCCGAGATCATCTCGACGTTCTCCGGCAAGAAGCTGTTCGGCTACAAGGGCATGGTGTACGCGACCGCGGCCATCATGGTGCTGTCGTTCCTGGTCTGGCTGCACCACTTCTTCACGATGGGCTCCGGCGCCAGCGTGAACGCGTTCTTCGGCATCACCACCATGATCATCTCCATCCCGACCGGGGTGAAGATCTTCAACTGGCTGTTCACCATGTACCGCGGCCGCGTACGCATGACCACGCCGGTGCTGTGGACGCTGGGCTTCATGGTCACCTTCGTGATCGGCGGCATGACCGGCGTGCTGATGGCCGTGCCCGCAGCCGACTTCGTGCTGCACAACAGCCTGTTCCTGATCGCCCACTTCCACAATGTGATCATCGGCGGCGTGCTGTTCGGCTACCTGGCCGGCATCACCTACTGGTTCCCGAAGGCCTTCGGCTTCAAGCTCGACGAGCGCCTGGGCAAGTGCGCCTTCTGGTGCTGGCTGGTGGGCTTCTACGTGGCCTTCATGCCGCTGTACGTGCTCGGCTTCATGGGCATGACCCGTCGCCTGAACCACACCGACAACCCGGCCTGGAACCCGTTCCTGTACACGGCCGTGGCCGGCGCCGCGCTGATCGGCCTGGGCATCGTGTTCCAGGTGCTGCAGATCGTGGTGAGCGTGCGTAACCGCAAGGCGCTGGCCGACGTCACGGGCGACCCGTGGGATGGCCGCACGCTCGAGTGGGCCACTTCGTCGCCGCCGCCGTTCTACAACTTCGCGCACACCCCGGTGGTGCGTGACCTGGACGCCTTCGCCGACATGAAGGCCCGTGGCGAGCTGCCCAAGCAGGAAGCGCACTACGAGCAGATCCACATGCCGAAGAACACCGGCGCCGGCTTCTACATGGGCGCGTTCAGCTTCGTGCTGGGCTTCGCGGCCACGTGGCATATCTGGTGGCTGGCCGTCGTGGGCCTGGTGGGCATGATCGTGTCCTTCATCTTCCGCAGCAACGACGACCATATCGACTACTACGTGCCCGCACGCGAAGTCGAGGCAGTCGAAAAGACTCACTTCCAGCGCGTCGCGTCGCAGGCCTGAAACCTATGTCTACACAAGTCCTAGACCGTCATTCCGCGCATGCCGCCCCGGCGCATGCCCATGACCATTCGCACGACCACGCCCATCACGACACCAGCGCCAACACCGTGTTCGGCTTCTGGGTCTACCTGATGAGCGACTGCATCATCTTCGCCGGTCTGTTCGCCGCCTTCGCGGTGCTGCGCGGTGAAGTGGCGGGCGGCCCCTCGGGCAAGGAACTGTTCGAACTGAACTACGTCCTGGTCGAGACCTTCCTGCTGCTGTTCTCCAGCCTGACCTCGGGCATGGCGATGGTCGCCCTGCACAACGGCCAGAAGGCCCGCCTGCAGTTCTGGCTGGCCATCACCTTCCTGTTCGGCGTGGCCTTCATCGGCATGGAAATCAACGAGTTCCATCACATGATCGCCGAAGGCGCGGGCCCTGGCCGCAGCGCTTTCCTGTCGTCGTTCTTCACGCTGGTCGGCACCCACGGCCTGCACGTGGCCAGCGGCCTGCTGTGGATGGCCGTGCTGATCTGGCAGATCGCCCGCAAGGGCCTGACGCCGACCATGAACAAGCGCCTGGCTTGCTTCGCGCTGTTCTGGCACTTTCTGGACATCGTCTGGATCGGCGTGTTCACCGTGGTCTACCTGATGGGAGCGATGTAATGGAACACAGCAACGTCTCGACCGCCGGCCACGGCGCGCATGGCACCAGCGCCGGCGGCGCCAGCCACAGCAGCGTCAAGGGCTATGTCATCGGCTTCGTGCTGGCGGTCATCCTGACCGTCATCCCGTTCAAGCTGGTGATGGGCGGCACGCTGGACGGCGCCACCACGCTGGCCGTCATCCTCGGCCTGGCCGTGGTGCAGATCGTCGTGCACCTGGTGTACTTCCTGCACATGGACCGCTCCTCGGAGCAGCGCTGGAACGTGATGGCCCTGGCCTTCACCGCGCTGATCCTGGTGATCGTGGTCGCCGGTTCGCTGTGGATCATGCACAACATGAACAGCAACATGATGGTGCACTGAGAGTCTTCCTCCCGGTGTAGCGACAAAGGCGGCCTGCGGGCCGCCTTTGTCGTTTCCGGGGACGGACGGCGGCGTTCGCCGCCTTTTCCGGCTTTTCCGCCTTTCCTGCCTTGGAGCTTGTCCTGGATGAAGCGAAGCGGTCCCGGCCAGGAGAGCGGGCAAGGCAAGGCCGCGCAACGACGCCCGGCGCTTCTTGAACCGGCCTCCTACGCCGCCCGCTGTTGCGCCGCCGCGCGCGGATGCACCGGCCGCGCCAGCCCCAGGTGCTCGCGCAGCGTGGTGCCTTCGTAGCGCTCGCGGAACAGCCCGCGGCGGCGCAGTTCGGGCAACACCAGTTCGATGAAGTCATCGAGTCCGCCCGGCAGCCACGGCGGCATGATGTTGAAGCCGTCGGCGGCGCCGCCTTCGAACCATGCCTGGAGCTGGTCGGCGATGCTCTGCGGCGTGCCGTGGATGGACCAGTGCCCGCGCGCGGTGGCCACGCGCAGGTAGAGCTGTCGGATCGTCAGCCCCTCCTTGCGGGCCAGGCCCGTCACCAGCTGGAAGCGGCTCTTGGCGCCGTTGGGCTCGGGCAGGTCGTCGGGTAGCGGGCCGTCGAGCGGGTAGCCTGACAGATCCACGCCGCCGAGGTTCTGCGATAGCAGGGCGAGGCCGACGGCCGGGTGGATCAGGCTCTGCAGCTCCTCGAACTTTTCCTTTGCCTCGGCCTCGCTGCGGCCGATCACCGGGAACACGCCGGGCATGATCCTGAGCTGGTCGGGCGAGCGGCCATAACGCGCCATCCGGCCCTTGAGACCTTGGTAGAACGCGCGCGCGTCCTGGAGTGATTGCTGCGCGGTGAAGATGACTTCGGCGGTGCGCGCGGCCAGTTCCTGGCCGGCCTCGGACGAACCGGCCTGTACGATCACCGGATGGCCCTGCGGCGGGCGGGAGACGTTGAGCGGGCCGCGCACCTGGAAGTGCCTGCCATGGTGATCGAGCGCGCGCAGCTTGTCCGCGTCGAAATGCAGGCCGCTGTCCTTGTCGTAGAGAAAGGCGTCGTCTTCCCACGTGTCCCACAGGCCCGTCACCACGTCGACGAATTCCTCGGCGCGCGCGTAGCGGTCGGCGTGCTCGGGATGCTTGTCGAGGCTGAAGTTGCGTGCTTCCGCGTCGGACCACGAGGTGACCACGTTCCAGCCGGCGCGCCCGCCGCTGAGGTGGTCGAGCGAGGCGAACTTGCGCGCCACGTGGAAGGGCTCGTTGTAGGTGGTGGAGACGGTCGCCACCAGGCCGATGCGCTGCGTCACCGCCGCCAGCGCCGACAGCAGCGTGAGCGGCTCGAAGGTGGCGGCACGCGCGCTGCGCGGCAGGGTGGTGTCGTCGAGCGTGCGGATCGCCACGCCGTCGGCCAGGAATATCGTGTCGAAGGCGGCGGCCTCGGCGCGCTGTGCCAGCCGCACATAGTGGGCCAGGCTTTGCCCGGCATCGGGCTCGGCGCCGGGGTGACGCCAGCCGGCCACGTGGTGGCCGGTGGCTTGCAGGAAGGCGCCCAGGCTGAGCTGGCGCCGCGGTGTTGTCTGGCTCATCGATGACTCCGGGATCGGTCCGGGCCGCTTACGCAGCGGCGCGGGCGGCCCCCGCATGGTTGGCGGATTCGCCGTGCTTCGGGGCACCCGACTTGACCGATATGCTGTGCCGGCCGTCCACGCTGACCGGCACATCGCCGGCAATGGTGACCCGCCGCACCACGCGCTTGGCATCGCCGTAGTCGTTGATGGCGTAGTGCTGGGTGGCGCGGTTGTCCCAGATCGCCACGTCGCCCGCGCGCCAGCGCCAGCGCACGGTGTTCTCCAGCCGGTGCACGTGGTCCTGCAGCACGGCCACCAGGTGTTGCGAGTCGGAGGCCGAATAGCCCAGCAGCTTCTTGACGAAGTGCCCCAGCACCAGCGTGCGTTCACCGGTTTCCGGGTGCACGCGCACCACCGGGTGCTCGGTTTCGTAGATGGCCGAGGTGAAGACCTCGCGGTAGCGCTTGATGGCTTCGGTGCTGACCGTGTTGCGGGTGGCGGCGTAGTCGTAGTCGTTGGTGTGGAGCGCCCACAGGCGGTCGGCCAGCTCGCGCAGGCTTTCGGGCAGATCTTGGTAGGCGGCGGCCGTGTTGGCCCATACGGTGTCGCCGCCGGCGGCCGGGATGGTCACGCCGCGCAGCACCGAAACCTGGGGATAGGCCAGGTCGAAGGTGACGTCGGTATGCCACGAGTTGGCGCGCCCGCCGTGCTCGGAATCGAGTTCGAGCAGGAAGCGCGTGCCGTCGCGCGAAGGCACGGTGGGATGGGGCACCGGCGTGCCGAAGCGGCTGGCGAAGCCTTCCTGCGCGGCATCGTCCAGGTGATCCTGGCCGCGGAAGAACAGTACCTTGTGGCGCAGCAGGGCCGCGCGCACGGCGCCGAAGGTGGCGGAATCGAGATCCGGCGCCAGGCGCAGGCCGCGGATCTCCGCGCCGATGCGCCCGGCTACCGGGTGGATGTCGAGTTCGACTTGCGTTGCGGCTTGCTGCTGGGTCATGAGATTCTCCTGTGGGTATCTTGCGTGCGGCGGGTACGTCAGATCGCGAAGCGGATATGGGGCGGCAGCCGGGTGGCGTCCACATCCGGCTCGCGCTTGATCGGCGCTTCGGCGAGATCGGCCGGGCGCCCGGTGAACTCCTGCAGCACATCGTCCTTGACGCGCGCGAAGGACGCGGAGGCGCGGTCGCGCGGGTGTGCCAGCGGCACCGGCAGGATGCGCCGGATGCGGCCCGGGCGCGGCTCCATCACCACCACGCGGTCGCCCAGGTAGATGGCTTCCTCCACGTCGTGGGTGACCAGGATCATGGTGATGCCCTCGGCCTGCCAGATGCGGTGCAGCTCCTGCTGGAGATAGGCGCGGGTGAGCGCGTCGAGCGCGCCGAACGGCTCGTCGAGCAGCAGGATCTCGGGGCGCGTGACCAGTGCGCGCGCGATCGCCACGCGCTGCGACATGCCGCCGGAGAGCTGGTGCGGGAAGGCGGTCTCGAAGCCGGCAAGGCCCACCAGCTCGATATGCTCGCGCACGGTGCGGCGCTTGTCGGTCTCGGTGAGGTTGGCGTTGAGCAGGGCCATGCGGATGTTCTGCTCCACCGTCAGCCACGGGAACAGCCGGTGCTCCTGGAACACGATGCCGCGGTCCAGGCTGGTGCCGGCCACGCGCTTGCCGTCGAGCAGGATCTCGCCCTTGTAGTCCTCCTCCAGGCCGACCACCAGCCGCAGCAGGGTGGATTTGCCGCAGCCGCTGGCGCCGACGATGCTGACGAACTCGCCCGGGGCGATCGACAGCGTGATGTCCTCAAGAACAGGCAGGGGCGCGCCCTTGACCTGGTATTGCTTGCGCAGGTGCTCGATGCTGAGCGTGCCGGCGTGGGCCATGTGGTTCTCCGGAAAAGTGTTCGGTAGTGCGAAGAGGAATTGGGTGGGCGGCGCGATCAGAGAGAAGCGAAGCGGGCCCGGCCAGGCGCGCGGCCGCTGACAGTGCAGGCGGGTGCGGCAAGGCCGCGCAACGCCTCCGGGATCTCTCTGATCGTGCCTCCTAGAATGCCGCGACGGAGCGGCCGCGCCATGCCAGCAGGCGACCCTCGATGCGGCTGGCGAGCCAGTTCAGCGTGAAGCCGACCAGCCCCACCACGATCACGCCGAACAGCACCAGGTCCATCCAGAAGTTCTCGCGGCCGTCGACCATGGTGTTGCCGATGCCCTTGCCGGCCACCAGCAGGTACTCGGCGCCGAGCGTGGCCAGCCACGCATAGATCAGCGCCAGGTGGATGCCGGCGAAGATCGACGGCGAGGCCGCCGGCAGCACCACGCGCAGCAGCACCTGCCAGCGCGAGTACTTCAGCACGCGCGCCACTTCCAGCAGATCGGCCGGCACGCCGCGGATGCCCTCGAAGGTGTTGAGCACCACCGGAAAGAAGGCCGCCAGCGAGAGGAACACGACCTTGGCCGTATCGCCAAGCCCGAACCACACCGAGATCAGCGGGATCCACGCGAACAGCGAGATCTGCTTGACGGTGTGGAAGGTCGGCCCGGCCACCTGCTCGAGCAGGCGCGAGAGCCCCAGCGCGGCGCCGAACAGCAGGCCAACGCTGGCGCCCAGCGCGAAGCCGGCGAGGTCGCGCCACAGGCTGGCGCGCAGCGCGTCGAACAGGGCGCCGCTGCGCACCTGCTGCACCGCCGTGTCCCATACCTTGGAGACCGGCACCAGCAGCGGCGAGGTGCTCCAGCCGAAGCGCACCGCGGCCCACCACAGCACCACCAGGGCAAGCGGCAGGATCCAGCCGCGCAGCGGCCGGGGAATGCGCAGGGTGCGCAGGGTGCGCGCAAACGATTCTGTCATCTTGGGTCCTTCGCTTCGGTTGCTTCAGAGACCGGGCTTGCGCCAGCGCAGCACCGCCGCCTCGGCCAGTGCCAGCGCCTTGTCCAGCGCGAAGCCGACCACCCCCACCACGATCACCGCGGCGATCACCATGTCGAGCTGGAACAGCTGGCGGCCGTACACGATCATGTAGCCCAGCCCCTCGGACGAGGCCAGCAGCTCCACCACCACCAGTGCCAGCCATGCATGCGTGAGGCCGTAGCGGATGCCGTTCCAGATCGGCGCGGCGGCCGCGGGGAACACCACGCGCGACAACATCTGCCAGCGCGTGAAGCGCAGCACGCGCGCCACCTCGATATAGCGCGTGGGCACGTTCTGGATGCCCTTGTAGGTATTGAGCGCGATCGGCACCAGCGAGGCCTTGGCGATCAGGATGATCTTGAGCGCCTCGTCGATGCCCACCAGCAGCATCAGCAGTGGCAGCCATCCCAGCACCGGCACCTGGCTGAAGGCCTTGAAGGTGGGATAGACGTAGTCGCGGAAGTTCGGCGACAGGCCCATCGCCACGCCCAGCGCGAGGCCGCCGGCCAGGCCGAGGGCAAAGCCGCCGGCCACGCGCACCGCGCTCACGGCCAGGTTGGCCTGCAGCTCGCCGCTCGCGTAGAGATCGCTCAGCGTGTGCCACACCGCGTCGGGCGCGGGCAGTACCTGCGGGGGAATCCATTCGAAGCGTGCCGCCACGTACCAGGCCAGCAGCAGCGCCAGCGGCAACGGCCAGGCCAGCAGCCACGCCAGGTGTTGCCGCCCGGGGCGCCAGGCGCGCCCTGGCTCGATATCCGCTACGGAGGCCGCGCCGGCCTGCCCGGGCAGCGTCAGGGTCTCGTTGGCCGCCATTGCGTCAGGCTCCGAGGATCTTGCCGTTGGGCTGGTAGACCGGCCAGTAGCTCTGCAGGCTCAGGTCGTCCAGCGCGGCCTTGAGGAAGCGCGTGTCGATCCACTGGTCCACATCGAACTTGGCGCGCGACAGGCGCAGCCGGTAGGCCTGCTCGGTGGCATCCTTGTAGCGGCCCACCAGGAAGGGATCGAAATTGGGGTTCAGGCGCACGCGCAGCGGCTCGCCTTCATAGTCTTCCTTCCAGTGTTCGTACGGCGTGCCGGCGCGTGCCCAGGTGCGCAGCACGTCTTCGCGGTTCTTCTCGTCGGAGGACCAGCGCGCGGCCTGCACCGCGGCCTTGACCAGGTGCTGGGTGGCCTCCGGGTATTTGCCGGCGAAGTCGTCGGTTACCAGCACATGGCTCTGGCGCGTATAGACGGGTGACTGGTTCTTGCTCGAATAGAGGATGCGCACCGCGCCCTTGTCGCGCAGGCGCAGGATGTCCATCGCGCCGATGGCGGCATCCAGGTCGCGCGTGGTGAGCGCGGCGAGATAGCTGGCGGTGTCCAGGTTGAGCAGGCGCAGGTCCTTCTCGCCGAGGCCGTTGGCCTCGAGCAGGCGCAGCGCCGGCAGATGCATATTGGTGCCCTTGAACAGCGACACGCGCTTGCCGCGCAGGTCCGCCACGGTCTTGAGCGGTGAGTCCGGCGGCACGCCGATATAGATATTGGTGCGCACGCCGGTGGCCAGTATCAGCCGTGTCTTCAGGCCCGCCGCGCGCGCCACGATGGCGGGCAGGTCGCCCTGCATGGCGAAATCCAGTTGCTTCGTGCTGAGCGCTTCATTCACCGCCGGGCCCGCGCCCTTGAAGAAGAACCACTCGACGCGCGTGCCGGCTGGCTTGAACGCTTCTTCCAGCCAGCCGCGCGCATGCGCGATGGCCATCGAGCTGCCGGCGAAGCTGGGCGGGGTGCCGGTGGCGGGTTGCGCCACGCCGATGCGGATCACTTCCGGGCGGGCGGCGCCGGTGGCGCTGAATACGCTCAGCGGGCTGGACGCGGCGGCGGCACCGAGGCCGGACCAGGCAAGGCGTTTAAGCAGGCTTCGTCGCGTGAGTGCCATTGTGTTCGGGTTCCTGTGCAAAGCAGTGAGAAGTTCATCGACGGCTCCCAAGATACGCGGCGCCCGCGGCGCGGCAGAAGGAATGTTTTTGGCTTTGGTTATCGGCTGCGCGCATATGCACCGGTGCGGCGCGGCGCGGTGGCGCAGCGCATATGCGCATGCGTTTTCCTTCCTTCCGCGCGGGTGCGCGCTGGCTTAGAGTGCGCCATTTCCGATGCGCCGCCGACACGAGCCCACGCGCAAGAGCAAAGCCAATGACCAACGAGAACAACAAGAAAATGCCCCCGCAGCTCGCGCGGCGCCGCTTCCTGCGGCACGGCGCAGGCCTTGGCGCGGCCGGTGCCCTGGGCGCCGGCGCGCTTGCCGCCGGCGCGCCCGCGGCGGCGCAGGCGCAGGCGCAGGCGTTGAGCGTGCCGCCATGGTCGCGCACGCCCGGCGAGCCGGTGTTGTGGCGCGCCTACGGCCAGCCCTCGGACTTCGAGAAAAACGTGATCCGCCGCAACCGCGGCGCGGCACCGATGCCCGGCGCCAACTCGTCGATGACGCCGCTGCAGGACCTGCGCGGCATCATCACGCCGACCGGGCTGGTGTTCGAGCGCCACCACGCCGGCATCCCGCTGATCGATCCGGCGCAGCACCGGCTTGCCGTGCATGGCCTGGTCGACCGGCCGCGCATCTTCACCATGGAGGACCTGGTGCGCCTGCCTTCGGTGTCGCGCATCCATTTCCTGGAGTGCTCGGGTAATACCGGCCGCGAGTGGCGCGCGCCCAGCGCCTCCTCGGTGCAGCTCAGCCATGGCCTGTTGTCATGCTGCGAATGGACCGGCGTGCCACTCTCGGTGGTGCTGGAAGAAGTGGGCGTGCGGCCGGAGGCCGCCTGGGTCCTGGCTGAAGGCGCGGATGCCGCGTCCATGACACGCAGCGTGCCGCTGGCCAAGCTGCAGCAGGATGCGCTGCTGGTCTACGCGCAGAACGGCGAGATGCTGCGGCCCGAGCATGGCTATCCGCTGCGGCTGTTCCTGCCCGGCTTCGAAGGCAATATGAGCATCAAGTGGCTGCGCCGCCTGAAGCTGGGCCGCGCGCCGTTCATGACGCGCGAGGAGACCTCCAAGTACACCGATTCGCTGCCCGACGGCAGCGCGCGCCAGTTCACCTTCCTGATGGACGTCAAGTCCGTCATCACCTTTCCCGCACCCGACCATCAATTGCGCGACAAGGGCTTCTACGAGATCTCCGGCCTGGCGTGGAGCGGCCACGGCCGCGTGAAGCGCGTCGATGTCAGCGTCGACGGCGGGCGCAGCTGGAGCCAGGCGCAATTGCAGGATCCCGTGCTGGACCGCGCGCTCACGCGCTTTCGCCTGCCGTGGCATTGGGATGGCGGCCCCGCGGTGCTGCAGAGCCGCGCCGTCGACGAGGCCGGCAACGTGCAGCCCTTGCCCGATCAACTGGTCGCGCAGCGCGGCTACGAGTCCACCTATCACTACAACGCGATCCAGGCCTGGCGCGTGTCCGCCGACGGGAGGGTCGCCAATGCACGCGCCTGAGTCATCGCACCCGCGGCTCGCCGCGTGGCTGCTCGCGCTCGCCGCTTGCGGCGCGCACGCGCAAACCTACAATCTCGGCAAGCCCGCCAGCGCGCATGACCTGGCGGCCTGGAATATCGATGTCACCCCGGACGGCGCCGGACTGCCGCCCGGCAGCGGCACGGTCCTGCGCGGCAAGCAGGTGTACGAGAGCCAGTGCGCCGCGTGCCACGGCCTCAAGGGAGAAGGCAAGCCGGCAGACGCGCTGGTCGGCGGGCAGGGGACGCTGAACAACGCGCAGGAGGGAGGCAAGCCGCCACTGAAGACCATCGGCAGCTTCTGGCCGTATGCGACCACGGTGTTCGATTTCATCAACCGGGCCATGCCCTACAACGCGCCGCAGAGCCTGAAGCCGGAGGAAGTCTATTCGGTGACGGCCTACCTGCTCTACCTGAACGGGATCGTGCGGGGCGACGCCGTGCTGGACGCGCGCTCGTTGCCGCGCGTGCGCATGCCCAATCGCGATGGCTTCGTGGTGGACGGCAAGGTCGGGGGATCCTGAGCGTATCGGCCAGGCGATATGCGATAAACAGATAAGACCCGCCACTATCCTTCGTTGACCGCACTACCCGGTGGTCACTAAAGTGCAAGGCTTGAAACCAAGCAGTGCGGGGCACTCCTTTTGCCGGAGCATGGCACCGCACCTACCGGTCCGCATAGATCCGCATAGATCCGCATAGATCAGACCGCACTTTCGTACCCCCGAGCCCGTCATGACGATTGGAACCCACACCGCGCCGAGCACGCCAGCCAGCGCAGCGCTTTCAGCCCGCCCCGGCACTTTCGAGATCCGTCCCTTCGATGCCCCGCTGGGCGCCGAGATCGTCGGCCTGGACCTGTCCGCGCCGCTCTCGGCCGAGGACTTCGCACGCATCCATCGCGCGCATCTCGACTACCACGTGGTGGTGTTTCGCGACCAGCGCATCACGCCCGACCAGCAGATCGCCTTCAGCCGCCGCTTCGGCCCGCTGCAGATCCATGTGCTGCATCAGTTCCAGCTGGCCGGACATCCGGAAATCCTGATCGTCTCCAACGTGCTCAAGGACGGCAAGCCGATCGGCCTGGGTGATGCGGGGCATTTCTGGCATTCCGATCTCTCGTACAAGGAGAAGCCGAGCCTCGGCTCGCTGCTGCATGCGCAGGAACTGCCCGCCGAAGGCGGCGATACCTTGTTTGCCAATATGCATGTGGCGTGGGACACCCTGCCCGCGCACCTGAAGACGGCGGTGGAAGGGCGCAAGGCCGAGCACACTTACCTGGCCAAGTACGCCGAGCTGCAGCAGCGCAGCCCGTGGCGGCCCAACCTGACGCCGGAGCAGATCGCGCAGGTGGCGCCGGTGCTGCAGCCGGTGGTGCGCACGCATCCGGAAACCGGCCGCCGCGCGCTCTTTGTCAGCGAGCACTTCACCACGCGCATCGCAGGTTTGCCGGAAGATGAAAGCCGCGACCTGCTGGCGCAACTGTTCGCGCACAGCGTGAAGCCCGAGCATATCTACCGCCATCAATGGCAGGCGCACGACCTGGTGTTCTGGGACAACCGCTCGCTGCTGCACCTGGCCGCCGGCTGCCCGCCGGAGATGCGCCGCGTGATGTACCGCACCACCATCGAGGGCGACCTGCCGGTCTGAGCCTTTCCCCGATGCCGGCGCCCAGGCGGCGCCGTCGTCTTCCTTACCCGGTCTTCCTGTCCAGAATCCAACGGAGTGTCCCGCATGTCCCTGTTTCGTTCCCGCTTCTTTCCCGCCCGCTGGCAGCGCGGCGCCGTCGCGCTGGCGCTGGCCACCGGCATGGCGGTCACGGGCGCGGCCCATGCCGAAGGCAAGATCCGCGTCGCCGAGCAGTTCGGCGTGGTCTACCTGCTGCTCAACGTGGCGCGCGACCAGCAACTGATCGAGAAGCACGGCAAGCAGCAGGGCGTGGACATCAAGGTGGAGTGGACCCAGCTCTCGGGCGGCGCGGCCATCAACGATGCGCTGCTGTCGGGCGCCATCGACATCGCCGGCGCCGGCGTGGGGCCCCTGCTGACGGTGTGGGACCGCACGCACGGCAAGCAGAACGTGAAGGGCGTGGCGTCGCTGGGCAACTTTCCCTACTACCTGGTCAGCAACAATCCCAAGGTGAAGACCATCGCGGACTTTACCGACAAGGACCGCATCGCGCTGCCGGCGGTGTCGGTCTCGGTGCAGTCGCGCGTACTGCAACTGGCCGCGGCCAAGCAGTGGGGCGACAAGGAATTCAATCGCCTGGACAAATGGACGGTGGCCGTGCCGCACCCGGACGCGGCTGCCGCCATCATCGCCGGCGGTACCGAGATCAGCGGCCACTTCGGCAACCCGCCGTTCCAGGAACAGGAACTGGCCGGCAATCCCAACGCGCGCATCGTGCTGAATTCGTACGACGTGCTGGGCGGCCCGAGCTCGGCCACGGTGCTGTACGCCACCGAGAAATTCCGTAACGACAACCCCAAGACCTACCGCGCCTTCGTCGACGCGCTGGCCGAAGCCGCGAAGTTCGCCACCGCCAATCCGGAAGCGGCGGCCGACCTGTATATCCGCGTCAACAAGGCCAAGATCGACCGCGCGCTGCTGGTCAGGATCCTGAAGAACCCGCAGGTGCAGTTCAAGGTGGCGCCGCAGAACACCTTCGCGCTGGCCGAGTTCATGCACCGCGTAGGCGCCATCCGCAATCAGCCGAAATCCTGGCAGGACTATTTCTTCCAGGATCCGGTCACCGCACAAGGTAGCTGATATGTCCGTGCAGCCTCTGCGCGTGGTTTCCACCCGCGCGACCACGGGCGCCGCGCCGCTGTTGCAGGTCGACGGTGTCTCGCTCGAGTACCGCACCCCCGAGCGCGTGGTGCGCGCCACCCACCAGGTCAGCTTCGACGTGCACGCGGCGGACCGCTTCGTGCTGCTGGGCCCGTCGGGCTGCGGCAAGTCGACGCTGCTCAAGGCGGTGGCCGGCTTCGTGCCGCCGTGCGAGGGCGAGATCCGGCTCGACGGCGTGCCGGTGCGCGCGCCGGGCCCGGACCGCATCGTGGTGTTCCAGGAGTTCGACCAGTTGCCGCCGTGGAAGACCGTGCGGCAGAACGTAATGTTCCCGCTGGTGCGTTCGCGCGGCATGTCGCGCCGCGAGGCCTCGGAATGCGCGCTGCATTTTCTCGAGAAGGTAGGGCTGGCGCAGTTTGCCGATGCCTACCCGCATACCTTGTCGGGCGGCATGAAGCAGCGCGTGGCCATCGCGCGCGCGCTGGCAATGCGGCCCAAGGTACTGCTGATGGACGAGCCCTTCGCCGCGCTCGACGCGCTCACGCGCCGGCGCATGCAGGAAGAGTTGCTGGCGCTGTGGCAGGACGCGGCCTTCACGCTGCTGTTCGTCACCCACTCCATCGAGGAAGCGCTGGTGGTGGGCAGCCGCATCCTGCTGCTGTCGCCGCATCCGGGCCGCGTGCGGGCCGAGCTGAACAGCCACCAGTACGACCTCGCCAGCCAGGGCGGCGCGGAATTCCAGGCCACCGCCCAGCGCATCCACCACCTGCTGTTCGACGAAGCGCCGCATGCGGCGAGCGCGCCGGCACGCACCGCGCAGGCGCGCTGAGCGCCCGCCAGGACCGATCATGAGCCAAGCGACCCCAAGCCTCGCCGCCACCACCGTGGTGCGCCCCGAATACGAGCGCAAGCTCGAACCCTTCACCGCCTTGCCGGTGGCGCGCGCCTTGCCCTGGCCGCAGCGCCTGTGGCAGCAGGGCTGGCTGCGCAAGACCCTGATCCTGGTGGTGCTGGCCTGCCTGTGGGAGGCCATCGCCCGCGTGCAGGACAACGACCTGCTGCTGCCCACCTTCCTTGCCACCGCGCGCGCGTTTGCCGAAGGCATCGGCAACGGGGAGCTGCTGTCCAAGGCGGGCGTGTCGCTCTCCGTGTTGCTGCAGGGCTATGCCGGCGGCATCGTGCTGGCCTTCGTGCTGACCACGGCGGCCGTTTCCACCGAGCTTGGCCGCGATGTACTGGATACCCTCACGTCCATGTTCAATCCGTTGCCGGCCATCGCGCTGCTGCCGCTGGCGCTGCTGTGGTTCGGGCTCGGCAGCAAGAGCCTGGTGTTCGTGCTGATCCACTCGGTGCTGTGGCCGCTCGCTCTCAATACCTATGCGGGCTTTCGCGGCGTGCCGGCCACGCTGCGCATGGCCGGGCGCAACTACGGCCTGCGCGGGTTGCGCTACGTGCTGCTGATCCTGGTGCCGGCGGCGCTGCCGGCCATCCTGTCGGGCCTGAAGATCGGCTGGGCCTTCGCCTGGCGCACGCTGATCGCGGCGGAACTGGTGTTCGGCGCGTCGTCGGGCAAGGGCGGGCTGGGCTGGTACATCTTCCAGAACCGCAACGAGCTGTACACCGACCGCGTCTTCGCCGGCCTGGCCATGGTGATCCTGATCGGCCTGCTGGTGGAGAACCTGGTGTTCCGCACGCTCGAGCGCGTGACGGTGCGGCGCTGGGGCATGCAGCATTGATGGATGCCCCCGGGGCGGCCTCTCCCGGCGCCGGCGCCGGCGGGTCAGCCTGGCTCCGGATCCGTGTGCGGCAATCCGGCCTGGCCGTCGAGCCCGAGCCCGAGCCGCTCGATCACCCTGGTGGCTGCATTCGCCACGCTATCGCCGTGAGAAGGCATGACCAGGTGCGCCGTCTCGCGATAGAGCGGGTCGCGCAGCAGGTAAAGGGCTTCGAGCGTGGCGCGCGGATTGGCGCCTCGCAACAGCGGCCGGTTCTGGTTGCGGCGCGCGCGATGCCATAGTTCGGCGGACGAGGCGCTGAGGTAGACCACGCAGCCGCGCGAGCGCAGCATCGCGCGGTTTTCCGCGCGCAGCACCGCGCCGCCGCCGGTGGCCAGCACGATGCCCCGGTGCCGGGTCAGCTCGTCGAGCATGCGGGTTTCGCGCTCGCGGAAGCCTTCCTCGCCCTCCAGCTCGAAGATCGTCGCGATGCGCACGCCGCAGCGTGCTTCGATTTCGTGGTCGCAATCGAAAAAAGGCCGTCCGAGCCGGCGCGCCACCTTCCTGCCGATGGTGGACTTGCCGGCTGCCATGAAACCAATGAAGAACAGGTTGTCGAGGTCCAATTGGGGGCGGTCAGCCACGGGCTTCCGATGCAGTCTGCGCTACGGTAGCACGAGATGCGCGCGCCGCAAAACCCGGCCGGCCCTTGCGATTGCGGCCTGAACGGCGTAATTTCTCGGCTTGCCGCCGCCGCGACGGCAAGACTCCCCGGGTTTTGACCGCGCGCCGCCCGGCGCCGCCGCTTCCCGGGCCGTCCTCGCAGCGCATTCGGCCCGGAGCGCCCATTTCCCCGCATCCGGAGACCGCGCACCCATGACCGACATCCACCACGCCGCCGCCCAGGGCTTTTCCAGCCAGGCCGATACCTACGCCCGCGGACGCCCGGACTATCCGCCCGCGCTGGCGGGCTGGCTGGACCAGGAACTCGGCTTGCGCGCAGGCAGGACCGTGCTGGACCTGGGCGCCGGCACCGGCAAGTTCAGCCGTCTGCTGCAGGCCACCGGGGCCACGGTCGTCGCCGTCGAGCCGGTTGCCGCCATGCGCGCCCAGCTCAGCGCCGCGCTGCCGGCCGTGCAGGCGCTCGAGGGCACCGCCGAGGCCATCCCGCTGCCGGATTCCAGCGTCGACGCCGTGGTCTGCGCGCAGGCCTTCCACTGGTTCGCCAACCACGCCGCCATGGCCGAGATCGCACGCGTCCTGCGGCCGGGCGGCAAGCTTGGCCTGGTGTGGAACGTGCGCGATGAGTCGGTCGACTGGGTGGCGCAGCTGACCGCCATCATGACGCCTTACGAGGGCGACGCCCCGCGCTTCTACAAAGGCGACTGGAAGGCGGTGTTTCCCGCCCCAGGGTTTGGCGAACTGGGCCTGGCCAGCCTGCCTTACGAGCATGTCGGGCCGGCGCAGCAAGTGATCATCGACCGGGTGATGTCGGTCAGTTTCATCGCCTCGCTGCCCGCCGCCGGACAGGACGCGGTGCGGGCGCGGCTGCAGGCCGTGATCGACGGCAGCCCGGCACTGGCCGGCAAGGCCAGCGTGGCCTTTCCGTACCGGACCGAGGCCTATAGCTGCCAGCGCCTCTAGGTCTGCGGCAGGCGCGGCCCCGGAGCCTCAAAGCCCGCGGCGCGCGGACCGGCACGGACATCTTCCCCGCTTCTAAGGCGCTGTGGACGTCCCCTGCGCCTGCGCGCTGCTGTAGTCCGCCGGCGCATCCGCTGGCCGTGGCGCGTCGCCGGCCCGTTCGATCCACCCGCCGCCGAGAAACTGGTACAGGTCCACCAGGTTGGTCAGCCGCTGCAGGCGCGCGGTAATCAGCAACTGCTGCGCGTTGTAGAGGTCGGTCTGCGCGGTCAGCACGGCCAGGTAGCTGTCGACGCCGTTGCGGTAGCGCAGGTCGGACAATGCCAGCCGGCGTTCCTGCGAGCCGGTGAAGCGCTCCAGCGAGCGGATCTGCCTGTCGAAGGTGCCGCGCGCCGCCAGGCCGTCGGAGACTTCGCGGAAGGCGCTCTGGATGGCCTTCTCGTAGTTGGCGATCTCGATGCGCTTCTGCACCTGGGCCAGGTCGAGGTTGGCGATGTTGCGGCCGCCTTCGAAGATCGGCAGGGTGATCTGCGGGGCGAACGACCAGGCGCCGGAGCCGGGCTTGAACAGGCCGCCCAGCGTGGGCGAGAGCGTGCCGGCGCTGCCGGTGAGCACGACCCGCGGAAAGAAGGCCGCGCGCGCCGCGCCGATATTGGCGTTGGCGGCCAGCAGCGATTGTTCGGCGGCGGCGATGTCGGGGCGCCGTGTCAGCAGGTCCGACGGCAGCCCCGCGGGGATATCCGTCAGCAAGGCCTGACTGTTGAGCGGCAGGCCGGGAGGAAGGTCGCCCGGCAGCGGTTCGCCCACCAGCAGCACCAGGGCATTTTCCGCCTGCGCGCGCAGGCGGCTTTGCGACTCCAGGTTGGCGCTGGCCTGTTCGACCACGCCTTCGGCCTGGCGCAGGTCCAGCTCCGAGCCGGTACCGACCTCGAACTGTAGCTTGGTGATGCGGAACGACTCCTGCGCGCTCACCAGCGTATTGCGCGTGACGGTGAGCGCGTCGTCGAAGGCAAGCATGGCGAGGTACTGGTCCGCGACCGACGACAGCAGCGCGATCTCCGCCGCCTTGCGGGTTTGCGCCAGCGCCAGGTATTGCGCCAGCGCCTGGTCCTTGAGGCTGCGGATGCGGCCGAAGAAATCGATCTCCCACGACGCGCTCAGCCCGACCGAATATTCGCTGCTGATGGTCCTGCCGGCGATGGAAAGATTCTCGGGCGTGCGCGCACGGCTGCCCGAGGCCACCGCGTCCAGCGCGGGGAACAGGGCGGCGCGCGTGATCTGGTACTGGGCGCGCGCGGCTTCCATATTGAGCACCGAGACGCGCAGGTCGCGGTTGTTCTTCAGCGCCAGTTCGAGGATGCGCTGCAGGCGCGTATCGGCGAAGAAGTCGCGCCAGCCGATCTCCGGCGCCGGCGTGGCGCCCGCGCTCACGGTGCCGCCGGTGCTGTCCTGCGCCGGGCCTGGCTGCTGGTCGTAGACGCCCCCGCTGGGGAAGGCGGGCGCCACCGGCGCCGCGGGGCGCTCGTACTTCGGCGCGAGCGTGCAGCCGGCGGCCAGGATGGCCGCGGCGGCCGTCATCAGTGCGTGCCTGCGCATGTCAGTGGCCCTCCCGCGGCGCGCCGCCGCCGTCGCTGCCGCCGCCCGGGTCGTCCGGCGCCGCCGGGGCCGCGGGGTGCGAACCGGGCTTCGCCTTCACCTTGCTGAACTTGCCGATCACCACGAAGAACATCGGGATCATGAAGATGGCCAGGAAGGTGGCGGTCACCATGCCGCCGATCACGCCGGTGCCGATGGCGTGCTGGCTGCCCGAGCCGGCGCCGTTGCTCACGGCCAGCGGCATCACGCCGAGGATGAACGCCAGCGAGGTCATCAGGATCGGGCGCAGCCGCTGGCGCGCGGCTTCCACCGCGGCATCCAGCGTGCTCATGCCCTGGTCGCGCAGGTCGCGCGCGAACTCCACGATCAGGATGGCGTTCTTGGCCGACAAGCCTACGGTGGTCAGCAGGCCGACCTGGAAGAACACGTCGTTTTCCAGCCCGCGCAGGGTGGCCGCCAGCAATGCGCCAAGCACGCCGAGCGGCACCACCATGATCACGGAGAACGGGATCGACCAGCTTTCATACAGCGCCGCCAGGCACAGGAACACAAAGAGGATGGAAATGCCGTACAGGATCGGCGCCTGCGAGCCGGACTGGATTTCCTGGTAGGACAGGCCGGTCCATTCGTAGCCGATGCCGGCCGGCAGCTTGGCGGCGATGGCTTCGATGGCCTGCATGGCCTGGCCGGTCGACTTGCCGTGCGCGGCGGCGCCCTGGATCTCGACGGCCGGAATGCCGTTGTAGCGTTCCAGCTTGGGCGAGCCGTAGATCCACTTGCCGGTGGCGAACGCGCCAAACGGCACCATGCCGCCGGACTGGTTGCGGATATACCAGGCGCCGAGGTCCTCGGGATTCATGCGAAAGCGTGCTTCGCCCTGGATGTAGACCTTCTTGATGCGGTTGTCGACATCGAGGAAGTTGTTGATGTACTGCGAGGCCCAGGCCGTGGAAAAGGTCTGGTCGATGTTGATGGCGTCGATGCCCAGCGCATTGGCCTTCTCGCGGTCGATACTGACCTTGAACTGCGGCGTGTCGTTCAGGCCGTTGGGGCGTACCTGCGCCAGCAACGGATCCTTGGCCGCCATCCCGAGCAGCATGTTGCGCGCTTCCATCAGCTTCTCGTGGCCGACGCCGGCGCGGTCCTGCAACTCGAAGTCGAAGCCGGCTGCGGTGCCGAGCTCCGGGATCGAGGGCGGATTCAGCGGGAAGATATTGGCGTCCTTGTAGGACGCGAAGTGCCCGAAGATGCGGCCCACCAGCGCCGGCGCCTTCAGGTTGGCGGATTCGCGTTCCTTGAAGTCTCTCATGCGCACGAACACCAGGCCGGAGTTCTGGCCGCGGCCCGCGAAGCTGAAGCCGTTGACGGTCAGCACCGCCTCCACCACGTCCTTCTCCTGCGTCAGCAGGTAGTCCTGCACGTCCGCCAGTACCTTGGCGGTCCGTTCCTGCGTGGAGCCCACCGGTGCCTGCACCAGCACGAACATCGTGCCCTGGTCTTCCTCGGGCAGGAAGGCCTTGGGCAGGCGCAGGAACAGGTAGCCCACCGCCACGATCACCAGCACGTAGATGACCAGCCAGCGCCCGGAGCGCCGGATCACATGGATCACGCCGCCGTGGTACTTCTGCTGGCCCCTGGCGAAATTACGGTTGAACCAGCCGAAGAAGCCGGTCTTCTCGTCATGATGGCCCTTGGGAATCGGTTCGAGCATGGTGGCGCACAGCGCCGGTGTGAGGATCAGGGCGACCAGCACGGACAGGATCATGGCGGCCACGATGGTCAGCGAGAACTGCCGGTAGATGGCGCCCACCGAACCGCCCGAGAACGCCACCGGCACGAACACCGCGGACAGCACCAGGGCCACGCCCACCAGCGCGCCGGTGATCTGGTCCATGGCCTTGCGCGTGGCGTCGCGCGGGGACAGTCCTTCTTCGGCCATCACCCGCTCGACGTTTTCCACCACCACGATGGCATCGTCGACCAGCAGGCCGATGGCCAGCACCAGGCCGAACATGGACAGCGTGTTGATCGAGAAGCCCACCACCGACATCACCGCGAACGTGCCCAGCAGCACCACCGGCACGGCAATGGTGGGGATCAGCGTGGCGCGCAGGTTCTGCAGGAACAGGTACATGACCAGGAACACCAGCACGATGCCCTCGATCAGCGTCTTGATCACTTCCTCGATGGACAGCGTGACGAACGGCGTGATGTCGTACGGGTATTCCACCGCCAGCCCGTTCGGGGCGTAGCGCTGCAGCTCGGCAATCTTGGCGCGTATGGACTTGGCGGTATTCAGCGCGTTGGCGCCGGTGGCCAGCTGGATGCCGAAGGCCGCGGTCGGTTGCCCGTTGTACTTGGTGTCGAAGTTATAGGTCTCGCCGCCCAGCTCGATGCGGGCCACATCCTTGAGGCGCACCTGGGAGCCGTCGGTGTTGACCTTGAGCAGGATGTTGCCGAACTGGTCCGGCGTCTGCAGCAGCGTGGCTTCGGTGATGGTGGCCTGCAGCATCTGCCCGGGCACGGAAGGCGTGCCGCCCAGGCTGCCGCCGGCCACCTGCACGTTCTGCGCAAGCACGGCGGCCTTCACGTCGAGCGGGGTCAGGCTGTAGTTGTTGAGCTTGGTGGCATCGAGCCAGACCCGCATGGCGAACTGCGAGCCGAACAGCGTTACCGTGCCCACGCCGTCGATGCGGCTGATCGGGTCCAGTATCTTCGAGGCCACGTAGTTGGTCAGGTCGTAGCGGTTCATGCTGCCGTCCTGCGACACGAAGGCCAGGATCAGCAGGAAGCTGCTGCTCGATTTCGTCACCTTGGTGCCGAGCTGCTGCACCACCTGCGGCAGCAACGGCGTGGCGAGCTGCAGCTTGTTCTGGACCTGCACCTGCGCGATGTCGGGGTTGGTGCCGGCGGCGAAGGTCAGGGTGATGGTGGCGGTGCCCGAATCGTCGCTGGTGGAGGCCAGGTAGAGCAGGTGGTCCAGGCCGCTCATCTGTTGCTCGATCACCTGCGTGACGGTGTCCTCCACCGTCTTGGCCGATGCGCCGGGGTAGGTCGCGCTGATCTGGATGGCCGGCGGCGCGATGGTCGGGTACTGGGCGATCGGCAGCGTCACCGTCGCCGCCAGGCCCGACAGCATCAGGATGATGGCGATCACCCAGGCGAAGATCGGCCGGTCGATGAAGAACTTTGCCATGGCGCCGGCTCCCTTTTATTGCGCGGCGGGCGCGGATGCCGCGGCAGGTGCCGGCGCGGAGGCGGGCGGGGCCGGCGGCGCGGAGGCCGGTGCCTGAGTTGGCTGCGGTGCCTGCGGTGGCTGCGCCTGTGCGTCCGAGGCCGCTGGCGCGGGCACCTTGGTCTCGACCGGCTTCACGGTCGCGCCCGGCTTGGCTTTCTCCACGCCGTTGACGATCACCCGGTCGCCCGGCTGCAGGCCGCTTTCCACCACCCAGCCATTGCCGTAGGTGCCGGCGGTGACGAGCTGGCGCAGCGCCACCTTGTTGTCGGGGCCGATGACAAGCGCCACGGGCTGGCCCTTCTGGTCGTGGGTGATGCCGATCTGCGGCACCACCATGGCCCTGTCGTTGACGCCTTCGTCGATGCGCGCGCGCACGAACATGCCCGGCAGCAGCACCCGGTCCTTGTTGGGGAAGATCGCGCGCACCGTGACCGACCCCGTGGTCTGGTCCACGCTTACGTCGGAGAACTGGAGCCGGCCGGGCTCGGAGTAGGTCCGGCCGTCCTCCAGCAGAAGCGTGACCTTGGCGGCGTGGATGCCGCTGGTCTGCAGCTTGCCTTCCTGGATCTGGCGGCGCAGCCGCAGGCCTTCCACGCTCGATTGCGTCAGGTTGACGTAGACCGGGTCGAGCTGCTGCACGGTGGTGAGCAGGGTTGCCTGGCTGGCCTGCACGTAGGCACCCGGCGTGACCTGCGAGAGGCCGCTGCGGCCGGTGATGGGCGAGATCACGTCGGTATAGCCGAGGTTGATCTGGGCGGTCTCCACGCTGGCCTTGCCGGCGGCCACGTCGGCCACGGCCTGGCCCAGCGCGGCCACGGCGTTGTCATAGTCCTGCCTGCTGACCGCGTTGGCGGCCACCAGCACCTTGTAGCGGCTGGCCAGCGCGTTCTGCGTGGCGACGTTGGCCTGGGCCTTGGCGAGCGCGGCCTTGGCATTGTTGAGTGTGGCGATATAGGGGGCCGGATCGATCTTGTAGAGGCGTTCGCCGGCCTTGACGTCGGCGCCTTCGGTGAACTCGCGCCGCAGCACGATGCCGTCCACGCGCGCGCGCACCTGCGCCACCAGGAAGGCGCTCGTGCGCCCGGGCAGTTCCACCGTCACGGGCACGGTGCTGGTCCTGACCGTCACCACGCCCACCTCGAGCGGCGGCGGCGGCGGCGCCGCCGGCTTCTGCCCGCATGCCGCAATGAGGGCGGCAATCGCCGCAGCGCCGGGATAACGAAATGGAATCCGCTCGTTGCGCATGAGGAAACCTCGGGTTCGTTAGGGTTGGCTGGGGTCGGCTGGCAGAATGAGGACCCACGTGCGCCAGCGTCCGGGCATCGGCAGGCAAGAGCCACGGCGGTGGCCGGGCGGCCGGATCGGCCGCGCGACAGTCGTCCAGGCGGCAACCGGCGGCGCCGGGCATCCGCTCGCAGGCGGTTGCCGGTGTTGTCGGTCGTCTTCGCCGGGAGCGGGCTCCGAAGCGGGCTCCGAAGCGGGTTCGGAAGCGGGCCTGGAAAGGCGGCCTCTGACTAGGGTTCGCGGCCCAGGCCCATGCGCCGCCGATGGCTGCGCGGCAGGCGCGGCGAGCGGGCGGCGCCAGGAATGTCGTACTGCCGGATACTGCCGCTGGCTCTGGCGGGGCAGGCGCGGCTGGCATGGCGGAGGAGGTGGAGGACTTTGATTTGCGCAAGCTGAAGGCGAGCCCGGATCAGTGCGTTCAATCCAACCATTGCTGGATCACTCCGTCGAGACGTAGTGCATCGCGTACACACCGTGGCCTGGCTGGCCCCCGCGGCCGGGGCGAATTGATGCATCACATCACTCTAGATCACTCAGGGGACAATGCAAGGGCGGGGCGGCGGGCTTGCCGTCATGTGCATCCGCAACAAAAGAGAGGTCCGCCGGCGCGCAACGGCCGGCATGGCCGCATTGACAATAGCAATGCCGTTCTATACCGTGGAACCGCAATGCAAAAAGGGCCAGTGCCATCCGGTCCCTGGCGCCAGCTTTCCTTCCTGCTTCTTCCCTGCTTCCTCCCTGCCCACTGTCCGACCGATGCCCCGTAAAGCCGCCCAACTCTCCGAAGCCGACAAGCATGCCGCCGAGGGCGGTGCCGTCGCCGTGGACCGCGCCTTGTTCGTGTTGTCCGCCTTCCGGCTGGGCGACACCACGCTAAGCCTGGTCGAGCTGGCGCAGCGCTCGGGCCTGTACAAGAGCACGCTGCTGCGCCTGCTGGCCTCGCTCGAGCATGCCCGCCTGGTGCAGCGCCAGAGCGATGGCCGCTATGGCCTGGGGCCCGAGGTCGCGCGCCTGCACGCGGTCTATTCCGCTTCGTTTTCGCTGGAGCTGGTGGTGATGCCCGTACTGCGCCAGCTGGTGCAGGCCACGCGCGAAAGCGCGGCCTTCCATATCGATCAGGGCGAGCATCGTCTCTGCCTGTACCGTATCGATTCGCCGCAGCCGGTGCGCGATCATGCCAAGGCGGGCGACCTGCTGCCGCGCAACCGCGGCGCCGGCGGGCGTGTGCTGCGCGCGTTCAGCGGCGCGCGCGGCGAGCTTTACCAGAAGATCCGCGACGAAGGCGTGGCCGCGATGGTCGGTGACCGCGTGGCGGATATCGCCGGCGTCTCCTCGCCGGTGTTCGGGCCGGACGGCGAACTGAAGGGCGCGCTGACCCTGACCTGCCCGACGCCGCGCTTCGACGAGGGTTTCCGCCCGCATGTGTTGCTTGCCGCACGCGACCTGACGCTCGCGCTGGGCGGCACCTTTCCCTATGCCGTCTGAGCGCGGCATGCGCCCGGCTGCCTGACGGAATCCGGGGCTTCGCAGGATCCGCTCGCGGGGGGCCATCCGGGTCAACCCCTAGGACGCTGGCGGACAGCCGCCGGTTTGCGGCGGGTCAATATCGATGTCGGAATCATCCCATGCCCGGCTTGTCGGGGGTGCCAGCTAAGGGCCGGTAACGTTATCACGCGCGTTTGCGAAGTTGGCCCACGCAGCCGGGACTGCGCCCGCCGTGACGGGAGCGCTGCCAACGTCGTCAACGTCAACGGCAACACGGCATCTTCAAAGGACTCCCGTGCAGTTAGACCAGCAAGCGGTAGTTGTTGTCATGGTGGTGGTGTACGCCAGCACACTGGCCATATCGCTGGGCCTGCTGGTCGCGCTGCGGCCGAGCGAGGCCGGGCGGCTGTGGGCGGCAGGGCACCTGCTGCTGTCCGCCGCCGGGCTGGTGCTGGCCCTCAATGCCTCGGACCGGCAAGTCTATGTGAGCGCCGGCGGCGCGGCCGTCTTTATTGCCGGGCGGCTGCTGATCTATCGCGGCGTGCGCGTCTACTACGGGCTGGTGTCGTGGGACCGCACGCTGGCGCTGGGCGTGTCGCTGGCCGGACTGGCCCTGCTCGGTGCCGCCGGCATGGCCAACAGCTATGCGCGCCTGCATGTGATTGGCTATGGCTGCCTGGCCCTGGTGGCGACGCTGACGGCAATCACCTTGTTGCATTCCCATGGCGGGCGCCGCAGTGTCGGCACGCCACTGGTGCTGGTGGCCACCCTGATCCACCTGGTGACCCAGCTGACCGGCCTTGCCGCCGGACTGGGCGGCATGGTGTTTTCCGGTCCGTTCTACGCCAGCAATGCCAGCGCCATGCTGCTGCTCTCGCCCATGGTGGCAACCCTGCTGGGCTTGTTCGGCTTCACGCTGATGGCGATGGAGCAGGTCATTGCCGTCAACGAGAACGGCGCCCGGCTCGACGCGCTGACACGGCTGCTCAACCGGGGCGCGCTCGACAAGGCGGCCACCAGCCTGGTGGCGGCATGGGAGCGGCACGGCCAGCCCTTGTCCTGCCTGGTGATCGATGTGGACCACTTCAAGCAGGTCAACGACCGCAACGGCCACCACGCAGGCGATACCGTGCTAAAGCTGATCGCCGAGGCCATCGACAACTCGCGGCGCGCCTCCGATGTGGCCGGCCGCTACGGCGGGGAGGAATTCTGCATCCTCTGCCCGCATACCGATGAAAGCCAGGCCACCGCGCTGGCCAACCGCATCCTGAAGAAAGTCCGCACGATTCCCTTGCCCGGCGCGCCAGCCGCGTTCGCCAGCGTCAGCATCGGCGTGGCCGAACTGCGCGGCGGGGCGGCGGGCGTGGAAGGCCTGTGGCGCGCCTTGTTCGCGGCGGCCGACCGTGCGCTGTACGCGGCCAAGGAATTCGGCCGCGATCGCTACGCGCTGGCGTCGTGGATGGCGCCGGTCACGCGCCCGGTGCCCGGCGACGTGGGCGATTCCT
Organism: Cupriavidus sp. 05T41; assembly: GCF_056396525.1. Taxonomy (NCBI): domain Bacteria; kingdom Pseudomonadati; phylum Pseudomonadota; class Betaproteobacteria; order Burkholderiales; family Burkholderiaceae; genus Cupriavidus; species Cupriavidus sp. 05T41. The sequence continues at coordinate 281,838 of NZ_JBFTLQ010000001.1, forward strand.
CCCCCGTGCCGAGCCGCTAGGCGCCAGGCGCTCACCCGCAGTCAGTCCTGCCTCGGCGGTACATCCCGTTGCGGGTGCCCGTCATAGGTCCAGATGTACTGGCGCGGGATCGGGCCTTTGTTGCGCCCGCCTTGCTGGGTCTGCTCCCATGCATGCGCCAGGATGCCCACCGAGCGGGACAGGCAGAACAGCCCGCGCGCCAGCGGCGCCGGGAAGCCCAGCTCGGCGTAGATGACCGCGGTGGCGCCGTCGATGTTCATGGGGATGGGCTTGCTGCGGCCCGCGCCGAGCTCGGCCTCCACCGCGCGCGCGATGGTCGCGAAGCGCCCCGGCACCACACCGTCTTGCGCGGCCTGGTCCACCAGGGCCAGCAGGCGCGGCGCGCGCGGATCGAGCGGATGGAAGCGGTGGCCGAAGCCCGAGACGAACTTGCCGTGCGCGTCGCGGTAGTCGGCCAGCGCCGCCTTGACCGCTTCGGCCTGGGGCAGGCCGCCGTCGATGCGCCGCGCCACGTCCTGGTACAGCTCCACCGCCTGCTCGCCGGCGCCGCCGTGCACGTCGCCGAGCACGTTGACGGCCGAGGCCATCGCATTGTTCAGGCCCACGCCGCAGGTGGCGGCCATGCGCGCGATGGCGATGCTGGGCGCCTGCGGGCCGTGGTCCACCGCGGACATCAGCGCGGCATCCAGCAGCTCGCCCTGCTTGCGGCTTGGCAGCTCGCCGCGCAGCATCAGCCAGATCATCTGCGCGAACGAGACCTGCCCGATCAGCTGCTCGATGGGGTAGCCGCGGTAGCGGATCTCGCCGGGCTGCATGTCGATGATCTCGGTGCGCCACCAGTCCTGGGACAGGCGCTGGCCTTCGTTGATGCCGGCCTGATCGCCGGTGTCGCCGGCAGCTTGCTTGATGGGGTCGCTCATACTGCGCGCTCCTGTTGCAGGGTTTCGATATCGGCCTCGCCATAGCCCAGCTGGGCGAGGATCTCGCGGGTGTGCTGGCCGAGCTCCGGCGGCGGCGTATCCACCGAGGGCGCTTCGCCGTTGAGTTTGAAGCCGGTGCGCACCAGGCGGATGTCGCGGCCCACGCCGGGGACGTCGGCAAAGTCGCCGATCATGCCGCGCCCGCTGATCTGCGGGTGGTCCAGCGTCTGCGGCACGCTGTAGACCGGGCCGGCGGGCACGCCGGCTTCGTTGAGCAGCGCCCACCATTCGTCGGCGGATTTCTTCGCCAGCTCGGCTTCCAGCTCGCGCGTCAGCGCCGCGCGGTTGGCCAGGCGCGACTGGCGCTCGGCAAAGCGCGCATCGGTGGCGAGCTCGGGGCGGCCCACTACGCGGCACACCGCCTCGAACTGTTCCTGCTTGTTGGCGGCGATATTGAGCAGCCCCGCGCCGGTATGGAAGGCGCCGGACGGGCTCGCCGTCATGTTCTCGTTGCCCATGGGGGACGGGGTCTTGCCGGCGATCAGGTAGTTGGACACCACCCAGCCCATGGTGGCGAGGGTGGCCTCCAGCATGGACACATCGATGAAATAGCCCTCGGTGCGCTGGTGGTCCGCCAGCGCGGCGGCCACGGCAAAGGCCGCGGTGATGCCGCCGATGGTGTCGGAGACCGGGTAGCCCACGCGGTAGGGCGCGGTCTGCGGATCGCCGGTGATGCTCATCACCCCGGACATGCCCTGGATGATCTGGTCATAGGCCGGCAGGTCGGACAGCGGGCCGTCCTGGCCGAAGCCGGAGATGCCGCAGTAGATCAGCTTCGGGTTGACCTGCTTGAGCGCCTCGAAGCCCAGGCCCAGGCGTTCCATCACGCCGGGGCGGAAGTTCTCCACCAGCACGTCGGCGCTGGCCACCAGCTTGCGGAACACTTCCTTGCCGCGCGCATGCTTGAGATTGACGGTGATGGAGCGCTTGCCCGGGTTCTGCGCCAGGAAGGACACGCCCATCAGCCGGCGGTTGAGTTCGGCATCCGCGCCGAGCTGGCGCGCCAGGTCGCCGGTGCCCGGTGTTTCCACCTTGATGACCTCGGCGCCCATATGGGCCAGTTGGTGACAGCAGAACGGCCCGGCCAGCACATTGGTGAGGTCGAGCACGCGGATATGGCGTAGCGGTTTTTGCATGGTGCGTGATCTCGTTGAAGCAAAAGGGAGCCGGGGGCTGCGAGCCGCCGCGCACGGCGGCGCAATCGCCCCTCTTACTCTACCTTGGCGCCCGACTGGCGCACGATGGTGCCCCAGCGGGTGTTCTCGGCCTTGATGAAGGCAGCCAGTTCGGCGGGGGTGCCGCCGCGCGGCTCGCTGCCTTCCTCGCGCATCTTGGCGATGGTATCGGGCTGGGCGATGGCCTTGTTGATTTCCTCGTTGACGCGCTTGATCACGTCGGCCGGCGTACCGGCGGGCGCCACCAGCGCCTTCCAGTCTTCGGCCTGGAAGCCGGCGTAGCCGCCTTCGATCACGGTGGGCACGTCGGCCACCAGCGGCAGGCGCTTGGACGAGGTCACCGCCAGCGCGCGCAGCTTGCCGGCCTTGATCATCGGCAGCGCGATCGGCGGCGTGGCGAAGTAGAAATCGGTCTGGCCGCCCAGCAGGTCGGTCAGCGCCGGCGAGGCGCCCTTGTACGGCACATGCAGCATCTTGATGCCGGTGCGGCGCGCGAACATCTCGCCGGTCAGGTGGCCCACGGTGCCGGTGCCGGCCGAGGCCATCGACAGCTGCCTGGCCTTGCCCGCGGCGACGAGGTCGGCCAGGTTCTTGTATGGCGCGTCCTTGCGCACGATCAGCACCAGCGGCTGGGCGGAAACCAGTGCCACCGGGGTGAAGTCCTTGACCGCGTCATACGGCATCTTGGGATACAGCGTGGGGTTGATCGCCAGGTTGGCGGTCTGGCCCATGCCCAGGGTATAGCCGTCCGGGCGCGCCTTGGCCACGGCGTCCATGCCGATATTGCCGCCCGCGCCGGCGCGGTTTTCCACCACCACGTTCCAGTGCGTGCTCATGCCCACCTTGTTGAACACCAGGCGCGCCATGACATCGGTGCCACCGGCCGGCGGGAAGGGCACCACCAGCCGCACCGGCTGGCTGGGGTAGGTGTCGGCGGCGGCAGGCAGGGCGGCGGCGAGCAGCGTCGCGGGCACGGCAAGCATCAGCAGGGCGCGGATGGGGGAGGGAAAGCGCTTCATTGGGTCTCCGTCTATGGGTGTTGCAAGGCGGCGCCTCCGGGCCGCGCCCCGGTCGGAAGGGCGGGCGCATGCGGCGGGCCGGCGATTGCGTCTGGGATGGCGTCTCGATGGCTCGTGGAGGGGGTGTGGCAGCGGCACGGAGGCCGTCATTCCCACCTTGCCTCCAGATTTTACGTTCTATACAACAGAACAACGATCTTACTTAAGGAATTTAAACGAGAGAATAGGAGTGCCGGGGATGGTTGTCAAGGCGCCTTTGGCGCAAGCACCGCGCGGTCCGGGCACGGGTTTGCCGCCGGAACGGCAATGCGCCGGACTGGAAGGAAAAGCGGGGGGGAGGGGGGCGGCCCGCGGGGCGGGCCGGTTGCCCGCGACGGGGCTGGGAGGCGGGAGGGAGGCAGGGGCGGGCGGCGGCCGGCATCGGCGCGGCCGCCGCGGCCGGGCTTAGTCGAGCGAGATCTTCGCGGCCTTGATGATTTCGGCGTACCGCGCCGAATCGCGGTCGATCAGCTTGCGGAACTCATCCGGCGTGCTGCCCACGCCGATAAAGCCCAGGTTCTCCAGCTTCTTCTGCACGTCGGGCGAGCGCACCGCCTCGGCGATTTCCTTCGACATGCGGTCGATGACCGGCTGCGGCGTGCCGGCAGGCGCCATCAGCCCGGCCCAGGAGCTCATCACGAAACCGGGAAAGCCGGCTTCTTCCATGGTCGGGATATTGGGCTCGCCCGGCCAGCGCTTGGCCGACGCCACCGCCAGCACATTGATCTTGCCTGCCTTGGCCTGCGGCATCGGCACCAGCAGCGGGTCGAACACCATCGACACATTGCCCGACATCAGGTCGGTCAGGATGGGCGCGCTGCCGTTGTACGGGATATGCGTCATCTCCATCTTGCTGACCATGCCGAACTTGGTGCCGACCAGGTGGGCGCTCGAGCCGGTGCCGCTGGAGCCGAAGTTCAGCTTGCCCGGGTTCCTGTGGCCGTATTCAACCAGCTGGGCGACCGTGGTGGCGGGCACGGACTTGCTGGAAAACAGGAACAGCGGCAGGTCCGCCATCAGCGCTACCGGGGTCAGGTCGCGCGGCTTGTACTGCAGGTGCGAATACAGGCTCGGGTTGGCCGAATAGGCGGCCAGCACCGACAGGAAGGTGTAGCCGTCGGGCTTGGCGCGCGCCGCTACCGAAGTACCGAGCGTGGAATTGCCGCCGGGCTTGTTCTCGATCACGATCGGCTGCTTGAGGCGCTCGGCAACCTTTTCGAAGACGATGCGCGAGACGGTGTCGGTGGAACCGCCCGGCGTATAGGGCACGATCACCTTGATCGGCTTGGCGGGCCATGCCTCGGCGGCGATGGCGGGGACGGCTGCGGCGACGGCCTGGCAGGCGATGGCGGTGGCCAGGAGGTGGCGGGCAAGGCGCGGCGCGCGGCCGGCAGGCGACTTCGAAACTTTCATGTGCTCCTCGTATGTAATGAGACCGCGCCGGGATCGCCGTCCACGGTCGGCACAAGGATGCCATGTTGTTCGTACATTGCAACAACACCAGCCATTTTTCTGTGCGTTGATCGCCTGCCCGGACGGGGGGGTGCGCCAGGAGGCGGTCATGCCGCTTCAGTCCGTCGTGCTGGGGCTCCAGAACGCCTGGTGGATATGCTCGGACTCGGCCAGCTGCGCCATCAGGCGGTCGAGCACATCGCCGTCGACCGAGGTGGAAGTCAGCACTGCCTCGATCTCCACATCGGCATCGCCGAAGGCATGCACTTCGAGGTCGCGCATCGGGTAGCTGCCTGTCTCCAGTGTCCGCTCCAGCAGTTGCAGCGCCTGCTTCTGCGAAGCGCGCGGCGCGATCACGTAGACGGTGTTGGTGACTTCCACCGCCGGGGTGTCCATCGGCTGCTGGTTGATGCGGTTGACCACCGGCCGCAGCAGCGTGTTGGCGGCCAGCACGAACAGGCAGCCAACCGTGGCCTCGATGATCAGGTCCGCGCCGGCGCAGGCGCCGATGGCCGCCGAACCCCACAGCGTGGCGGCGGTATTGAGCCCGCGCACATTGCCTTCCTCGCGCATGATCACGCCGGCACCGAGGAAGCCGATGCCGGATACCACGTAGGCCACCACGCGCACCGCGCCGTCGTGCCCGGCCATGCGGTTGGCCATGTCGACAAAGATCGCCGCCCCCACCGCCACCAGCACATTGGTGCGCAGGCCGGCGGTGCGCTGGCGGAGTTGCCGCTCGTAGCCGATCACCGTGCCCAGCACGAAGGCCGTGGTCAGGCTCACGAGGGTGTCCAACAGCGAGGCGAGGTTGATGTTCTGGAAAGCTTGGAGGGAGTGCATGGCAGATGTTCCCGGACGTGAAGCCGATACGCTTCGTGATGATTGTGCCTGGGCCTGGCCCTGGCGCTATTGCGTTTGTACGACGGGCAGGTGTCAGGCCGGTGTGGCCGGCATTGGCCGCGACGACAAGAGCGCGACAAGGCAGCGACACGGCAGCGCACGGCAGCGCACGGCGGGGCGGCGTGCGCGCGGGATGCGGTCCCGCGCGCACGAGCGCATCCCGCGGCATGGTGGCCGCCGGTCTTGCAATGAACTGGGAGAGCAGGCATTGCGCGGAGAACCCGTGCAATGCACCGCCACTACCGGCCGGTTCCGGCGAGGCAGTGGCGAAAGGACGCCTGGACTTGCCTAGCCGTTCAGGATGTGGCCAGGGGCCAGGTAGAACAACTGTCCATGGAGATGACTCCGGAGCGATAACGGGGCGAAGCGTAACAAAGCCGATACGCGCTTGGCAACCGCTTTTTGGGGGGGTGTTAGCGCCATGCCGGAAACGGCCGGCGCGGCACGTGTGCGTGTGGCGCCACGCTACAACCTTTGTCAGAATAGGGGGCCGCGAGCCAAATCCATCGTCGCGGCATCACGGGCAGTGCCACGGCCAATATCGAGTGCGCCGGCCCGTGGCGTTCCGGCAGTGACCACGTCGTTGCTGCCGTCTCCAACCCGCCAGAAGCTTATGACGATTGTGCTCCCGAGTGAAACGCAGGACGCCATGCGCGAGTTGATCCTGCTGGTATGCCTGCACGACCAGGAAGCCGCGGATCGCTACTGGATCGCTTTCCGGCGTGCGCTGGCGCATGCCGGGCCGCGATGCGACGGACATCAGCTGCTGTGGCCGCTGAGCGAAGCCCTCGGCAACGGTGCCGGCTTCTATGTGGAGTGGAATGACAGGGCCGCGCTGGTGCGCAGCGTGCATATGCTGGGCGAGCGCGTCGGCGTGCGCGTGGATTGGGGCGTGAGCGAGCCGCTCGCGCCTGCCTTTCTGGCCGCGCACGATATCCCTCGCCTGATGACGATCGCGCAAGCCTCCATGCGCATGGCCGGTTATAGGCTGTGGTGCTGGGATACGCAGGCCGACGCCTTCGCCGGCTGGATGATCCGCGACAGCGATGAAGCCCGGCTCGCCGGCCTCGCCGCACGCCTGCATCTGATGATCGACCCCGCCGACGAAACCTGCTGACGGCACCGGGTCTTCCGGTCCGTGCTCAGCGCTTCGCACCCAGGCCGGCATTCGCTCCGGCATGCAAATCCCGCGTTCACATTTCGTGACAATTGCCGTGCATGGCTGAGATAGGCTAGTCGCGTCCGATGCTGGCCCGGCAGCATGCCCGCGAGCGCTTTCTTGCATCGCAGTCGCCTATCTCGTTCGCCGAACATCCCGGCGCATATGGCTGGACACGGTAACGTTCCGGGCATGGTCATGAGAGATCCATGAGAATTGCTTCGGTGGAAGACGATGAGAGCCAGGCCGAGCTGATCCGGCGGATCGTGGAGGACGCGGGCTTCGCGTGCGCGACCTACGGCAGCGGTGGCGCCTTCGTGCGCGCGCTGCGCGAACATACCTTCGACCTCGTTATCCTCGACTGGCAGCTGCCCGACATCAGCGGGCTCGATCTCGTGCAGTGGATCCGCCAGCGCGTCGGCCGCCTCCTGCCGATCCTGTTCCTGACCAGCCGGCCGCTCGAGGAGAGCATCGTCGCCGCGCTGGGCGCCGGCGCGGATGACTACATGATCAAGCCGATCCGCCGCGCCGAACTGGTGGCGCGCATGCGCGCGCTGTTGCGCCGCGCTTATCCGCAGGCGATGGTGCGCAGCGAGCTGGTCGAAGTCGGCAGCTATGCGGTGGATCCCGTGGCGCGCACCATCACGCTGCGCGGCGCCAGGCTGGACGTGTCGCCGCGCGAGTTCGACGTGGCACTGTTCCTGTTCCGCAACGTGGGCCGGCTGCTGTCGCGCGAGATGATGGAGAAAGCCGTGTGGGGCCGCGTGATCGGGCCCGACTCGCGCACGCTCGATACCCATGTGTCGCGCCTGCGCATCAAGCTTGCGCTGCGCCCGCACAACGGCGTGCGGCTGACCTCGGTGTATTCGCACGGCTATCGCTTCGACGCGGTGGCCGAGCCTGGCGGGCCCGGCTGAGCCGCGGCCTGCGCGCGCGAGCGGCATGCCGACACAGTTGTTTACGGTGCCGCGCCGGCCAGAGGCTAGTCTGAATGCAGGGGAGGCTTTCGCCGGCTTCCCGTACCCGTCGGCAGCGCCCGCTTCGCTGCCGGTCTTGCCAACCAGGCCATGTCGTGTGGCCTGGTCTTTTTTGCGTGCGCGAATTGCCGTCCCGGTGGCCCGGCAGGGGTTGCGGATGCGGATTCCCGGCGCCTTCGCCGGGCCCCCGGGGGGGCTATGGCACAATGCCGCGTCGTGTCCGCCATGCCCTGATGGCCGTTGCGGCGGCTCGCGCACACGCGCGGGCAGCTGCGGCCGGATGCCTTGTTCCTTGCCTGAAACTTCATGACGGTACGCCGGCGTAGCGCACACAGTGGCGCGCCGCGCGAAGCCGCGCGCCCCCACGCATGCGTTTTTCTCGTTTTTGTCTTTTTGCCGGCGCCATGCTGGCCAGCGGCCTGTGCGCCGCATCGCCGGCCACGGCACCGGTTCCGGCCGGATTCCAGCCTGCCGCGCCGGGCATCCAGCTGGCGGCATTGCGCGCCGCGCGCCCGCTGCCACCGATCCGCTTCCTGCTCACTTTCGACGACGGCCCCGATGCCGGCGAGGACGGCAGCACGCCGCTGATCCTGCGCCAGCTTGCCGACAACCCGGTCACGCCAGGCATCAAGGCGCTGTTTTTCGTGCAGACCGCCCACCCGCGGCGCGGCGGCGGCGACGAGGGCAAGGCGCAGATGCATGCCACCTGCAAGGCCGGGCACCGGCTCGCGGTACACAGCGGACTGCCGATCGGGCACCTGTCGCACACCCGGCTGGAGCCGGAGGAACTGGAAGCCTCGCTGCTGTCCGGCGAGGCCGACATCATCGAGCAATGCCGCGGCGCGGCGCAACTGGTGCGCCCGCCCAACTGGGCCTACAACGACGCCGTGCAGGCGGTCTACCGCAAGCTCGGCCTCGGCATGCTCATGTCGGACATCAATGCGCGCGACGGCAAGATCTACGGCTGGCACATCAGCCTGCGCCGGCGCTCGCACATGAACAGCGAGCTGGCGCAGGTCAAGGTGGCCCTGTCCGAGCAGCGCCTGGCGCTGGCCGGCGGCGTGGCGCCCATCGTGGTGAGCTTCCACGATACCAACGACTACACCGCGTCGCACATGACGGAGTACCTGCAGATCCTGGTGGAGGAAGCGAAGAACAACGGCCTGGTGCTGGCCGATCCGCCGTTCTACACCGACGCGCGCGTGGCCGAGCGGGCCGCGCGGGTGCGTGCGCTGTCGGGCGTCTACGCGCGCGCCAGCTGGCCCTGAAGCCACGGCGGCGGCGTCGGCCGCCGCGTACAATGCTGCGCCACGGCAGTCCGCTTCCCTTTGGCGGCTGCGCCGACCCGCCCCTGCAACTAGCTGACATTCACGATGGAAAGCGCCGTCACCGAGATCTTCTATCGCCTTTCCACGGCGTTCTTCTGGCCGGTCGCCCTGGCCTTGCTGGTGCTGTTCGTGCTGTCGCTGGCCGACCTGGGCAGCCTGCTGGTGCAGTCGCGCCGCCGGGCCGCCTCGCCGCGCAGCGACCTGCCGGCGCTGGCCAATGCGCTGGCCTGCGGCCTGCGCCAGGGCGCGCGGGCGCAATTGCAGGCGGTGCCGATGTCGCCCGCGCTGGCGCGCTTCTGGGGTTTGCTCGAAGGCCGCCTGGCGCGCCTCGATTCGCACGAGCATCTCGACCTGTGGCTGGACGAGACCCTGCAGCGCGAGGAAATGCGCGTGGCCAACCGGCTCGACCTGACCCGCACGCTGGTGCGCATCGCACCCATGCTGGGGCTGGCGGGCACCATCATCCCGCTCGGGCCGGCGCTGCAGTCGTTGCTGGCCGGCGACATGGCCGGCATGGTCAACCACCTGGTGATCGGTTTCGGCGCGGTGGTCTGCGGGCTGGTGCTGGGCGGCATCGCCTATGTGCTCACGCTCACGCGCGAGCGCTGGGCGCGTGCCGACCTGAAGGAAATGGAGAACCTGTGCGAGCTGGTGCTGCGCGCCATGCCCGCGCCGGGCGCCGGGGCGCACGGCTGATGGACGCCGGCCACGGACACCAGTTCCGGCGCCGCCGCTTCGTGCGCCGCCGCCGCGCCCAGGGCGAACTTGCCTCGGTGCATCGCGAAGACCCGCTGGCCGGCGTGGCCAACCTGTTCGATGCATCGATCGTGTTCGCGGTGGGCCTGATGGTGGCGCTCACGCAAGCCTTCAGCCTGACCCAGCTGCTCGATCCCGATGCGCGCTTCACCCTGGTCCAGCGCGATCCGCGCACGGGCGAACTGCAACTGCTCGAGAAGAACCGCAAGGAAGTGAAGGTCAGCAAGTTGTCCGCGCAGCAGAAGGCGGGCGAGGGCACGCGCCTCGGCGTGGCCTACCGGTTGCCGGACGGCAGCGTGGTCTATGTGCCCGAAGGCGCGCCGGCCTCCGCCGCGCAAGCCGTGCCGGCGGCGGGCGCCGGCAAATGAGGCTGGCCCGGCAGCGCTGGCTGCTGATGTCCCTCGCCTTGCTCTGCTGGCTGGGCGCGTGGCCATGGCACGCCAGCGCCGCCGCGCCCGTGCGCGTGCTGGTGGTCACCACCAACACCCACCTGCTGCCCGCCGCCGAGGCGCGCCTGCGCGAACTGGCCGGGCCGGGCAGGGTGGTGGTGGAGGCGGTCACCACCGCGCCCGCCGCGGCGCAGATCGCCGCCGCCGATGCCATCTACGCCTATTTCGCGCCCGCCGCCGTGCTCAGGCAGATGGCGCCGGCCATGCGCCAGGCAAGGCAGCGCGGCGCGCTGCTGCTGGCGGCGCCCGCCGCAACCGCCGAGGCCGCGTGGGGCATCAGCCTCGACGCGCCGCGTGGCCAGGCCGCCGAGGCGTACTGGAGCGCCGGCGGCGCCGACAACGTGGCCGGCTGGCTGGCCTGGACCATCGCCCAGGTGCGCGGCACGGATGCCATCGCCGTACCGCCGCCGCATCCGCTGCCCGCGTCCGGCATCTACCATCCGCGCGCCGCGCAGGCGTTCGCCACGCTGGCGGCATACCTGGCTTGGTATCGCACCGCGAGCGGCCTGCCGGCCCAGGCGCCGCTGGTGGGCATCGCTTTCTACGCCAGCAACTACCGCCAGCAGGATCTCGCCCATATCGATGCGCTGGTGGCCGCGCTGGAGAGCCAGGGCATCGGCGCCGTGCCGGTGTTCGGCTGGCCGCTTTCCAGCCTGGATGCGGCGCTGACGGTGGACGGGCGCAGCCCGCTGCGCGCGCTGTTCACGCTCAACCTCACCATCAGCCGCGCCGAGGACAAGGCCTGGCTGGAGCGCCACGGCCTGCACGCCATCAACCTGCTGGCCACGCGCGACAGCCAGGCCGCCTGGCGCGCCGACGCGCGCGGTATCGCCGGCGAGCGCCTGCCGCTGCTGCTCAACACGCCCGAGCGCGCCGGGGCCGGCGAGCCGATCCTGTTCGCCACGCTGGAAGACGAAAACGGCGCCAAGACCAGCCGCGCCGTGCCGGAGCGCGCCGATGCCGCGGTGGCGCGCGTGCGGCGCTGGATCGCGCTGCAGGACAAGCCGGCAGCGGACAAGCACATCGCCATCCTCTACTACAACAACCCGCCGGGCAGCGGCAATATCGGTGCCAGCTACCTGGCCACGCTGCCCTCGCTCGCGCAGATCATGGCGCGCCTGCGCGCGGCCGGCTACCAGACCGGCACTGCCTTGCCGGATACCGCGGAGCTGACCGCGCTGCTGGAGCGCAACGGCCGCAATATGGAGGAATGGTCGCCGGGCGAGCTGCGCGAGATGGTCGCGCGCGGACGCGTCACGCTGCTGCCGATGGCGCAATACAAGCGCTGGTTCGAGGCGCTGCCCGCGGCGTTCCGCCAGTCCGTGCTGGCCGCCTGGGGCCCGCCCGAGCGCAATCCGCTGATGCTGGTGGACGATGGCCGCGGCGGGCAGGATTTCGTGATTCCGGGCCTGCGCTTCGGCAACCTGTTCGTGGGGCCGCAACCGCTGCGCTCCACCTTCGCGCGCGCGATGGACACCTCGCACGACACCGTCACCCCGCCGCCGCATTCGTATATCGCCGCCTACCTCTGGTACCGCCACGCCTTCGGCGCCGACGCGATGGTCCACGTGGGGCGCCACGGCACGCTGGAATGGCTGCCCGGCAAGCAGGTGGGGCAGGCCGGCGACGACAGCGCCGAAGTGCTGCTGGGCGACCTGCCCAACGCCTACTACTACATCCAGGACGGCGGCGGCGAGGCCATACAGGCCAAGCGCCGCAGCGCCGCCGTGCTGGTCAGCCACCTGACCCCGCTGCTGACCCGCGCCGGCATGCCGGCCGCGCTGGCGAAGCTCGACGAGGTGATCGAGCAGCAGGAAGCCACCGCCGACAGCGCACCCGCGCTGGCCGAACAATACCGCCTGCAGGCACTGGCGCAGATCCGCGCGCTGGGCCTGGACCGCCAGCTCGGCGTGGACCTCGCCGCGCCATGGGAACAGGTCGAGCCGGTGATCCACCGGTTCCTGCACAAGGTGGAAGCCGAGCCGATGCCGCAAGGCATCCATGTGCTGGGCGAACTGCCGCCAGCGGATTTCCAGCGGCAGGCGCTGGCTACCGTGCTGGAAAGCGCGTTCGACGCCGGCGAGCGCAAACGCCTGGGCCATGACCCGTTGGCGAACTGGGCCGGCGCGCTGCTCGACGGGCGCGAGCCGGATCTGGCGGACCTGACGCCGCCGCTGGCGGACAAGGCAAAGGCCGCGCTGGCCGCGGCGCGCGCATGGCTGGCCGGCCTGCGCGCCTCACCGCGGAGCGAACTTGACGGCCTGGTGACGGTGCTCGCGGGCCGCTACCTGCCGACCGCGCCGCTCGGCGATCCGGTGCGCACGCCGCAGGGCCTGCCCACCGGGCGCAACCTGCATGCCTTCGACGGTGCCTTCATCCCCACGCCGGCCGCGTGGGAAGTCGGCAAGATGCTGGCGCGGCAGACGCTGGCGCGCTACCAGGCCGAAACCGGCGCGGCGCCCGAGCAGGTCTCGATGGTGCTGTTCTACGGCGAGACCGAGCGCCACCAGGGCGCGATGGAAAGCGAGGCGCTCTACCTGATGGGCGTGGAGCCGGTGTGGAACGCGCGCGGCGTGGTCGAGGACGTGCGGCTGATTCCCGATGCGCAGCTTGGCCGCCCGCGTGTCAACGTGCTGTTCACCATCTCCGGCATCTACCGCGACGGCTTCGGCGACAAGGTGGCGCTGCTGGACAAGGCCGCGCGCCTGGCCGCGGCCGCCGGCGACAACGCCGTCAGCCGCCACGACCGCGAGGCGCAGGCCGCGCTGCTGGCC